>CAIQRS010000001.1 GCA_903874275.1 uncultured Anaeromyxobacter sp.
GGGGGCCGAGGTGATCGCCTCCCCCTCGCCCCGCACCAACGCCGGGCGCTCCATCCTGGCCCGCGACCCGGCCAGCATGGGCTCGCTCGGCATCGCCATCAGCGAGGCGGTGGAGGACGCCGCCACCCGCGACGACACCCGCTACGCGCTGGGCAGCGTGCTGAACCACGTCTGCATGCACCAGACCGTCATCGGCCTCGAGTCGAAGGAGCAGATGAAGCTGGCCGGCGACACCCCCGACGTGGTCATCGGCTGCCACGGCGGCGGCTCCAACTTCGCCGGCATCGCCTTCCCGTACGTGGCCGACAAGGCCGCCGGGTCGAAGGTGCGGCTGCTGGCCGCCGAGCCCAGCTCCTGCCCCACGCTCACCAAGGGGGTCTACGCCTTCGACTACGGCGACACCGCCCAGATGGCCCCCATCTCCCGCATGTACACGCTGGGTCACGACTTCATGCCCCCGGGCATCCACGCCGGAGGGCTGCGCTACCACGGCGCCTCGCCGCTGGTCTCCCAGCTGGTGAACGCCGGCGTCATCGAGGCTCGCGCGGTGGGACAGCTGGCGGTCTTCGAGGCCGCGGTGACCTTCGCCCGCACCGAGGCCATCATCCCCGCGCCCGAGTCGGCCCACGCCATCCGGGTGGCCATCGACGAGGCGCTGCAGGCCAAGCAGGAGGGCAAGGAGAAGGTCATCCTCTTCAACCTCTCCGGCCACGGCCACGTGGACATGGCCGCCTACGACGCCTACTTCTCCGGCAAGCTGGAGGACTTCGAGTACCCGGCCGAGAAGGTGAAGGAGTCGCTGGCCCACCTGCCCAGGGTCGAGCTCGCGAAGTGATCCCCGCCCCCCCGGAGGCAACCGTGTCCACCCGCCGGATCGCCCTGTCCGTCGCCCTGGCCGCCTCGCTCGCCGCCTGCCTCGTCGCCACCCGCGCCGAGGCCGCCCCCGACGTGGTGAAGCTGGGCAATCTCAAGTTCGCCCACTACGGCGCGGTCTCCTTCATGAAGGAGCACTGCGGCAAGTTCGGGCTCGACGTCCAGGAGATCGTCTTCCCGAAGGGGATCGACATCTTCCCGGCCATCATCCGGGGCGAGGTGGACATCGCGGCGAGCGCCGCCGACGCGGCGGTGGCCAACCGGGCCGGTGGCGGCCCGGTCCTGGTGGTGGCCGGCTTCGCCAAGGGGGGCGCGCGGCTGGTGATCCGGCCCGACCTCCCCATCGCCTCGGTGGCGGAACTCAAGGGGAAGCGGGTCGGCGTGGCCCGCGGTGGCGCCCAGGAGCTTCTGCTCCTCGCCGAGCTGGCCAAGCACGGCCTCACCTGGTCGGAGCAGGCCGGCAAGGCCGACGTCCAGCTCGTCTACCTGGCCTTCGCCGACCTGAACCAGGCGCTGCTCCAGAAGCAGGTGGACGCCATGTGCCAGTCGGAGCCGCAGTCCTCCCAGGCCATCAACAAGGGGTTCGGCAAGGAGCTGCTCAAGCCCTACGACACCGTGCTCGGCGAGCCCATCCGGGTGATGGTGATGACCGAGAAGATGTACAAGGAGCGCCCCGACGTGGCCCGGCGCGTGCTCGAGTGCTTCGTGGACGCCACCCGCCTGTTCCAGCAGGACCCCAAGCTCGCCGAGACCTACGTCCGCGAGAAGATGTTCAAGGGGCAGATCACGGTGGAGGACTACCGGGACGCCATGTCCAACGCGGCCTTCACCTTCGACGTCACGCCCGAGCACATCCAGGTCACCACCGACCTCATGGTGAAGTACGGGGTGGGCAAGATGACCGCCCCCCCGAAGGCCGCCGACTGGGTCCGGCTCGACCTGCTCGCGGCGGCCAAGCAGAAGCTGGGCGTGAAGTAGCCCATGAGCGGGCGCAGCGCGCGCCTCCTGCGGGCCGTCCTCGTCCCGGTGATCGTGCTGGTGGTCTGGGAGGTGGTCTCCCGCACCGGCGCGATCTCGGCCATCATCATGCCCGCCCCGTCGCGGGTGGTGGTCCGCTGGTGGGACTACGCCGCCTCGGGCGAGATGCTCCAGGACGCGGCGGGCAGCCTCTACCGCGTGCTGGGCGGCTTCGCCATCGGGGCCGGGCTGGCGCTGCCGCTCGGCCTGCTCATGGGCGCGAAGGAGTGGGTCAACCAGCTCTTCGACCCGCTCCTCCAGATCCTGCGCCCCATCCCGCCCATCGCCTTCATCCCGCTGGCCATCCTCTGGTTCGGCCTGGGCAACCCGCCGGCCTTCTTCCTCATCGCGCTCGGCGCCTTCTTCCCGGTGCTGGTGAACACCATCGCCGGCGTGCGCCACGTGGACGCCATCCACCTTCGGGCCGCCCGGAACCTGGGGGCCTCCGAGTGGACCATCTTCCGGAGGGTCATCCTCCCGTCGGCCATGCCCTACGTGCTCTCCGGGATGCGCATCGGCATCGGGGTGGCCTTCATCGTGGTGATCGTGGCCGAGATGACGGCGGTGAACCAGGGGCTCGGCTACCGCATCCTCGAGGCCCGCGAGTACTTCTGGTCCGACAAGATCATCGCCGGCATGATCACCATCGGCATCATCGGGCTGGTCATCGACGGGGTGATGGGGCGCATCAGCGCGCGGTTGCTGCGCTGGCACCGGGGGCTGGAGGGATGAGCGCGCCTCCGGCCATCCGCGTCGAGGGGGTGCGCAAGGTCTTCGCCACCGGCGGGCGCGAGGTGGTGGCGCTCGACGGCATCGACCTCGAGGTGGCGGCCGGCGAGTTCGTCTGCCTGCTCGGCCCCTCCGGCTGCGGCAAGTCCACGCTGCTCAACGCCGTGGCCGGCTTCTCGCCCCCCACGGCGGGGCGCATCCTGGCCGGCGGCCGCGAGGTCACCTCCCCGGGCCCCGACCGCGCCATGGTCTTCCAGGAGTACGCCCTCTTCCCCTGGATGACGGTGGCCCAGAACGTGGCCTTTGGACTGGAAGTGAAGGGCAGGCCGGCCCCGGAGATCCGGGAGACGGTGGACTCCTGGCTCGGCAAGCTCAACCTGCTCGACTTCCGCGACCGCTTCCCCAAGGACCTCTCCGGCGGCATGCGGCAGCGGGTGGCCATCGCCCGCGTGCTCGCCATCGACGCGCCCATCCTGCTCATGGACGAGCCATTCGGCGCGCTCGACGCCCTCACCCGGCGCAACCTCCAGGAGGAGCTCCTGCGCATCTGGGCGGGGTCGGGGAAGACCGTGCTCTTCGTCACCCACGGCATCGAGGAGTCGATCTTCCTGGCCGACCGGGTGGTGGTGATGACCTACCGGCCCGGGGCGGTGAAGGAGGTCGTGCCGGTGACGCTTCCCCGCCCGCGCGACCCGTCCTCGTCCGAGTTCAACGCGCTCGAGAAGCGCGTCACCGCGCTGGTGATGGCAGAGCAGGCCCGCCACGAGCGGGACGAGCGGGGCGCCCCGGCAGGTTGACGGGCGCGTCGGTGTAGTCGGGGAGCATCTCGACGAAGGCGCGGAAGTGCTCGAGCCCCACGCCGCCCGGCCCCTCCGCCGAGCGCACCGGGAACCCTCCTCCGGGCACGAGCAGGATGGCCTCGCCGCGCCCCGGATCGACCATCACCGCGCGGATGTCGTCCCAGCGCACCGCGTGGAGCACGCTCCCGTCGCCGCGCACGCGCCGGATCCCGGTCCCGTCCAGGACCAGCACTCCCAGTCGCGCCGCCTCGTCCCGCCGCGCCACCCAGAGCAGCGCCCCGGCCGCCGCGGCCGGGGCGGGGAGCAGC
Organism: uncultured Anaeromyxobacter sp.; assembly: GCA_903874275.1. GTDB lineage: Bacteria > Myxococcota > Myxococcia > Myxococcales > Anaeromyxobacteraceae > CAIOAK01. The sequence goes on from CAIQRS010000001.1 coordinate 3,728, forward strand.
GGCGCGAGCGATCCGCCGTCGGGTGCGAGGAGCGCCGCCAGCGCGCCGCAGAGCGCCGCGCCCAGGATGAGGGCGACGGGGGCGAGCGAGAAGGAGCGGTATCGGAAGGTCATGGGCGAAAGAAACTTGGGGCGTCGGTGCGACGATCCTCCCGGTATCGCCCGGGCGCCAGTTTTCAGGCCGCCCCGGCCCCTCCCCACCAGTTGCGTGTAGGTGCCGCTCCTCCCCCTATCCCTCGTTCCGCGGCTAGACGTCTGAGCAGTGCAAGCACCGGTATCTCCGGGCCTTCTTGACATCCTGCCCCCGATCTTCGTAGATCGCTCCGTTGGTGGGAGAAAGTGTCATCCAGCGGATCTTGGTGTCAGGATTGGTCAGGCCGTGTTCTTCGGGAACTTCCAGCATTCGATCGACGCGAAGGGGCGAACGAGCCTCCCGGTGAAGTTCCGGGAAGCGCTCGCCGCGGCGGGCGAGCCGAAGCTGGTGCTCACCCAGTACCCGTACTGGCGCGCCGTGCAGGCGCTCCCGCAGTCGGTGTGGAAGGAGCTCGAGAAGAAGGTGCTCACCACGAGCCCCCTCGACGCCCGCGCCCAGCGCAACATCCTGCGCTTCTACTCCTCCGCCCACGAGGTGGACCTGGACGTCCACGGACGCGTGCTCGTGCCGCCCATCCTCCGCGACTTCGCCCAGCTCTCGAAGGACGTGGTCTGGGTCGGCATGGGGCGCACCATCCAGCTCTTCGACCGCGCCGCCTACGACGAGCAGATGCTGCAGGACATCCCCCCCGGCGACGTCGTGGACTTCTTCGGATAGGCCATGCACGTCCTCCGCGAACAGGCCGGCGTCACCGTGCTCCGCTGCTACGGGGAGCTCCCGCTCGCCGAGCTGGCCTCGGTCGCGGCCGCAGCGGCGCGGGCCCGGGCCGGCGGGAGCCTGGTGGTCGTGGACCTCTCCCGGGTCCGCCACCTCCACTACGCCGGGGCGCGGCTGCTCCGCGAGGTCCCCGGGCTGCGCCTGGCCGGCGCGAGCCCCTACCTGCGCGACCTCGTCCACGCCGGCGGCGGATTCGGCGTCGAGTTCCACCCCGACCTGGCTCACGCCCTGGAGGCCGGGTGACCGGATTCGCGCATGAAACCGTTCTCCAGAGCGAGGTGGTCCAGCTGCTCGCCCCCCGGGAGGGCGCGCTCATCCTCGACGGCACGCTGGGCGGCGGCGGCCACTCCGAGGCGCTTCTCGAGCGGGGGGCGCACGTGATCGGCACCGACCGCGACCCGCGCGCCGTCGCCGCCGCCAAGGCCCGCCTGGCCCGCTTCGGCGAGGCCTTCCGCGCCGTGCGCGCCGACTTCCGCGACGCCGAGGGCGTGCTCCGCTCGCTGGGAATCGACCGGGTGGACGGGGCGCTCGTGGACCTGGGCGTCTCCTCGCCTCAGCTCGACGTGGGGGAGCGCGGCTTCTCCTTCTCCCGCCCCGGCCCGCTCGACATGCGGATGTCCGGCGAGGGGGAGACGCTGGCCGAGCTCCTCGAGCGCGCCGACGTGCGCGAGCTGACCCGCATCCTGCGCGAGTACGGCGAGGAGCCCTTCGCCCGCCCCATCGCCCGCGCCATCCGCGCCACCGTCGAGAAGCACGGCGCCCGCTCCCTCGACACCGCCGGGCTCGCCGAGGTGGTGGCCGGCGCCATCCCGCGCAAGGCCTGGCCGCGCAGCATCCACCCGGCCACCCGCACCTTCCAGGCGCTGCGCATCGCCGTGAACGACGAGCTGGGCGCGCTGGCCGCCTGGCTCGAGGCGCTTCCCCGCGTCCTCGGCAAGGGCGGCCGCGCCGCCGCCGTGAGCTTCCACTCGCTGGAGGACCGGATGGTGAAGCACGCCTTCCAGTCGCTCACCAGGGAGTGCACCTGCCCGCCTGGGTTCCCGGTGTGCCGCTGCGGCTCCGACCCCGAGTTCCGCCAGGTCACGAAGAAGGCGGTCACGGCCTCCGAGGCCGAGGTGGCCAGGAACCCCCGCTCCCGCAGCGCGAAGCTCCGCGCGGTGGTGAAGGTCCGGTGAGGGGCCCGGGACGCGCGGGCGGCCCGACCGCCGTGCTGATCGGGCTCCTGCTCGTGGCGCCGCTCCTCGGCGTCGGGCTCTTCCACGTGTGGTCGCGGACCCGCGTGCAGGCCTCCGGCTACGAGCTGGGACGGCTGGAATCGGAGCACCGGCAGCTCCTCTCGGAGCGGGACCGGCTGAACCTCGAGGTTGCGACGTTGCGCTCGCCGGGCCGCCTGGAGCGGTTCGCACGCGAGCGACTGGGCATGGCTCCGCCGGCACCGGGTGCGGTGATGGCGGGTATGGCGGGCGGGAAGGTACGGGTTGGTGGGGTTGGCGACGGGGCAGATCAACGACCCGGCCCGGCGGAGCCAGATGTGAAGAATCAGTCCAGGCGGCGGGAGGCCCGCAGCGGCCCCCTCGCGCGCGCGCCCGAGGCGGCGCGTCCCTGAGGGGCGATGCGCGCCGGGATCGAGCCCCGCACAGCGCGCTGGATGGCGATCCGCATCGGGATCGTCGCGCTGGCGTTCGCGGTGGGGTTCGTGGTGGTGGCGGCCCGCGCGGTCCAGCTCCAGATCCTGCAGGGCGACCGGCTCGGCGGCATGGCCCGCGACCAGTACCTGCGCGAGCTGACCCAGAAGCCGCGGCGCGGGACCATCACCGACCGCAACGGCGCGGTGCTGGCCGGCAACGCCGAGGCCGACTCGATCTTCGTCGATCCGCGCACCTTCCCGGCCGGCGCCCGGACCCGCGACCTGGCCAGGCTGGCGAAGGCGCTGCAGCTCGACCACAAGCTCCTCGAGAAGAAGGTCGCGAAGGGAGTGCGCTTCGCGTGGGTGAAGCGCCGGGTCTCCCCGGCCGAGGCGGAGCAGGTCCGCGCCATGAAGCTCGCCGGCGTGGGCTTCGTGAAGGAGACCCGCCGCTACTACCCGCGCCGCGAGCTGGCCGGCCAGATCCTGGGCATCGTCGGAGACGACGGAGAGGGGCTGGAGGGGGTCGAGAAGGCCTGGGACGAGTCGCTGCAGGGCGAGGCCATGCGGCTGCCCTCGCTGCGGGACGCGCGCGGGGCCCACCTGCTCGGCGCAGGACCGGCGCCGGAGCGGGTGCTGGAGGGGGCGCGGGTCGAGCTGACCATCGACCAGGGGCTCCAGAACGCCGCCGAGCGGGCGCTGGTCCAGGCCGTCGCGCAGGCGCGGGCCGCGTCGGGGATGGCCGTGGCCATCGACCCGGCCACCGGCGAGATCCTGGCGCTGGCCACCGCGCCGCTGCTCAACCCCAACGCGCCCCGCAGGGAGGACCTGCGCAACCGCGCCGTGCTCGACACCTTCGAGGTGGGCTCGACGGCCAAGGCCATCGTGCTGGCCCGCGCCCTCGACGAGGGGGCCATCACGCCGACCGGACCGATCTTCTGCGAGAACGGGCGCTGGACCATCGGCAAGCACACCATCCACGACCACAAGGGGCTCGGCTGGGTCCCGCCGGCGCGCGTCATGGCGGCGAGCTCCAACATCGGCGCGGCGAAGGTGGGGGGAAAGCTCGGGCGGGAGCGGCTGCAGCAGGCCTTCCTGGCCTTCGGCTTCGGCGAGCGGACCCAGGTCGGAGTCGCCGGCGAGCCCCGCGGCCAGATCCCCTTCCCGAAGGCCGAGATCTCGCTCGCCAACATGAGCTTCGGCCAGGGGCTGACCGCGACCCCGCTCCAGATCACCCTCGCCATGGGCGCCATCGCCAACCGGGGCATCCTCATGAAGCCCTGGCTCGTGCGGCGCGTCGTGGACCCGGTCTCGGGCGACGTCCTGTCGGAGGCGGTCCCGACCCCGGTCCGGCGCGTGATCTCGGCCGAGACCGCGGCGCAGATCTCCCTCTGGCTGGAGGGGGTGGTCGCCGACGCCGACGGCACGGGGAAGAAGGCGCGCCTCGAGGGCTGGCGCGTGGCCGGGAAGACCGGCACGGCACAGAAGGCCGACGCCGCCACCGGTGGCTACTCGGCCGACAAGCGCTTCTCCTCCTTCGTGGGCTTCGCGCCGGCCGACGCGCCCCGGGTGGTCATCGGGGTCTTCATCGACGAGCCGAAGGGGGACGTCTACGGCGGGGACGTGGCCGCCCCGGTCTTCCGCGAGCTGACCGAGCACGCGCTCAAGGCGCGTGGGGTCCCCACCACCGGCGGCGCGCTGGCGGCGCTCCCTCCTCCCCTTCCGGTCCCCGCGGCGGACGCCGCCCCCGACCGGGACGAGGGGGTGGCGCTCCCCACGGTCGAGGTCCCCGCCCGCCGGGCCTCCCCCGACGCGGGCGCGGTGGCCGTGCCGGTCCTCCAGGGACTCCCGGCCCGGGCCGCCCTGCGAAGGCTCGAGTCGGCCGACCTGGCCGGGGACATCCGGGGAAGCGGCCGGGTGACCGCCCAGGCTCCCCGCGCCGGGGAGGTGGTCCGGCGGGGGACGAGGGTCCGCCTCACGCTGGCGCCTCCGGGTTGACCCCCGCGGAATTCGGGAGCAAAAAGCTGCTCCCGATATCGCACCGGGCTACGCTCCCGGGCAGGTCGGGAAGGGCGAGAGCATGCTGCTGTCCAGGGTCATCGAAGGCACCGGCGCGGCGCTCGGGCAGGCGCCCGACGCCGAGGTGTCGGCGGTGACCTCTGATTCACGGCGAGTGAAATCCGGGGCCCTCTTCGTGGCCGTCCCCGGGGCCCGCGCCGACGGGGCCGACTTCGCCCCGGCCGCGGTCCGGTCGGGCGCGGTGGCCGTGCTCGCCGAGCGCCCCCTCGACTGCCCGCCTTCGCCGGTGCTGCTCGTCCCCTCGGCGCGGAGGGCGCTGGCCATCGCCGCCGGGAACCTGCACGGCCGCCCGGGCGAGCGGCTCGCCCTCTGCGGCGTCACCGGCACCAAGGGGAAGACCACCGTCACCTACCTGGTCGAGGCCTGCGCCGGCGCGGCCGGCGTCCCCTCGGGCGTCGTCGGCACGGTGAACGTCCGCCTCCCGGGGCGCACCCTCCCCGCCTCGCACACCACCCCCGACGCCGCCGAGCTCCAGGAGTTCCTGGCCGCCATGGTGGAGGCGGGCGCGCGCCTGGCCGTCCTGGAGGTCTCCTCCCACGCCCTCGACCAGGAGCGGGTGGCCGGCCTCCGCTTCCGCGCCGCCGGCTTCACCAACCTGGGGCGCGACCACCTCGACTACCACCCGGACGTCGAGTCCTACTTCCAGGCCAAGCGGCGACTCTTCACCGAGGGTCTCACCCGGGACGGCGTGGCGGTGGTCAACGCCGGCGACGGCCACGGGGCCCGGCTGGCGGCCGAGCTGCGCGCCGCCGGAAGGACGGTGTGGCGCTTCGGCGTCCCCGGCGCCGAGATCGCGCCGCGGTCGGTGGCCATCGGCCTGTCGGGGATCCGGGCCGTGCTGGCGACGCCGCTCGGCGAGGTTCCGCTGTCGTCGCCGCTGGTGGGCGCGCACAACCTGGAGAATCTCATGACCGCCGCCGGCCTGGCGCTGGCCCTCGGCCTCCCGGTCGAGGCGGTCTCGGCCGGCCTCTCCGCGTCGCGCGGCGCCCCCGGGCGGCTCGAGCGCATCGACGGGCGCGGGGTCTCGGCCTTCGTGGACTACGCCCACACGCCCGACTCGCTCTCCGCCGCCTGCGCGGCCGTCCGCGCCCTCTCGCCCCGCCGGCTCGTCGTGGTCTTCGGCTGCGGCGGCGACCGGGACGGGGGCAAGCGGCCGCTCATGGGGCTCGCCGCCGGCCTGGCCGCCGACCTGGTGGTGGTGACGAGCGACAACCCGCGCACCGAGGAGCCCCGGGCCATCCTCGACGCCATCGTACCCGGAGTGGAGGAGGCCGGGCTGGCCCGCCTCTCCCGGGAGCGGCTGCTGGCCGGGGAGCGGGGCTACCTGGTCGAGGAGGACCGGCGGGCCGCCATCGCCCTGGCGCTCTCCGCCGCCCGCCCCGGCGACGCGGTGCTCATCGCCGGCAAGGGGCACGAGGACTACCAGATCGTGGGCACCGAGCGACGCCCCTTCGACGACCGGGAGGAGGCCCGCCGGGGCCTCGAGGCCGCGTGAGCACCGGACCTTGCTTCACCGCGCGTGAACTGGCGGCGGCCACCGGCGGCCGCTGGCTGGGCGACCCGGCCGCCCCCGTCGAGGGGATCTCCACCGACACCCGCGCCATCCCGGCCGGCAGCGCCTTCGTGGCCCTGCGCGGCGAGCGCTTCGACGGGCACGATTTCCTGGCCGAGGCGGCCCGGTCGGGGGCCTCCGGCGCGGTGGTGGCCCGCGGACGCGCCGTGGCCGGGCCCCCGGGGCTCCCGCTCCTCGAGGTCGAGGACACGCTCCTGGCGCTCGGCGCCATCGCCCGCCTGCACCGGCTGCGCTTCTCCATCCCGGTGGTGGGGGTCACCGGATCGAACGGCAAGACCACCACCCGCGAGATGATCGCCGCCATCCTGGCCACCCGCGCCCCGGTCCTGAAGACCGAGGGCAACCTGAACAACGAGGTGGGCGTGCCGCTCACGCTCCTGCGGCTCGACGCCTCCCACACCGCGGCGGTGATCGAGATGGGCATGAGCAACCGGGGCGAGATCGGCCGGCTCACCGCCATCGCCGAGCCGCGGGTGGGCGTGGTGACCAACGCCTTCCCGGCCCACCTGGCCGGGCTCGGCACGGTGGACGGCGTGGCCGAGGCCAAGGGGGAGCTCTACAGGGGGCTGCCCGCCGACGGCATCGTCATCGCCAACGCCGACGACCCGCGCATGCTGCACCGGGCCCTCAAGTCGGGGCGTCGCGTCCTCACCTTCTCGGGAGGTGGCGCGAAGGGGGCCGACGTGTCGGTCCTGGGCGTCCTGTCGCAGGACCCGGAGGGCATGCGCTTCCTGCTCGGCATCGGCACGAAGGAGGTCGAGGTGCGCCTGCCGCTGGTGGGGCAGCACAACGCCGTGAACGCCGCGGCCGCGGCCGCAGCCGCGCTCTCGCTGGGCTGCAGCGACCGCGAGATCGTCCGCGGCCTGGCCGGGGTGCGCCCGGTGGGGCGGCGCCTGCGCGTGGAGCGGCTCCGCTCCGGCGTGCTGCTGGTGGACGACTGCTACAACGCCAACCCGGCCTCGATGAAGGCGGCCCTGCTCACCCTGCGGCAGCTGGCCGGCACGGGGCGCGCGCTGGCCGCGCTCGGCGACATGCTCGAGCTCGGACCCACCGAGGACGACCTGCACCGGGAGCTGGGCCGGGACGCAGCAGCAGCCGGGCTGGCCGCCCTGGTCACCTTCGGACCGCGCGCCCGCCTGACCCGCCTGGCCGCGCTCGAGGCCGGCATGAACCCGTCCGACACCTTCCACACCGAGGATCCCCTGCCTCTCGTCGCGTTCGTGCGCGAGCGGCTCCGCCCCGGCGACGCGCTCCTCGTGAAGGGGAGCCGGGGGATGAAGCTCGAGAGACTCGTCGAGGCCCTGCGCTAATGCCCCTCCCCAGGCACTGATGCTCTACCTCCTCCTCTATCCCATGGCGCAGCGCTTCACGGTACTCAACGTGCTGCGCTACCCCTCCTTCCGCATCGTGGCGGCGGGGCTCACCGCGCTGGTCCTCGGGCTGCTCCTCGGCCCCTGGTTCATCCAGCGCATGCGCAGGCTCCAGTACGGCCACTCCAACGTCCGCGAGGACACGCCCGACGGGCACAAGAAGAAGGTCGGGACGCCGTCGATGGGCGGCGCGCTCATCCTGCTGGCGCTGGTGGCGGCCACGCTGCTCTTCGCCGACCTGCGCAGCCGGCTGGTCTGGGCGGTCCTCCTCGTCACCGTGGGTTACGGGGCGGTGGGCTTCGCCGACGACTACCTCAAGATCTCGAAGAGGAACTCCAAGGGGCTCCCCGGCAGGCAGAAGCTCCTCTGGCAGACCGTCATCGTCCTGGTCGTCTACGTGGTCTTCCTCACCGACTGGAACTTCCAGCTCGACGCCACCTTCCCCTTCCTGACCGTGGGCTCCTTCCTCGACACCCACGTGACCCTCCCCTTCGTCCCCACCCGGCGCTTCGACTGGAACATGGGCTGGGCCTACGTCCCCTTCATGCTCCTCGTGGTGGTGGGGACCTCCAACGCGGTCAACCTCACCGACGGCCTCGACGGGCTCGCCATCGGCCCCTCCATCGTCTCGGCGGTGGCCTTCCTGGTGCTCTCCTACGTGGCCGGGACCACCATCGCCGGCTTCAGCCTGGCCGCCTACCTGGGCATCCCGCCGGTGCACGGCTCGGAGGAGATGGCGGTCTTCTGCGCCGCCATGGCCGGGGCCGGCATCGCCTTCCTCTGGTTCAACACCTACCCGGCCTCGATGTTCATGGGGGACGTGGGCTCGCTGGCCCTGGGCGGCGCGCTGGGCATGCTGGCCATCCTCACCAAGAACGAGGTGGCCTCGGCCATCCTGAACGGCGTCTTCCTGGTCGAGGCGGTGAGCGTCATCGTGCAGGTGGCCTCCTTCCGCACCACCGGGAAGCGGGTCTTCCGCATGGCCCCCATCCACCACCACTTCGAGCTCTCCGGGCTGTCCGAGCCCAAGATCATCGTGCGATTCTGGATCGCTTCCATCATGCTGGCGCTGGTCGCCCTGATGTCGCTCAAGCTGCGCTAGGAGGAGAACCGTGCCCCTGCTGCTCTCCGGGAAGAAGGTGCTGGTGGTCGGGCTGGCCCGCAGCGGCGCAGCGGCCGCGCGGCTGGCCATCCGGGAGGGTGCGCGGGTCACGGTCACCGACCGGCGCCCCGTCGGCGAGCTCTCCCAGGCGCTGGCCCTGCTGGAGGGGCTGCCGGTCTCGCTCTCGCTGGACGGGCACCGGGAGCGCGACTTCACCTCGGCCGACCTGGTGGTGGTCTCGCCGGGCGTCCCGCTCACCCTGCCGGGCATCGCCACGGCCCGGCGCGCCGGCATCCCCGTCATGGGCGAGGTGGAGCTCGCCTCCCGCCTCCTCGAGGACGTCCCGGTGGTGGCCATCACCGGCACGAACGGCAAGAGCACCACCACCGCCCTCACCGGCCGGCTCTTCCAGGAGGACCGGGCCGCCTTCGTGGGCGGCAACCTGGGAACGCCCTTCTCCGAGCTGCTGCTCTCCGGCACCCACTTCGACGTGGCGGTCCTCGAGCTCTCCTCCTTCCAGCTCGAGGGCATCGAGCGCTTCCGCCCCAGGGTGGCCGCCATCCTGAACGTCACCCCGGACCACCTCGACCGGCACGGCGGCATGGACGGCTACATCGCGGCCAAGGCGCGCCTCTTCTCGAACCAGCAGCCGGGCGACGTGGCGGTGGCCAACGACCGGGACCCGCTGGCGCTGGCGGCCGCCCGGTCGAGCCGCGGCGACGTGATCACCTTCGGCTTCGGCGGCCGCGCCCCCATGGCCGCCCGCGACGACGGCGAGGTGGTCCGCTGGACCGGCCCCACCGGCGAGCCGGAGCGCTACCGGGTCCGCAGCCGGGCCCTGCTCGGCCGCCACAACCGGGAGAACGCCATGGCGGCGGTGATCTGCGCCCGCTTGATGGGCGTGCCCGGGCCGGCGGTCCAGCGCGGGCTGGACGGCTTCCCGGGGCTGCCGCACCGGCTCGAGCTGGTCGCCTCGCGCGGCGGCGTGGAGTGGGTGAACGACTCCAAGGCCACCAACGTGGACTCGACGGTGGTCGGGCTCTCGGCCTTCCCGGCCGGCAAGCCGTCGGTGATCCTGCTCCTGGGCGGGCGCGGAAAGGGGGCTCCCTACGCCCCGCTCCGCGCGCTCTTCCCCGGGCGCGTCAAGGCGCTGCTCACCCTGGGTGAGGACGCCCCGGCCATCGAGCGGGAGCTCGGCGACCTCGGCCCCACCGAGTCCTGCGGCGACCTCCCCACCGCGGTGGGCCGCGCCGCCCGCCTGGCCGCCCCCGGGGACGTGGTCCTGCTCTCCCCGGCCTGCGCCAGCTACGACCAGTTCCGGACCTACGAGGAGCGGGGGGAGACCTTCCGGCGCCTCGCCTCGGCGGCTCCCCTGCCATGAGCGACGACGCCGCCCCCGCCCGCCGCGTCCCCACCGCGCTCCCGATCGACCCGTGGATGATGGCCGCGGTGCTGCTCCTCACCGGGCTCGGGCTGGTCATGGTCTACTCGGCGAGCGCCGTCACCGCCGACGCCCGGGTTCACGATCAGTTCTACTACCTCAAGCGGCAGCTGGTCGCCTCCGGGGTGGGCTTCGCCCTCCTGCTGGCCTTCCTCAAGCTCGGGTACCGCCGCCTCGAGCCGCTGGCGGTGCCGCTCCTGCTCGGGGTGGTGGTGGCGCTCCTGCTCGTGCTCGTCCCCGGCATCGGCAAGGTGGCCGGCGGGGCGCGGCGCTGGATCGACCTGGGGATCGTCCGCTTCCAGCCCGCCGAGGCCGCCAAGGTGATCCTGGTCCTCTACCTGGCCCGCTCGCTCTCCCGCAAGAAGGAGCGGATGCGGATGTTCTCGGTGGGCTTCCTCCCCCACCTCGCGGTGACGCTGGCGCTGGTGGGGCTGGTGCTGGCCGAGCGGGACCTGGGGACGGCCGTCATCCTCCTCCTCGTGCTCTTCGTCATGCTCTTCGCGGGCGGCGTGAAGGTGGTCTACCTGCTCGGCACGGTGGTGCTGGCCATCCCCATCGGGTGGAAGCTCATCGCCGGCACCCCCTACCGCATGCAGCGCATCACCGCCTTCCTCGATCCCTGGCAGCACCGGGACGGCATCGGGTTCCAGATCGTCGAGTCGCTGCTGGGCATCGGCAACGGCGGCTGGTTCGGCCAGGGGCTCGGCGAGGGGAAGGGGAAGCTCTTCTACCTGCCCGCCGCCCACACCGACTTCATCGCCGCGGTCATCGCCGAGGAGGTCGGGCTGGTCGGCATGTCCCTGCTCGTGCTCCTCTTCGCGGTGCTGGTGTGGCGCGGGTTCCGGGCCACCGTGCGCGCTCCCGACGCCTTCGGCTGCTACGTGGCGCTCGGCCTCACCACCCTCATCGGCTCCCAGGCCCTGGTGAACCTGTCGGTGGTGCTGGGGCTGCTCCCCACCAAGGGGCTCACCCTGCCCTTCGTCTCCTACGGCGGCAGCTCCCTCATGACCATGCTGGCGGCGGCCGGGATGCTGCTCTCGGTCTCCGGCGGCCAGGGCGGCTTCCTGAAGGCGCAGCGCGCGCCTCGCCTCGCCGCCGCCGCCGCGGAGGGGAGCGCCTCGTGAGGCTGCTCGTGGCCGGCGGAGGAACGGGGGGACACGTCTTCCCGGGCATCGCGCTGGCCGAGGAGGTGGTCACCCGCCACCCCAAGAACGACGTGGTCTTCGTGGGGACGGCCCGCGGCCTGGAGGCCTCGGTGGTGCCCATCGCCGGCTACCCCATCGAGCTCATCGACGTGCGCGGACTGAAGGGCAAGGGGATCGGGAGCGTCCTCTCGGGGCTCCTGCGCCTGCCGCGCGCCTTCGCGCAGTCCTGGCGGGTGCTCCGCAAGTGGAAGCCGGACGTGGTGGTGGGCGTGGGGGGGTACGCCTCCGGCCCGGTGGTGCTGGCGGCGCGCCTCATGGGCATCCCCACCGCGGTGCAGGAGCAGAACGCGGTGGCCGGCCTCACCAACCGGCTGCTCGGCAAGGTCGTCCAGGCCGCCTTCACCGCCTTCCCCGAGGCCGGGCGCCAGTTCCCCGGCCGCAAGGTCCAGCAGCTCGGAAACCCCATCCGCCGCCAGCTGCTGGAGAACTACATGCGGCCGGTCTCCAAGCGGGACGAGCAGCTCCGCGTGCTGGTCTTCGGCGGTTCGCAGGGCGCCCACGGCCTCAACATGCGGGTCATCGAGGCGCTCCCCTTCCTCGCCGACCTGCGCGACCGCGTCCGCTTCGTCCACCAGACCGGGGCGCGGGACCGCGAGCAGGTCGAGAAGGGCTACGCCGGCGTGGGGTTCGCCCCGGACGTGCGCGAGTTCATCACCGACATGAGCGCCGCCTACGCGGGCAGCGACCTGGTGGTCTGCCGCGCCGGCGCCACCACGCTGGCCGAGCTCACGGTCTGCAAGAAGCCCTCGATCCTGGTCCCCTTCCCGGCCGCCGCCGACAACCACCAGGTGGTGAACGCCCGGAGCCTGGTGGACGCCGGGGCCGCGGTGATGATCGAGGAGCGCGACCTCACCGGCGAGCTGCTCGCCTCCGAGATGCGCCGCGTGCTGCTCGACCCGGCGGTGCGCGACCGGATGGCCCGGGCGGCCGGCCTGCTGGGACGCCCCCAGGCGGCCAGCGAGATCGCCGACGTGCTCACCCAGCTCACCGTGCGGCGCTGGGGAACCCCCAAGGGGCGCCCGCGCCCCCCCGGCTTCCGCCCCGTCCGCCCCCCCACCGTCGGCCCGAAATGACCCTCTTCCACTCCCGCAGCCCGCGCATCCACTTCGTCGGAATCGGCGGCATCGGCATGAGCGGGATCGCCGAGCTGCTCCTCAACCTCGGCTACGCCGTCTCCGGCTCGGATCTCAAGGGCTCCGAGGCCACCCGCCGCCTCTCCGGCCTGGGCGGCCGCATCGAGCTGGGCCACGCCGCCTCGCACGTGGGCGACGCCGACGTGGTGGTGATCTCCTCGGCCGTGCGCCGCGACAACCCGGAAGTGGTGGAGGCCCGCCGCCGCCAGATCCCGGTCATCCCCCGCGCCGAGATGCTGGCCGAGCTGATGCGGCTCAAGCAGGGCATCGCCATCGCCGGCTCCCACGGCAAGACCACCACCACCTCGATGGCGGCCCACCTCATGGCCCACGCCGGCCTCGACCCCACCGCGGTGGTGGGGGGGAAGATGAACGCCTTCGGCTCCAACGCCAAGCTGGGCAAGGGGGACTGGATCGTCGTCGAGGCCGACGAGTCGGACGGGTCGTTCCTCCACTACGCGCCCACCCTGGTGGTGGTCACCAACGTGGACCCCGAGCACCTCGACCACTGGGGGACCGAGGAGGCGCTCAAGCGCGGCTTCGTGGAGTTCGTGAACAGGGTCCCCTTCTACGGGACCGCCATCCTCTGCATCGACCACCCGGGCGTGCAGTCGATCCTCCCCCTGGTGGACAAGCGCTTCGTCACCTACGGCGAGGCGCCGCAGGCCGACTACCGGGCCACCCGGGTCGAGGTGCTGGGGCCGCGCATGGCCTTCGAGGCCACCCGGCGCGGCGAGCCGCTGGGGCGGTTCGAGCTCGCCATGGTGGGGCGGCACAACGCGCTGAACGCGCTCGCGGTGGTGGCCCTGGCCGATCTCCTGGGGGTGCCGGTCGAGGTGACCCGCTCGGCGCTGGCCTCCTTCCAGGGCGTGCAGCGCCGTTTCACCATCCGTGGAGAGCGCGCCGGGGTCACCGTGGTGGACGACTACGGCCACCACCCGGCCGAGGTCCGGGCCACGCTGCGGGGCGCCCGCGAGGCCTACGGACGGCGGGTGGTCTGCCTCTTCCAGCCCCACCGCTACACCCGCACGCGCGACCTGCTCGAGGAGTTCAAGACCTCCTTCAACGACGCCGACGTGCTGCTCGTCTCCGACGTCTACGCCGCCTCGGAGGAGCCCATCCCCGGGATCTCCGGCGCGGCGCTGGCCGAGGGGATCCGCGCCTGCGGCCACAAGGACGTGACCCACGTGCCCCGCACCGGCCTGGCCGCCGCGGCGCGGGCCCGGGTGCGCCAGGGCGACGTGGTGATCACGCTGGGCGCGGGGGACGTCACCGCCGTCGGCCCCGAGCTGCTCGAGCTTCTGGGAAGCCCGTGATCTGGGTCCGCGAGGTCGCGGCCGCCGTCCGCGGCGAGTGCACGCCGGACGCGCCGCTGGCCCCCCGGACCTCCATCCGCGTGGGCGGGCCCGCCGACCTCCTGGTGCGCCCGGCCGACGCGGCCGACGTGGCGGCGCTGCTCCGGGAATGCGCCTCGCGCGCCCTGCCCGTGCTGGTGCTGGGCGGCGGCGCCAACCTGCTGGTGGCCGACGCCGGCATCCGGGGGGTGGTGATCCGGCTCCCGGTGGACCTCGGCGAGGAGTCCCTGGACGGCGAGCGGCTCGTGCTCTCCGGGGGCGCGCCGGTGACCCGGGTCGTGCAACGTGCCGTGTCCGCCGGCCTCACCGGCTGCGAGTTCGCGGCAGGCATCCCGGGCACCCTGGGCGGCGCCGTCGCCATGAACGCCGGGACCCGCATCGGCGAGATGAAGGACGTGGTGGAGCGGGTCGAGGTGGCCACGCCGGAGGGGGTACGCTGGATCCCGGCCCAGGAGCTCGGCTTCGCCTACCGGACCTGCCGCCTCCCCGAGGGGGCGGTGGTCACGCGGGTGGGGTTTCGCCTGAAGCACGGCGACGTGGCGGCGAGCCGGGCGGTGATGGACGCCGACCGGGAGCACCGGCGCCGCACCCAGCCGCTCAACTGGCCGACCTGGGGCTCGACCTTCCGGAACCCTCCCGGCGACCACGCCGGCCGGCTGGTCGAGGCCGCCGGGCTGAAGGGGCACCGCCTGGGCAACGCCATGTGGTCCGACCTGCACGCCAACTTCGTGGTGAACCTGGGCGGCGCCACGGCGCGCGACTGCCTCGCGCTCATCCGGATGGCGCGGGAGAGGGTCCGGGAGCGGTTCGGAGTGGAGCTGGAGCTCGAGGTGCGGCTCGCCGGCGCGTTCGCGCAGGACGAGCACCCCTGACGCGGGAGGAGGCCATGGGTCGCTGGAGCGGGAAGAAGGTGGCGGTGCTGTGCGGCGGGCGGTCGGCGGAGCGGGAGGTGTCGCTCAGGACCGGCGAGGCCTGCGCCGAGGCGCTGCGGTCGCGCGGGCTCGACGTGACGCTGGTGGACGCCGGGCTCGACCTCGACGTCCGGCTGCGCGCCCTGGGCGCCGAGGTGGCCTTCGTCGCCCTCCACGGACGGTACGGGGAGGACGGCTGCGCCCAGGGGCTCCTCGAGTCGATGGGCGTCCCGTACACCGGGTCGGGCGTGCTCTCGTCGGCCATGGCCATGGACAAGGTGGTCTCGAAGCTGGTCTTCCGCGGGGCCGGGCTGGCGCTGGCCGGTTACCGGGTGTTCCCCGCCTCCCGGGCCGGCTCGATCGGGGTGGCCGACCTGCCCAGCGGGCTGCCGGCGGTGGTGAAGCCGGCCTGCGAGGGCTCCTCGGTGGGGGTCCACGTCGTGAAGGAGGCCGGGGAGCTGCCCGCCGCCCTGGCCGATGCCGCCCGGTTCAAGGGGGACCTCATCGTCGAGGAGTACCTCCGGGGTCAGGAGGTCAACGTGGCCGTCCTCGACGGGGTGGCGCTGGGGACCGTGGAGATGGTCCCCTCCCGGGAGTTCTACGACTACGTGGCCAAGTACACGCCCGGCTCCACGACCTACCACGTCCCGGCCCGCCTCCCGCCCGAGGGGACCGCCCGGGTGAGTCGCGACGCCGAGACCGCCTTCCGGGCGCTGGGGTGCTCCGGCGCGGCCCGGGTGGACTTCATCGTCGCCGAGGGCGGGATCCCGTACATCCTCGAGGTGAACACCCTGCCCGGGATGACCGGGACCTCGCTCGTCCCGAAGATCGCCGCCGGGAAGGGGATCCCCTTCCCCGAGCTCTGCGAGCGGATCCTGGACGGCGCCTCCCTGAAGGGCTGAGCCATCCTCCTGGGACCTTGAATTTACTGGACAGGATCCCCCGGTGCGTCATGCTCCGCGACTGGGCGATACCGTCTGGAAGCGGTGGACGGCGGCGGGGGTTGGGAGGCGGTGGCGTGGCGCGGGCGCGCAACAGGCGGCGTGTGGACCAGGGGCCGAAGGCCCCTCCGGGCGCCCTTCGCCATGGGCTCACCCTGGCCGTGCTGTGGGGGCTCGGCGCGGCCGCCCTCGGAGCCGGCGGGATCGCCGCCTGGCGACACTTCACCAAAGGTGACTCGCTGCGGGTCGGGGCGGTTCGCGTGACCGGCGCCTCCCGGGCCGCCGAGGCGGAGATCCTGGCGCTGTCGCCGGTGAAGCCGGGCGACGACCTCCTCACCGCCGACGTGGACGCCGTGGAACGGGCCGTGGCCCGCCACCCGTGGGTGGCCCGGGCCGAGGCGCGCCGGACGCTGCCGCCCGCCATCGAGATCGCTGTGACCGAGCGGGAACCCCGCGCGCTCGTGGACCTGGGTGGCACCTACCTGGTCGATGGCGACGCCCAGGTCTTCAAGCGGGCCAGCGCGGGCGACGGGCTCGACCTGCCGGTGGTCACCGGCTTCGGGCGGGACGACTTCGCACAGCGGCGGGCCACGGTCGAGGCCGGCCTGCGCGGCGCGCTGGCGCTCGCCGACGAGTACGCGCGGGAGGGGCTCGTTCCCCTCGCCGCCATCCAGGAGATTCACCTCGACGCCGACTGGGGGGTCACCCTCTACGTCGGCGACGAGGGAACGCAGGTCCGCCTCGGTCAGGGCGACCTGCCTCGAAAGCTCGACCGGCTTCACCGCGTTCTCGAGGCGCTCCGCGCCGAGGGGCGCAAGGCCGAGGTGATTCACCTCGACGACCGGAGCCACCCGGATCGGGTCGGTGTCCGGATGTCGGGGGACGTGGAAGGGGCCCGAGAGGGCCCGGGTCGGCGGCGTGGGCGCGATGCGCCACTCGTCAGGAGGTAGCACATGGCGAAGACTGGGGACATCCTGGTCGGTCTCGACATCGGGACCACCAAGATCTGCGCGATCGTCGGGGAGGTCACCGACGAGGGCATCGACATCATCGGCATCGGGACGCACCCGTCGAAGGGGTTGCGCAAGGGCGTGGTGGTCAACATCGACGCCACCGTGGCGTCCATCAAGCGGGCCATCGAGGAAGCCGAGCACATGGCCGGGTGCGAGATCACCACGGTCTACACCGGCATCGCCGGCGGGCACGTGAAGGCGTTCCCTTCCCACGGCGTGGTGGCCATCAAGGACAAGGAGGTCAAGCAGTCCGACGTGGACCGGGTCATCGACCAGGCCAAGGCGGTGGCCATCCCCCTCGACCGCGAGGTCATCCACGTCCTCCCCCAGGAGTTCCTGGTGGACGACCAGGACGGGGTGAAGGAGCCGGTGGGGATGAGCGGGGTGCGGCTCGAGGCCAAGGCCCTCATCGTGACCGGCGCGGTCTCCTCGGCACAGAACATCGTGAAGTGCGCCCAGCGCACCGGGCTCAACGTGGCCGACATCGTGCTGCAGCCGCTGGCCAGCTCGCTGGCCACCCTCTCCGAGGACGAGAAGGAGCTGGGGGTCTGCCTGGTGGACGTGGGCGGCGGCACCACCGACATCGCCATCTTCGCCAACGGCGCCATCCGCCACACCGCGGTGCTGGCGCTGGGCGGCAACCACCTGACCAACGACGTGGCGGTCGGGCTGCGCACGCCCACCCACGAGGCCGAGCGCATCAAGAAGGCCTACGGGTGCGCCATGGCCTCCATGGTGGACCGCGGCGAGACCATCGAGGTCCCCAGCGTGGGCGGCGGCCAGCCCCGCGTGCTCTCCCGCCAGATCCTGGCCGAGATCGTCGAGCCCCGCGTGGAGGAGATCTTCATGCTGGTTCAGCACGAGATCCAGAAGTGCGGGCTGGAGGAGGCCATCGCCTCGGGCGTGGTCATCACCGGCGGATCCACCCTCCTCTCCGGAATGACCGAGATGGCCGAGGAGGTGCTGGGCGTGCCGGTGCGGCGCGGGATGCCCAAGGGGATCGGTGGGCTCGTGGACGTGGTCCGCAGCCCGGTGTTCGCCACCGCGGTGGGGCTGGTGATCTACGGGGCCCAGCAGCGGGCCGGCAGCCCGTACTTCAAGATCCGCGAGGAGAACGTCTACCGCAAGGTCAAGAACCGCATGAAGGACTGGCTGGGCGAGATCTTCTAGCCCCCGGGGAGAACCGACATGATCGATTTCGATTCGAAGGAGCCCGGCGCGAGGATCAAGGTGATCGGCGTGGGCGGCGGCGGCGGAAACGCCATCAACACCATGGTGGCCGGGCGGCTGGAGGGGGTCGAGTTCATCGCCGCCAACACCGACGTCCAGGCCCTCTCGGCCAACCGGGCCCAGGTGAAGCTGCAGCTCGGCAAGACCGTGTCGCGCGGCCTGGGGGCCGGGGCCAACCCCGACCGCGGGCGCGAGGCGGCGCTCGAGGTGCAGGACGCCATCGCCGAGGCGCTGGCCGGCGCCGACATGGTCTTCGTCACCGCAGGGATGGGAGGCGGCACCGGAACCGGCGCGGCGCCCATCATCGCCGACATCGCCAAGAAGGCCGGCGCGCTCACCGTGGGCGTGGTCACCAAGCCCTTCCTCTTCGAGGGAAACCGGCGCCGCAAGCAGGCCGAGACCGGAGTGGACGAGCTGCGCGCCGCCGTGGACACCCTCATCGTCATCCCCAACCAGCGGCTGCTCTCGGTGGCCGGGGAGAGCATGTCGCTGGCCGACGCCTTCAAGCGGGCCGACGAGGTGCTGCTCAACGCCGTGCAGGGCATCTCCGACCTGATCACGGTTCACGGCCTGGTCAACGTGGACTTCGCCGACGTGCGCACCATCATGGCCGAGCAGGGCATGGCGCTCATGGGCTCGGGCCGAGCCTCCGGACCCGGCCGCGCCACCGAGGCCATGCAGGCCGCCATCAGCTCGCCGCTCCTCGAGGACGTCACCCTCGACGGCGCCATGGGACTGCTGGTGAACATCACCGGCGGCTCCACGCTGACCCTCCACGAGGTGGACGAGGCCGTGTCGATGGCCCAGGCCGCCGCCGACCCCGACGCCAACATCATCTTCGGCTCGGTGGTGGACGAGCGGATGGAGGACGAGGTCAAGATCACCGTCATCGCCACCGGCTTCGCCCGCGCCGAGGGGGCCCGTCCCCGCGGCGCGACGCCGCGCCAGGCGACGCTCCCGGTGACCGCGGTGGCGGCCGTCCGGCGGGAGGCTCCTCCCCCGCTGCCCGCCCCGGTCCGTTCCCCCGAGACCCGCGCCGCCGAGGTCCGCGCCGCGCCGGCCCGGCCCATGACGACCCGGGCGGTGGCCATGCCGCCCACCGACGACGTGCCGGCCGCGCCGCGACCGCGCCCCGCGCCGGCCACCGTGCGGGCCTCCCGCGACGTCGGGTCCTACACGCCTGCCGACGAGGATCAGTACGACATCCCGGCGTTCCTGCGACGGGGCGGGGCGCCGAAGGAGACGTAGGCCCGGGCGCGCGGATCGCCTTCGGGCCAGCCTGTCGGATGCCGCCGGGCGCCGGGGCGCCCCTCTCCGCTTCGCTGTCCTCGCGGGGAGTGTTCACTTAGGGTGAATGGCGCCGGGTCACACCGGGCCAGAGCGACGCCCGTTCCCGGCGCCCGCTGCGAAGGCTCCGCTCCGAGGGGGCCCCGCGCCGGCTGGCGACTGGCGGGGCCGAAGGCGAC
>CAIQRS010000002.1 GCA_903874275.1 uncultured Anaeromyxobacter sp.
CTCCCGCGCCGCGGCGAGCGCGGCGGCGGCGCTGTCGCGGTGGGCGCGCGCCCCCTCCGCACCGGCCCGGGCGGTCTTCAGATCCGCGTCCAGCCTGGCCAGCCGGTCCACCGCCGCCTGGGCCTCGGCGAGCGCCTTCACCGCGGCGGCGTGGCCGGCGCGCAGGTCGGACGCCGGCCGCGACTCCCGGGCCACGGCCGCCTCGAGCCGCCTGCGCTGCTCGTCGAGGAGCCCGGCTTCCCGGGCGCTGGCCGACTCCACTTCACCCGCGGTACGACCGAGCGCCGTCGCCACGGCCCGGGCGTCGTCCACCTGCTCCTGGCCGGGGATGTGCCCCTCGGCCGTCGCCGGAGCGGGGTGGTCGGCCGACCCGCAGACCGGGCAGGGCTTCCCGTCTTGGAGGGCCGTGCGGGCCAGCCAGGCTGCCATGCCCCCCTCGCGGGCGGCGTGAAGCTCCTCGGCGGCCAGCCGGGCCTTCTCGGCCGCCGCGCGGGAGGACGTGGCGCGGCGCGCGGACTCCCCGGCCGCCTTCACCCTGGCGGCGACGTCGACCGTGAGTGAATCACGTTCCAGGGCCGCCTCGAGCGCGGCGGCGAGCGCCGACGCCGTCTCGGCCCGCCCGCCGGCCTCCCCGGCCAGCGGCCCGAGCCTCGCCCCCTCCGCCTCGAGCGCCAGCGGCCTCTTCCCGGCCAGGAGCGCGGCCTCGGCGCCCTCCTCCGAGGTGACCCGTGCGGCCTCGACCGCCTCCTGCTCGACCGCGCTGGCGGCTGCGAGCTCCCCGAGCCGCTTCAGGTCCGGGAGCGCCCGTGAAAGCTCGCTCACCCGGGTGGCGAGCCTGGCCCGCTCCGGCGCCTCCGCCTCGGCGGTGGCCGCCAGGGCCGCCTCCCTCTCCCGGAGCCCCGTCGCCCGCTCGCTCGCCGTCCGGGCCCGGGACGCCTCCTCGACACGCGCCGCCTCGTCGACCGCCGCGCGCCGCGCCTGCCCCAGCTGCTCTCCCACCTGCTCCGCGGCCGCGGCCCGGTCGAGCGTCTTCCTGTCGGCGGGGACGGTGCCGGCGGCGGCGCGCGCCCGGGCCTCCTCCGTCCTCGCCCCGTCCCGGTCGTCGAACCTGCCGGCCAGCCGGGTGGCGTGGGCGAGCGCCCCGAGGGCGGCGGCGTCCTTCCCCCGGAGATCCGCGGCCCCCTCCGCCGCGGCGACCGCCCGGGCCCGGACCTCGTCGAGGCTCCCGGCGAGCGTCTCCGGGGTCCGCCCGGAGAGGACCTCCGACTGGTGGGCGGTGAGCTCGGTGCCGGCGGCCTCGAGCTTCCGCTTCCTCTCGACGAGGAGGTTCTCGATGTCCACGAAGCGGTCGGTGGCGAAGAGCCGGCGGAGGAGCACCTCGCGGTCCTTCGACTCGGCGCAGAGGAGCCGCTTGAACTCCCCCTGCGGCAGGAGCGCCACCTGGGTGAACTGGTCCACGTCCATGCCCAGGAGGCCGGTGACCTCGGTGGTGACGTCGGTGGCGCCGGTGGCCACCGGCTTCGCCTCCCCCTCCCGCCAGAGGCTCGCACCGGCTGCCTCGGTGGTGGTGCCGTCGCCGCGCTTCTTGGGGCGCTCCCACTCCGGCGTGCGCTCCACGCGCCAGGTGACGTCCCCCATCCGGAAGCGCAGGACCACCCGGGTCTGGACCTGGGGCCCGGCCCGGTCGGCACGGATCCGGTCCACTCCCCGCGTGCCGGCGAGCCTTCCGAAGAGTGCGTAGGTGAGTCCGTCGAAGATGGAGGTCTTGCCGGCCCCGGTGGGGCCGTGGATGAGGAAGAGGTCGCTGCCGCCCAGCGCGGCGAAGTCGATGGCCTGGGTCCGCGGATAGGGGCCGAAGGCCGTCAACTCGAGGTGAAGGGGCCTCACGAGGCGCGCTCCTTCCGGGCCACGGCGTCCACCGCGTCGGCGAAGCAGGCCGCCTGGGCCTCCCCGGGCGCGATGCCGGCCACCGTCTCCAGGAAGGCGCGGAAGAGCGCCTGGTCGTCGCCCGCCGCTCCGCCGACGCGGGACATGAAGGTGCCCTCCCCTCCCGGCGTGAGGGTGGTCCGCCGGACGTTGAGCACGTGGGGGAAGCGGGCCTGGAGCTTGCTGCGCGCGTCCACCACGTAGCCCTCGTCCTCCAGCGTGACTTCCAGGAGGTCTCCCTGGTGGCGGGCCAGGTCCGGGCGGGCGAGCAGGTCGGCCATCTTCCCCTGGATGCGGGCCACGTTCCGCTTCTGGCCGAGACGGACCGGCTCCACCCGCGCCGTGCCGCGCTCCACCTCCACGAGGAGTGCACCCTTCTCGTGGCTGGCCTCGGCGAAGGAGTACTTGAGCAGTGACCCGGAGTAACGGACGCGCGGCGCGACCTCCTGCGGACCGTGGAGGTGGCCGAGGGCGACGTAGTCGAACCCCGCCAGCGTGGCGGCCGGAACCGAGCCCGCCGTTCCCACCGAGATGGGGCGCTCGCTGTCGGGCGTCTCGACGGCTCCCTGCACGAAGGCATGGGCCAGGAGCACCGTGGGCAGGTCGCGGCCGGCGGCGTCCTCGCGTGCCGCGGACAGGACACGTTCGGTCGCGGCGGCGTGGCCGCGCAGCGTCTCGTCACCGGTCATCCCGCGGACGACCTCGGGGTCCACGAAGGGCGCCGCGTAAACGAAGCCCTTGCCGGAAATGGCCACCGGCCTCGCCACCCCGTCGAGCGCGCCGCGGAGGTGGACGCGGCTTCCCTCGAGGAGCCGGGAGCCGAAGGAGAGCCGCTCCGGCGAGTCGTGGTTGCCGGCGATGGCGATGACCGGGATGCCCAGGGCGGCGATGCGAACCAGCGTGTCGTCGAGCAGGGCCACCGCGTCGGCGGAGGGCACGGCGCGGTCGTAGACGTCGCCGGCCACGACCAGCGCGTCGGGGCGGGCGTCGCGCAGGGCCTCGAGGAGCCGGTCGAGGGCCCAGGACTGATCCTCGAGGAGGGACTCCTCGAAGAAGGTCCGGCCCAGGTGCCAGTCGGAGGTGTGGAGGAGGCGCAGGGGCATGAGGGCGAAGTCTACGCGGGGGACGGACACGGGGAGTGGCCAAAGGCGGGAATGGACCGGGGCGCCGGGGCTCCGCGGCGGTTATGTCCCCGGGCGATGGAGGTCCCCTTCCGGAAGAGGTTCCGCCGCGCCGTCCGATCGGTGGTCCTGGTGGCGCTCCTGCGCGCCGTGTCCCTGATCCCGCTGGGCCCGGCGCTTCGCATGGGTGGCTGGGGTGGCGCCGTCGCCTACCGGTTGTTCGGCAAGACCCGCCGGCTGGCTCTCCTGCACCTGGGCATCGCCTTCCCGGAGAAGAGCGAGGCGGAGCGGCAGGCCATCGCCCGCCAGATGTTCGTCAACCTGGGACGAGCGGCCATGGAGATCACCGCCATCCGCTCCTACGACCACCGGCTGGAGAGCTACGTGGGGCTGCGCAACGGCGAGCTTCTCCAGGAGATGAACGCGCGCGGCAAGGGGATCGTCTTCGTCACCGGCCACCTGGGGAACTGGGAGCTCATCGCCCGGCGCGTGGCGCGCGCCGGCGTGCCCAACTCGGCCATCGCCAAGCGCGGCGACGACTTCCGCCTCATGGGGCTCATCGAGGACTGGCGGCTCACCGGCCAGGTGACCACGCTCTGGCGGGAGGACGCCTCGACCGGCCGCGCCATCATCAAGCTCCTCAAGGGCGGGGGCGGGCTGGGCCTGCTGGTGGACCAGAACACCGACATCCAGGGGGTCTTCGTCCCGTTCTTCGGGCGGCTGGCCCACAGCGCCCGGGCTCCGGCCGACCTGGCGATGCGCTTCGGCTCTCCCATCCTGGTCGGGACCGGACACCGGAGAGGACCCGACGCGGGAGACGGGCTCGAGCTGGAGTTCACCGAGATCCGCTACGACGCGAACGCGCCCGATCGGGAGGCCGAGGTGGTGCGGATCACCGCGGCGTGCCAGGCGGTGCTGGAGGACGCCATCCGGAGGTTCCCCTCCGACTGGGTGTGGATGCACAAGCGGTGGAAGACCCGGCCGGAGGTCCAGGTGGAGGCGATCCGGTGAGGCGGCGCCCGGTCTTGCACGTGAATGACTTCTAGGATAATCTTGCAATTGAGATGCGCGCCCACGTCGCAGCGACCAGGCCTGAGGCAGCCGCCGTCCTGACCAAGGCGGCGCTGAACGCCGCGGCTCTCCTGGGCGTCTCCTCCGCCCACCTGGCGACCATCATCGGCGTCAGCGCCGCGTCCGTGTCCCGCCTGCACTCCGCCCAGCGCTCGATCAGTCCCGCCTCCAAGGAGGGGGAGCTCGCGCTGACGTTCCTGCGGCTGTACCGGAGCCTCGGGGCCCTGCTCGGGAACACGGCGGCCTGCAGGGACTGGTTCCACTCCGAGAACAGCCACCTGGGCGGAGTGCCGGCGGAGCTCGTCCAGCGGGTGGAGGGTCTCGTTCATGTCACCGAGTATCTGGACGCGATGCGGGGGAAGGTCTAGCGCTCGCGAGTTCCGCTGCGACCCGTGGCGGGTCGTGGAGAGCCAGCGGGTCGCCTCGACACGCCCCCTCGTCGATACCGGCGCCGAGCACGAACTGCTCGAGCAACTCCTCGACGACGCAAAGCCACGGCTGCCCGGGGGACCGGACCACCGTGGACTTCACTCCCTCCTCTTCTCCCCGTTTCGCTACCCACCGCTGAAGCACGGCTCCCGATTCGGAGGGCGCCACGAGCCGAGCCTCTGGTACGGGTCCGAGGAGCTTTCGACCTCCCTCGCCGAGGCAGCCTACTACCGGATCCTGTTCTTCGAGGGGACCCGGGCGAGGCTCGCGCCCCACACCATGCCGATGTCGGCCTTCCAGGCGCGGATCCACTCCCGGACGGCGGTCGATCTCTCCTCGAAGGCCTTCGCCCCGTTCGTCGGAAGGATCTGCTCACCGGTCAGCTACGGGACGAGCCAGCCTCTCGGGTCGGAGATGAGGGGCGCCGGGATCGAGGTGGTTCGATTCCCGTCCGCGCGGGATCCCAGGAAGAGGGCGAACGTTGCGCTCTTCACCCCGGCGGTCTTCGCCTCGAGGGGGCCGCTGAAGGCGCCCGAGACGTGGCACTGCACGGTCACCGCCGCTCACGACGTGGAGTTCCGGCACGAGGGGATCGCCCGGGTGGACACCGCGCCCTTCCCGCGGTCGGGCTTCGTCGTGAATGGCGCCCTGCCTTCGCCCGGGGCGTGAAAGCGCCGCCCGCGCCCGGTCAGCCGAAGCCGGCGACCGGGTGTGCAACGTAGGGCTCCTCCATCGACGCCACCTCCTCCGGTCCCAGGCGCACCGCCAGCGCGGCCACGGCGTCGTCGAGGTGGCCCGGCTTCGTCGCGCCGACGACGGGCGCGGTGATCCCCGGCTTGCCGAGCATCCACGCCAGGGCCACCTGGGCGCGGGGAACTCCACGCCTCTCCGAGACCTGACCGACGCGGTCGGCGACGTTCCGGTCGGCGGACTCCGTCGGCGCGTAGAGGGTCTTCCCGAACTGGTCGGTCTCGTGGCGCCTGGTGGTCTCGGCCTGCCAGGGCCGGGCCAGGCGCCCCCGCGCGAGAGGACTCCACGGGATGACCCCGATCCCCTCGGACAGGCAGAGGGGGAGCATCTCGCGCTCCTCCTCCCGGTAGAGCAGGTTGTAGTGGTTCTGCATGGACACGAAGCGTGTCCAGCCGTGCAGGTCGGCGAGGTAGAGGGCCTTGGTGAACTGCCAGGCGTGCATGGACGAGGCGCCCAGGTAGCGGACCTTTCCCGACTTCACCAGATCGTGAAGGGCCTCCAGGGTCTCCTCGACGGGGGTCTCCGGGTCCCAGCGGTGGATCTGGTAGAGATCGACGTAGTCGGTCCCGAGGCGCCGCAGGCTCTCCTCGACCTCGAAGAAGATGGCCTTGCGGGAGAGCCCCTGGCCGTTCGGCTCGTCGCGCATGACGCCGTGGACCTTGGTGGCCACGACGACGGACTCGCGTCGGACGTTGGCCTTGAGGAACCGTCCGAGCACCTCCTCGCTGGCTCCGCTGGAGTAGATGTTGGCCGTGTCGAAGAAGTTGATCCCCAGGTCGAGCGCCTGGCGGAGGAAGGGCTGGCTCTCCCTCTCGTCGAGCGCCCAGGCGTGCCGGCCGGCCTTTGGCGCGCCCGTCACCGGCGCACCGTAGGTCATACAACCAAGGCAGATGCGGGAAACTTGAAGTCCGGTCCTTCCGAGCCTGGTGTATTCCATGGACTCCTCACATCGACGCCAGCACGGCATCGAGCTCCGGGATCCTCTCACGGATCGCCTCGAGCGAGACCGGTGTCTCACCGATGCCGAGGACCCGGGTGGCGCCGCCATCGCGCACGACGAGTGCGTAGGGTTCCTTGGCGGCCGTGAACCAGGCCCCGAGCGCACCCGTTCCCGAGATCGCCACGACGCGCTCCACCGGCAAGAGCGTCACCGGCCCGACCCGGATTGGCTTCCCGGCGAGCACCTTCTCGGTGTGAAACATCCCCTCAGGCATGGTGCCCCCTCAGCGTGCGCCACGCCCGGATGGTCGGGGGCGAGAGCAGGAAGGCGACGCCCAGGGCGATGATCCGAAGGGGGACGAGGCGCACGCGGCCGTCGACCTGGAACTCGAGCACCGGATCGACGAAGTCCGGCTCGATCCGGACCTCGGCGTTGCCCACCCTGGCAAGGGCGTCGAGCGGCCCCATCAAGGCCCACAAGCGGCCGGTGTCCGCCGGATCGCCCAGGCCGATCCGCGCGAGGAGGCGGAGCCTGTGGACGTGGACGGCCCGGGCGACGTCCCGGACCAGCCGGGAGACCCGCCCGCGAAACTCGGCCGGCCGGAGCGCCGCGAGCGCGTTCCGGCCCCTCCCCCAGGTGCGACCCCGCTCCGGGGTGTCCCTCGATCGCGTCTCCGGTTCCGGCGCGGGCCTGGCGGCGCCGGGGATCGGGATGCGGAACCGCACCAGCCCGAACAGCCAGCCGATCCCCACCTGCCCCTGGAACGGGTCGATGCCCTCGAGCCGGACTTCCAGATCTACCGGGACCGCGAGCAGGAGCAGGACGAGCCCGAGCATTGCCGCGACGACGAGCAACGCGCCCACCGGTCGGCGTCCTAGCTGGACGCCGGCTTCGCGGGCACGAACTTCGCCGCCACGTCCGCCACCTTCTCCAGCAGCGAGGTCACGCCGCCCTTGAGCGACTCGACCCACACGCCGTCCTTGTTGACGATGATGACCGCGACCGGCTTCACCCCGCCGCCGCCTCCCGTGCCGCCGCCGCTGCCCGAGCCCTTCTTCGGATCCGTGCTCTCGCCGGCACCCACGCCGAACCCGAAGCCCACGCTGACGATGGGGATGAGGGTGTTGCCCTCCACCGTGTCCCCCTTTCGTTCACTTCCACCCCACCAGCACCTCGAACCCGCCCACCGCGAGCCGCTTCGGGTCGAAGGGCATCGACCCCATCAGGTGGTCCTTCACCTTCCGCTCTGGGCCACGGGGGGCTCCTTCCGGTTCAGGGTTGGGCGCGAGCCGCCGCGTCGGCCGCCTGGACGCGGGAGGCGATGTGGGCCAGCGACAGGGCGGCGCGTCCGTGCGGGTGGGCCAGGAGCAGCGGGCGCCGCTCCCGGGCCGCGCGCCACACGTCGTCGTCGTGCTCCACGGTTCCGAGGACGTCCATGGCGACGCCGAAGTACCGTCGCCACGCCGCGGCGATCCCACGCCCCAGCTCGGCGTCCTCGGGCGTGCGGGCCTGGTTCACCACCAGTCCCGGACGGAAGGCCTCCATCTGCTCCTGGATCTGCCTCCCCGTCTCCTCGTCGATCCCCTGGATGGAGTCGAGGATCTCGGAAGGCCCCCGGAACGTGCCGCCGTCCGGGCTCGAGTCCAGCAGGTGGGCCACCCCGAAGACCGTGCAGACCGCGCGCAGGCGCCGCATGAAGGCCGCCTTGACGAAGCGGTGGGCGTTCTCCACCGCGCTGTGCTCGGGAACGACGACCAGGACCTTCTGGTCGGCGAGGAGGAAGAAGTCGAGCGTGTTCTTCTGCGTCCCGGCGGCCAGGTCGAGGATGACGAAGTCCGCGTCCATGGAGTGGAGCTGCCGGATGAGGCGCATCTTCTGGCCGTGGTGGGGGTTGGCGGCGTCGAGCTCGTCGAGCGCACCGGACACCAGGGAGAGGTTGGGGATACCGGTGGGAACGACCACGTCCTCGATCCGCTCGACGCGGTGGCTCACGAAGTCGGAGAGCGTCTGCTTCGGCGGCAGGACACCCAGGCTGGTGTGGAGGTTGGCTCCGCCGAGGTCGCAGTCCACGAGGACCGAACGCCGCCCCTGGCCAGCCAGCTCGATCCCGATGCTGGCGGCCACCAGGCTCTTGCCCACCCCGCCCTTGCCGCCTCCGACCGCGATGATCCGCCCGTGGCGGGCCACCCGGCCCGTTCCGGGCGAACGCCGGGGCTCCGGCCGTTCGGCGGTCGGGGGCACCACGAGCCGGAGCTGACGCGGTCCTGCCATCCGGCCGCCAAGCATAACCGGCCCGGGTCCCGGGGGCCGCCCCCGATCGAAGGATCCCCCTCCCCTGGGCTACACTCCCCCCGGAAACCCGGAGGCAATTCGTGAACGAGATCCTCGACGCGCTGATCCGCCAGCTCGACCTCGAGCAGCTCGAGGTGAACCTCTTCCGCGGCCAGTCGAAGGACCTGTGGGGCCCCCGGGTGTTCGGCGGGCAGGTGATCGGCCAGGCGCTCGTCGCCGCCGAGCGCACCATCGAGGGGCGCATTCCCCACTCGCTCCACGCCTATTTCCTCCTGCCGGGAGACTCCGACGCCCCGATCGTCTACCAGGTCGAGCGGGTCCGCGACGGGAGGAGCTTCTCGGCCAGGCGCGTCCAGGCCATCCAGCACGGGCGCCCCATCCTCTCGATGATCGCCTCGTTCCAGGTGCCCGAGGAGGGGCTCGAGCACGCCGCGCCCATGCCCGACGTCCCCCCACCCGACCTGCTCGCGCCGCAGTCCGAGCTGAACGAGCGCTGGATCGCCGAGGCCGACCCCTTGCCCCCGAAGGCCGTCGAGGCCCTGCTGGCGCCGAGCGCGATCGAGTTCCGGCCGGTCGAGCCGCGCAACCCGTTCCGCACCTCGCCCGGCGAGCCGCGCCAGGCGGTCTGGTTCCGGGCCGTGGACCGCGTTCCTGACGACCCGCAACTGCACCGGTGCATCCTGGCGTACGCGACCGACTACTCCCTGGTGGGCACCGCGCTTCGGCCGCACGGCAGGAGCTGGTACCAGCCGTCGATGGTCGTCGCCTCGATCGACCACGCGCTCTGGTTCCACCGGGCCGCCCGCGTGGACGAATGGCTCCTGTACGCCATGGACTCCCCCTCGGCCCAGGGGGCGCGCGGCCTGGCGCGCGGGCTCATCTACGACGCGGGCGGTCGCCTCGTCGCCAGCGTCGCGCAGGAGGGGCTCATGCGCCAGGTCGGGCCGCCGGAGGCGAGGAGGGACTCCTGACCCCCCCGGTCAGCCGAAGATCGCCGATCTCATCGACAGCGACCCCATGTCGAACCCGGTGATCGGGAAGCGGACCGGGTCCTCCGGGCCGCTGGCCCCGGCCGCGTAGAGAAGCGGCAGGTAGTGGTCGGGCGTCGGGTGGGCCAGCCGCCCGGCCTCGCCGCCGGGCGCGTGGGCGAGGTGCTCAAGGTCGTGGCCGGCCAGGGCCTTCGCGATCCCCTCGTCGAACGAGCGGGCCCAATCCGGAATTGCGTGGTCGTCGCGCCGCCAGGCCGCGAACGCGTGCCCCAGGTTGTGGGTGATGTTCCCGCTGCCCAGGACGAGCACGCCCTCGTCGCGGAGCGGCGCCAGCGCTCGGCCGATGGCAAGGTGCTCGGCCGGCGTGAGGCGCCCGTCGATGCTGAGCTGGACCACCGGCACGTCGGCTGCGGGGAGGAGGTGCAGGAGCACGCTCCACGTGCCGTGATCGAGCCCCCAGTCGGTGCGGGTGGACGCCCGCTCCTCCCCCACCAGCGCCACCGCGCGCCGTGCCAGGTCGGCGCTGCCGGGGGCCGGGTACTGGATGCGGTAGAGCTCCTCCGGGAAGCCGCCGAAGTCGTGGATGGTCTCGGGGCGCTCGCTTGCCGTCGCGAAGGTGCCCGCCACGTACCAGTGGGCCGAGATGGCCAGGATCGCCTTCGGCCTGGGCAGGAGCCTGGCGAGGTCGCGGAAGCCGCGGCTCCAGGCGTTGTCCTCGATGGCGTTCATGGGCGATCCGTGCCCCACGAAGAGGACCGGCATGGGCGGGCAGCCCGGCTCGGCCGTCTGCGGTGCTTCGGACATGGCGTTCCTCTTAGCTTCCCAGCCTGGCCATTGCCCGGGGCACAGCCCCGGATGGGTCGGCAGCGCGATTGGTGGATTGTCGCCCGCGCCGCCGGGGCGGATCATGGCCCTGCTTCGGATGCGCCCGGGCCCCGGGGGGTGCCCCGCCATGAAGGTCCTTCTGGTCTGCCCGGAGTATCCGGATACCTTCTGGTCGTTCAAGCACGCCCTCCGGTTCGTCTCCAAGGGGGCCGGGCAACCGCCCCTGGGCCTTCTGACGGTCGCCGCGCTCCTCCCACCGGAGTGGGAGAAGCGGCTCGTGGACCTCAACGTCCGGCCGCTCGCCGACGGGGACCTCCACTGGGCCGACCTGGTCTTCCTGGGCGGGATGGCGGTCCAGGACGAGTCCGCGCGGAGGGTCATCCGGCGCTGCCGCGAGGCGGGGACCCCGGTCGTCGCCGGAGGGCCGCTCTTCACGGCGCGTCACGCGGAGTTCGACGGCGTGGATCACTTCGTCCTGAACGAGGCCGAGATCACCCTCCCGCTCTTCCTCGACGACCTCCGGCGCGGCTGCCCGAAGCACGTGTACACGACGGCCGCGTGGGCGGACCTGGCCACGACCCCGCTGCCCAGGTGGGAGCTCATCGACCCACGGCACTACGCGACCATGAACATCCAGTACTCGCGCGGCTGTCCGTACGACTGCGAGTTCTGCGACGTCACCGTGCTCTTCGGGCACGCGCCTCGCACCAAGTCGGCCGGGCAGGTGATCGCGGAGATGGACGCGATCCTCCGGACCGGATGGCGCGGCCACCTGTTCTTCGTGGACGACAACTTCATCGGGAACCGGGTCAAGCTGAAGAGGGAGGTCCTGCCCCGGATCGTCCACTGGATGGAGGAGCACGGCCACCCGTTCTCGCTGGGGACCGAGGCGTCCCTCAACCTCTCCGACGACCCGGAGCTGCTGACCCTGATGACCCGGGCCGGCTTCGAGGAGGTGTTCGTCGGGATCGAGACCCCGAACGTGGAGAGCCTGGAGGAGTGCCGGAAGACCCCGAACCGGAACCGGGACCTCCTGGCGAGCGTCCGGACGCTCCAGCAGGCGGGCCTGCAGGTCCAGGCCGGGTTCATCGTCGGGTTCGATAGCGACCCGCCGGTCATCTTCGACCGGATGATCCGGTTCATCGAGGAGAGCGGGATCGTCGTCGCCATGGTGGGGCTCCTCAGCGCTCCGGTGAACTCGCGATTGCACGAGCGGCTGGGGAGGGAGAACCGGCTGCTTCGCGCCTTCACCGGGAACAACACCGACTTCACGATGAACTTCGTCCCCCGGATGGACCCGGAGGCGCTCCTGGACGGATATCGAAGGGTGGTCCGGACCCTCTATTCACCCGCGGCGTACTACCGGAGGGTGAAGGACTTCCTCGAGACCCAGGGGCGGCCCGCCCGGCACCGCGCGCCCGTCGAGGCCGTTCACGTCCGGGCGCTCCTGGAGTCGATGCTCATGCTGGGCGTCCTGGGCCGGGGGCGCCTCGCCTACTGGAGGCTCGTCGCCTGGTCCCTCCTGCGCCGGCCGCGGCAGTTCTCGACGGCCATCACCCTCGCCATCTACGGATTCCACTTCCGGCGGGTGTTCGAGCTGCACGGCCAGGCCAGGACGGCGTGAGGGCGCCCTCCCTGCCCACGGCGCTGGCTAGGAACCGCGCTTCTCGTCGATCTCCTTCTTCAGCGCCTCCAGCGTGGCCTCGGCGGCCCGGGAGTCCTCGGAGCCCGTCTCCTCGGTTCCCTTGCCGGTGAAGTGCGCGGCGCCCGGAGCCCAGCCCGGCGTGACCGTCGCGGCCAGGTCCCTCGCCGAGCGGCTGAACATCCCGGCCAGCGACCGGCCCGCCGCCTTCGCGGTCAGGTAGAGGCCGATGAAGGGGAGGAAGACGACCATGAGTCCGCCCAGCACCGGCATGATCAGGAGGGCCGCGGCGGTGTTCACCTTCACGTAGTGCTCGGAAGCCGGTCCGGGCAGGCGCTCGCCGTCGCGGGCGACGGGGAAGATCTCCCAGTTGGACTTGGAGAGGTAGTAGCCACCGGGTACCGCGCTGCCGCCGCTGATCGTCGTCATTTTGTTTGCTCCCTTTCTGATGAGGAGTGTCGCCGATCCACACCGGCCTCGATATTGGGAGCACTCCCCACCCGGCGGGGTTTGAGTCCGGTCCGGCCCTCCGGAAAGCACCCGAACCCGGATGGGGCGTCCAGGCGCTCGACCGTTGCCACCCGAGAAACGTGTAGCCTGTCTGGCGCCGTTCCCGACCTGCCTCGACACCAGGAGCTCGAAATGAAGGATTACACCGCGCCGCTCGCCGACATGCGCTTCATCCTGCGCGAGATCGCCCCCCTCTCGGAGGTCAACGAGTTGCCCGGCTGCGGAGACGTGACCCCCGAGGTCGCCGACGCCATTCTGATCGAGGCCGGCAAGTTCGCCACCGGCGTGCTGTCGCCGCTCAACCAGGTCGGCGATCGCGAGGGCGCCCGATGGAAGGACGGCGAGGTCACCACCGCGCCGGGCTGGCGCGACGCCTACGCGGGGTACACCGAGGCGGGCTGGAACGCCCTCTCCTGCGACGTCACCCACGGGGGCCAGGGCGCCCCGCGGCTGGTCTCGGCGCTGGTGGAGGAGATCTGGAACGGGGCCAACGTCTCCTTCACCCTCTGCCCGATGCTCACCCACGGCGCCATCGAGGCGCTCGAGTTGACCGGCTCCGAGGCCCAGAAGTCCACCTACCTGCCCAAGCTCATCAGCGGCGAGTGGGCTGGCACGATGCTCCTCACCGAGCCGCAGGCCGGCTCCGACCTGGCGGCCGTGCGCACCCGCGCCGTGCCCCGGGGGGACGGGGCCTACCTGCTCGAGGGGCAGAAGATCTTCATCACCTATGGTGAGCACGACCTGACCTCGAACATCGTCCACCTGGTGCTGGGCCGCACGCCCGACGCGCCTCCGGGCGTGAAGGGGATCTCGCTCTTCGTGGTCCCCAAGTTCCTGGTCAACCCGGACGGGAGCCTGGGGGAGCGCAACGACGTCCGCTGCGTGTCGCTCGAGCACAAGCTCGGGATCCACGCCAGCCCCACGGCCGTGCTGGCGCTGGGCGACCGGGGCGGCTGCGTCGGCTGGCTGGTCGGGCAGGAGAACCGCGGCATCGAGTACATGTTCGTCATGATGAACGCGGCCCGCTACGCGGTCGGGCTGCAGGGCATCGGCCTGTCCGAGCTGGCCTACCAGCAGGCCCTCTGGTACGCGCGGGAGCGGGTGCAGGGCAGCGAGCTCGGCTCCAAGAGCCGCGAGGGCGTCGCCATCATCCGCCACCCCGACGTGCGCCGGATGCTGCTCCTCATGAAGTCCCAGACCGAGGCCATGCGCGCGGTGGCCAGCGTGACCGCCGCGGCGATCGACACCGCCCGCTGCCACCCCGACGCCGACCGGCGGGCCGCCAGCCAGGCCTTCGTCGATCTCATGATCCCCATCGTCAAGGGCTGCAGCACCGAGAACTCGGTGGACGTCGCCTCGCTGGGCATCCAGGTCTTCGGCGGGATGGGCTACGCCGAGGAGACCGGCGCGGCCCAGATCTTCCGCGACGCACGCATCACCCCCATCTACGAGGGAACGACCGGGATCCAGGCGGCGGACCTCATGGGGCGCAAGGTGGCGCGCGACGGCGGCGCGACCATCCGGCGCGTCATCGCCGACATGCGGACGGTGCAGGCCGAGCTCGAGGCGGCGGGCTCCCCGGAGACGTCGGCCATCGCCGGCAGGCTGCGCGACGGGATCGCCGCGCTCGACGCGGCCGTGGATTTCGTCCTCTCGACCTACGCCAGGGACATCCGGCGCGCCTCGGTGGGGGCGGTTCCCTTCCTGATGCTCTTCGGGATCGTGGCCGGCGGCTGGCAGATGGCGCGGTCCGCGCTGGTCGCGCACCGTCACGTGGCGGCGGGGCGCGGGGACGGCTTCCTGCGGGCCAAGCTGGCCACGGCGCGCTTCTACGCCGACCACGTCCTCACCCGGGCAGGCGGGCTCTCCCAGCAGGTCGTCGGAGGTGCCGAGGGCGCCCTCGCCATCGAGGACGAGAACTTCTAGGCGTCGCCCAGGACTTCCTCCACCAGGGCCGCCGCGGCGCAGAGCGCGGCGTCGCCGCCCCGCGCGCCGACGAGCTGGATTCCCACCGGCATCCCGGCCGGGCCCCTTCCCGCCGGAAGCTGCACGCAGGGCGTTCCGAGCAGGGTCCAGATCCGGTTCAGGGCCGGATCGCCCGTGGACGTGAGGCCGACGGGGGCCTCACCCTGGGTACTTGCGCCGAGGAGCACGTCGAACCGGGCGAACAGCGCCGGCAACCGTGCCCTGCCCGCCTCCGCAGCCCCGCGGGCCGTGGCGAGCGCCTCCGGCGAGACCCGCTCGCCGTCCGCCACGAGCGCCCGGAGCTGCGGGGAGAGCCGATCCCCGTGGGCGTCCCGGAGTGGCCCGAGCGTCACGGCGGCCTCGGCCGCCATCACGGTCCGCTGGGCGTCGGAGAGCCCCGCGAAGCGCTCCTCGACCTCGGTGACCTCCGCCCCGGCCAGGGCGAGTGCCGCGGCGGCCCGCGCCACCGCGTCCCGCGAGGCGGGAAGCGTGCCATCCCAGGCCTCGGTCCGGCACAGCCCGACCCGGAGCCTTCCGATCGGCGCCGTGGGCGGGAGCAGCACCCCGAGGCCGGCGAGCAGGAGCGGGAGGTCCCGGGCACTGCGCACCAGCACGCCCAGCGTGTCGAGGGACGGGGCGAACGGGCTCACCCCGTCGAGCGGAACGAGGCCGTGGGTGGGCTTCAGCGCCACCACGCCGCAATAGGCGCCGGGCCGGATGAGCGAGCCCGCGGTCTGGGTTCCGAGCGCGGCCGGGACCATCCCCGCGGCCACGGCCGCGGCCGACCCGCTGGAGGAGCCGCCCGGAGTTCGCGCCGGATCGTGCGGGTTCCGCGTCTTGCCCGGGAAGGAGTAGGCGAGCTCCGTGGTCACCGTCTTTCCCAGGACGATGCCGCCGGCCCGGCGCAGCGCCGCCACGCAGGCCGCGTCGGCCCCGGGTCGCCTCCCCGCGAAGATGGGGCTGCCGCGCGCGGTGGGGAGGTCGGCGGTGTCGATGATGTCCTTCACGCCGACGGGCAGGCCGTGGAGCGGACCAGGGCGGCCCGCGGCGTCGGCTCGCCGCGCCTCGCAGAGCGCCAGGTCGGGGTCGAGCGCCTCGAAGGCCTGCACCCGCGGCTCCAGGTCCTCGATCCGCTCCAGGCAGGAGCGGGTGAGCGCCTCGGCGGTGATCTCGCCGCGCTCCAGGAGGGTAGCGGCGGTGGAGGCGTCGAGCTCGTGGAGGGCGCGCATCTGGTCCCGATCGACCTTCTCCGGGAAGAGCCCCGGCGTCCAGCGTAGAATCCGTGGATGCTTTTCGACGTGACGGTTCGCGTGGGGTGCAGCCTCGTCTACGAGGCGAGCGAGCCGGCCATGCTGCTCCTCAACGTGCAGCCCTGCGCGAGCCGGAACCACGCGGTGGTGTTCGAGGCCCTCACCCTGGGCGACGACCTGGTCGCCGACCAGTTCATCGACAGCCACGGCAACCGGGTGTGCCGCGTGAGCCTGAGGCCCGGACGCAACCTGTTCCGGCACGACGCCATCGTGTCGCTGTCTTCCCGGCCCGACAACCACGACCTGACCGACCGCAGGCCGTACGATCCGGGCAGCCTGCCGCCGGAGGTCCTGCGCTACACGCTTCCGAGCCGGTATTGCGACTCGGACAAGCTCGTGGACTTTGCCTGGGCGCACTTCGGCCAGGTACCTCACGGCTGGCCGCGGGTGCAGGCCATCAGCCAGTGGCTGCACGACAACATCGAGTATCGCTACATGTCCGGCCGGTCCGACCTGTCGGCATGGGACGTGCTCCAGCGCGGCTACGGGGTGTGCCGGGACTTCGCGCACCTCGCCATCGCCTTGAACCGGACCTTCAACCTTCCGGCGCGATACGTGACGGGCCACCTCCCGGACATCGGCTTCCCCGTCCCGGACAGCCCCATGGATTTTCACGCCTACGCGGAGGTCTATCTCGGCGGCAACTGGTTCACCACGGACGCGCGCTTCCACGTGCCGCGCATCGGGCGGATCCGGGTCTCCTGCGGGCAGGACGCGGTGGACGGCGCGTTCTCGACGATCTTCGGCGGCGCGAATCTCACCTACTTCGAGGTCTGGGCCTACCAGGTGGCGCGCGGGACGGTCGGCGTCGGAGATCCGCTGGATCTCACCCGGCGACTCGACAACCAGTGGACGGTGCGGACGGATCCCGTCTAGCACCCGACCTTCCCGATGAACGCCTGGCTCCGAGTCTTCCTGCCTTTCGCCGCCGCCTACTTCCTCTCCTACTTCCTGCGCAACGCGAACGCGGTCATCGCCCCCGACCTGGAGCGCGAGCTCTCCATCTCGTCGAGCAGCCTGGGGCTCCTCACCAGCACCTACCTGCTCGCCTTCGCCGCGGCCCAGCTGCCGCTCGGCGTGGCGCTCGACCGCTTCGGTCCGCGTCGCGTGGAGTCCGCGCTGCTGCTCGTCGCCGCGACCGGCTGCGGCCTCTTCGCCACCGGCACCTCGCTGACCCAGCTCACCATCGGCCGCGCCTTGGTCGGGCTCGGCGTCTCCGCCTGCCTGATGGCCTCCTTCAAGGTCTTCAGCCAGTGGTTCGACGCCGGAAGGCAGGCCGCGATCAACGCGGCCATCCTGGCAGCTGGCGCACTGGGGGCGCTGAGCGCCTCGATGCCGCTCTCCTGGGCGGTGCCGTTCCTGGGCTGGCGCACGGTGTTCGCGCTGCTCGCGCTGGCCTGCGCCGCCGCGGCGGTAGGGATCTGGAACACGCCCGAGAAGGCCGCCGGGCGCGACGGCGAGCCGCTGCGGACGCAGTTGATCGCGCTCGGCGGCGTGCTTCGCAGCCGCCAGTTCTGGCGCTTCGCCCCGCTGTCCACCCTCACGATCGGCGGGTTCATGGCCATCCAGGGACTCTGGGCCGTTCCCTGGCTGATGAACTTCGGCGGCCTCGACCGGGGCGCCGCCGCCCTGCACCTCCTGCTGGCGGGCGTGGGGATGCTGGTCGGCTTCCTCGGCCTGGCCTTCGGCCTGGGCCCGCTTTCGCAGCGCGGGGTGCCTCCCGAGCGGGTGCTGCAGGCCGGCCTCGCGCTGGGGCTGCCGGCCACCCTCCTCATCGTCCTGGGAATCGGCCCGACGCCCGTCCTGTGGTGGATCCTGGGCGTCGCCTTCTCCACCAGCAACCTGGCCTACGCACTGCTGCAGCGGCACTTCCCGGTCGCGCTCGCGGGGCGCGTGAACACCGCGCTCAACCTCATGGTGTTCCTGGGCGCGTTCTCGATCCAGTGGGGATTCGGCGCGCTGGTGGACGCCCTGCAGGCCGGAGGGCTGCCGCTGCGCAGCGCATTCCAGGCCAGCTTCGCCATCCTGCTGGTGCTCCAGGTCGCGGGCTGGGGGTGGTACGCGCGGCCGGGGCCGGGCCGGATGGGCCGTCAGCCGAGGTAGGAGGAGAGGGTGGCGGGGGAGGAGGCCGTCCCTCCCCCCCCCGTGCCCGGGAGGCTACCTGGCGGCCTGGGCCTTCAGCCGCTCGCGGTCCGCCGGGTTCGAGAAGACGACGCGCCCGTCCTGGACCTTGCCCATCACCGTCTGCTGGCGGCGGAAGGCCTCGTGGGTCTCGACGTTGCCCCGGTCCCACTTCGTGTAGGGCCTCTGCCAGGTGGCGATGACGCCCTTCACGGGGGCCTGGAGGTTCTCGAGCGCGTCCTTGATCTTCCGGGAATCGGTGCTCTTCGCCTGCTTCACGGCCTCGGCGAAGATCAGCACCGCATCGTACCCCTGGGCGGCCGAAACCGGCGAGGCGATGCGCTCCACCTTGTAGGCGGCGTGGTAGTCGTTGATGAACTTGTCGATCTTCGGGGAGATGCCCTTCTCCTCGATGAAGGTCTGGGGCATGAGCGCGCCGTTTCCGTTGGCGCCGGCGTTGTCGATGTAGTTGGACATCGAGAGCGGCCAGCCGCCGATGAGCGGCACGTTGAAGCCGACCTTGGCCTTGCCGTTGGCGATGGCCGCGAGCTCCGGCCCGATGCCCCAGATGAGGACGGCCTGCGCCCCCGCAGCCTTGGCCTTGAGGAGCTGGGCGGTCATGTCCTTGTCGCCGATGTTCCACTTCTCGCTGGCGACCACCTCGAGCTTGTCGCCCTGCTTCTTGATCTGGTTCAGCATGTCATCGCGGCCCGACACGCCGTAGTTGGTCGAGTCGTAGAAGATGGCCACCTTCTCGAGGCCGAGCCTCAGGGCCTCCTCGACGACCATGGCGGCCTGGATCCCGTCGTGGGCGGCGAATCGGAAGATGGAGAGTTCCGTCGGCCCATCGGGCTTGGCCCACTGGGTCATCGACGCCGAGCCGGCCGCCGGGCAGATGATCTTGGTGATGCCCTTCTCCTGGAGGTGCTTGTCGCCGGCCACGACCACGCCGGTGTTCACCGATCCGATCACGCCGGAGAGGTCGGACATCGATGCCAGTTCCTGCGCGATGCGGACGCCGCGCTCGTGCTTGGCCTCGTCGTCGCGCTCGATGATCTCGATCTTCATCTTCCTGTCGCCGACCTCGACACCGCCGGCGGCGTTGATCTCGGCGATGGCGAGCTTGGACCCGTCCCGGGTCGAGGTGCCCATGGGCGCCGAGCCGCCCGTGTACGGGCCGGTGAGGGCGAGCTTGATGGTGTCGGCCGGCGATCCCGTGGCGGCAGCACCGGGGCTGGCGCGCATCCCCTGCGAGGGACCAGTCGATCTGGGAGCGGGGACCCCGGGCTTTGCGGTGACCGCCGTGACCTTGCCCTCCTCGAGCTTCGCCGCCAAGATGATGAGTTCGCTCCCGAGCGGCACCTCGATCTTCCGAGAGCAGAGGGGGACGCTGAGGGTCGCGCCGGCCGCCCCCACCTCCACCCCGTCCACTCTCACCACCGCGTCGAGGGCGTTCCCCTTCTCGTCCTCCGCGTTCACCCTCAGCCCAGCCACCCTGGGTCTCGCGACGATCTTCACCACGCGTCGCTTGCCCGCCTCCACCACCACGCGCTCCCCGGTCCTCAGCCAGCATGGATCGGAGACCACCACCTCGACGGCGCCCGGGTCCTGCTCCTTCCCTTCCACGGGACTTCGCCCGGCCTCCGCCCCGCCAATCGACACTGCGAGTCCCGGAGGCGTCGTCTCCGCGACGACCCAGCCGAACTGCGGCAACAGGGCACCCTTCACCACGGCTCCCCTCGTCGCGCTGAACGCCTGGGTGGCCCCCGCGTGGCGTTCCTTCTGGAAAACGGC
Organism: uncultured Anaeromyxobacter sp.; assembly: GCA_903874275.1. GTDB lineage: Bacteria > Myxococcota > Myxococcia > Myxococcales > Anaeromyxobacteraceae > CAIOAK01. The sequence goes on from CAIQRS010000002.1 coordinate 19,686, forward strand.
CTCGTGGGGGCCAGTGGGGATCCGCCTCCGGCAGGGTGTGGTGGTGCAGAGAAGCTGACCGTCCACGAGCACGACGGCTTGCGCGGGCTGGCTCTCGAACGCCACCACGACCTCCTCGGCCTCGGCGCCGAAGCCCGTCGTCGCGCTCTCCTCGATGGCAGCTTCGGTCACGTTGGCGCTCCCGGCCGCAGCCCGTCGCGGCCGGCCAATCGCCTCCTCCACGAGCCGCTGGACCTTCACCGCGACCTGGCGAAGCACCTCGAGCGGCTTTTCTCCCTCGATGCTGCCCGACCCAAGCAGCCTCCCTGCCCTCGTCTCGTGGACCCGGACGTCGACCACGTAGGTCGCGGAGATCACGCGGACGTCGCCGGAGAGCACGAGCGAGGCACCGATGTTCCGGCCCGTCTCCACCTCGCATTCGCCCTCGGTGCACGAGCGGCCGGCCTGCTCCACCAGCATCACCATGTTCTCGCGCGTCATCACCTCGTAGTCCGGCAGGCCCCGAATCGCCGCCAGCGCACCCTGGCGGGCGCGCTCCCCGAGCACGTCGGCGATGTCGGCTCCCACGCCCTTGCGCGAGCCGCTGAACTCGAGCACCGCGATCCGCTCCGCAGGCGCGGCAAGGAAGGGCAAGGCCAGGATGAAGGCAACCGTGAGCGACAAGCGCCGGAGCACGGTCGCAGCCTATCCGTCTCCCTTTCGCAGGAGAAGCGGGCGATGGGCGCCGTCGATGTGCGAACTCCGATCCCCGTTCACCGCGGGATGCATCCCACCCTGCGCAGGAAGTCGCGAGCCAGCCCAGGGCGGACGCGGGCCATCTCCTCGTAGCTCGGCGCCTGCAGGTGGAGGGCGAAGGAGCAGCCCCCGTCCGGCGTCTCGACCCAGCCGACGAGCCAGCCCTCCCCGTCTTCCGACGAGCCGGTGTTGGCGATGAGCCGGTAGCCGGGGCCGGTCTCCTGCGTGAGCAGTTCCCGCACCAGGTCCAGGTTCTTCACCGAGACCGGGAACCGTCCGCGCTGGAGCCTGGCCAGGAACTCGGCCTGGTCGTCCGGGGAGATCCGCAGCGAACTCCCGAGCCAGAAGCGGTCGAGCCCTCCCGAGATGTCCTGGTTCCCGTAGTCGAAGGTGGCGAGCCGCTGCTTCATCCGCGGCTCCCCTACCCGGGTGGCGAGCGCGCGGAAGTACGGGACGAGGGAGCGGGGCAGTGCGGTGCGCAGCTCCTGGTCCTGCTGCCAGGAGCGGTCGGCCACCACGCCGGTCTCGAGCCCGATGAGGCTGCCCGGGATCTCGAAGGTGGAGTACGGCGAGTGGGGCGTGGCGCAACCGGCGGCGTTCACGCGGTGCGGCGTCCCGGACCGCAGGTCGATGCTCACGAACGCGCCGGATACCCCGGGAGGGAAGTCGACTCCACTCGCCTCGGCGGCTGGCGCCGGCGCTTCCTGCCTCGATCGCTTCGCCGCGCGATCCAGCGAATCCCCGGTCTCCCGCGACGCCAGCGCACCCGCGAGCGCACCCGGGAGCGCTGCCGAGGGGCTCGCCGGAGGGGCCCCCGACGGCGGGCGCGCGGGCGCGGCCTCCGCCTTCTCGGTCCGCTCCGCCGGCGCGCCGGCGACGACCGGATCGGGATCGCCGCCCCGCCGCGGCCCGCCCTCGAGCATCCGGAAGGTCACGCCACCCACCGCGAGGACCACCGCCGCCGCGGCCATCCACGCCGCGGGGCGCGCCCACGACCGCCGGCCGGCCAGCGAACGGCGCGCCGCGGCCCGGCGGGCCGCCTCCACCAGCACGTCACGACCCCCGGGTGGTCCGGGATCGGGGAGCCGCTGGGCGGCCGCCCGGGTCCCGGCCAGGGCCGCGAGCTCGGCTTCACACTCCGTGCATGCGGAGACGTGAAGCTCCACCTGGCTCCGCAGCCCGGGATCGAGCTCGCCGTAGGACAGGTCGAGCAGCAGCTCGCGGGCCTCCTCGTGGGTCATGCGACCTCCTGCAGCGCGCGGCGGAGCGCCTCGAGCGCGTAGCGCATCCGGCTCTTCACCGTGGGCAACGGCGCGCCGGTGATCCCGGCGATCTCGGCGAAGGGGATTCCCTCGTACTCCCGGAGCAGGAAGACCTCCCGCTGCTCGTCGGGCAGGGCGCCGATGGCCCGGAGGAGGCGCGGCCGGAGCTCGGCGTCCCCGGCGGCGTCCTCCGGAGCGCGCGCGCCGGAGGGCACGACCTCGCCGACCGGGCGCCCCCGCACCGGGGCGTCGAGCGGGGAGTGGGCCCGGTGGGACGCCCGGCGCGCCTCGTCGGTGGCCAGGTTGCGGGCCACCGCGTAGATCCAGACCTTGAAGCGCCCGTCGGGATTCCAGCGGGGCGCGGCGTCGATGAAGCGCATCCAGCAGTCCTGGGCCAGGTCCTCGGCGCGGGCGTCGTCGCCGACGAAGCGGGCCAGGAAGCGGAACACGCCCCGGCCGTGCCGATCGAGGAGCGCCTCGAACGCAGCCACGTCTCCTCTCCGGTAGCGCGCCACGAGCGCCTCGTCTCCGTCCTCCATCACGCTCGCCCATCCTACTCCCCGCCCCGGCGCGAGAACTCCCAGATCCTTTCCGGCCCTGGTGCGTTCCAGGGGAAAGGAGGTTCACATGCACCCGACGACACGATGGATCCTCGCCGCCCTTCTCGCACTCGCCAGCCCGGCCGCGACGCCGGCCCAGGATGCGGTCCCCGCCGCACGGGGAGGCTGGTCCTTCGACCTGCTCGACGAGGCGGGGAAGACGCTCCCGACGTTCACCCACGAGGGGCGCACCTACGTGCTCGGCACGGCCGGACGGCGCTACCAGGTGCGGGTCCGCAACGAGTCCGGGCGGCGCGCCGAGGTGGTGGTCTCGGTGGACGGGCGCGACGTGATCGACGGCGGCCCCTCGTCCACGGAGAAGCGCGGTTACCTCGTGGAGGCGCACGGCGAGGCGCGGATCGACGGCTTCCGGGTGAGCGAGAGCGCCGTCGCGGCCTTCCGCTTCGGGACGGTGGCGCGGTCCTACGCCGCGCTGGAGGGCGATGCGCGCGACGTGGGGGTGATCGGGGTGGCGGTCTTCCCGGAGCGACGGCCTCCGCCCGCTTCCCGGCGGATCGCCCCGGCCCCGGCCCAGGAGAAGAGCGCCAGCGCGGGGGTGGCCTCCCGGGAGACCCTCGATGCCGCGCCGGCGGAGCGCCGACCGGGGCTGGGCACGACCTTCGGCGAGGAGCGCGACTCGCACGTCCGGGAGGTCGCCTTCCTGCGCGAGAGCTCCCGCCCCTCCGTTGTCCTGACCCTGCGCTACGACGACCGGCCCGGCCTGCTCGCCGCGGGCGTGGACGTGGACCGCCGGAGCTGCGGGACGGACGACGCGCGGCTGCGCCGATCGGCCGACCCCTTCCGCCGCGACACGCGGTTCGCCCCCCCGCCGCGCGGAGGGTGACCGTCGGGGGCGCCGGTCCGCTCACCCGCTCACGAAGTTGAGATCCCCTCCGGGCGGCAGATGGGGCGTGAAGACCGACAGGTACTGGAGGTTCTCGGACAGCGCCCGGGTGTCGTGCACGATGCCGCGGGGGCAGACGTGGACGTCGCCCTGGCGCACCGGCTTCCACACCCCGTTGACGAGGATCTCCCCGACCCCTCCGGTGACGATGACGATCTCGTCCGAGACGGAGTGGAAGTGGTGTCCGATGGCCGTGCCGCGCACCGCGGTCCGCACCATCAGCTGCATCCGCGGGCAGTCGAACACCACCTCGCTGTCCACCCCGATGTCCGGCAGCTTCCGCCCGGCGTGGAAGGCCGCCAGGCTCAGCAGGATGGAGACGGGCGGGGTGGAGTCGATCAGCCCCTTGGGGATCTCGATTGCGCTCTGTGACAAGGATGACCTCCGCTGCCCGGCGGGCACATGCTCCGGGGACGCCGAGGATACGATCCTTCGCCGGCCGGTGGTGAAGTCACACGGCCGGAGCCGGCCGGAGCGCAGACGCCTCCCGGACACTTCGCGTAGACTCCGCCGATGCTTCGCGACATCGTGGCGAGCATCGGAGGGAACACCGGCAACCAGACCGCCACCCTCTTCATCCGGGGCCTGGCCCTCCAGCAACTCAACCCGTCCAACCTGGCCCTGGGCGCCGCGAAGGAGCTGAGCATCGCGCTCCTGAACGGCGTCATGTGGGGCTCGGTCCTCGGGCTCGTCACCCTCCTCCTCTACGGCAGCGTCGGCCTCGGGGCGGTCATGGCCGCGGCGACCGCCCTCAACCTGCTCGTGGCCGCGATCGTGGGCATGGGCGTCCTCCTCACGTTCACCACCGACAGCATGGGGTTCTTCATCTTCCTGGGGCTGGCGACCCTGGTTCTCCTTCGCTGAGGAGCCCGTCCACCGCGTCGGCCTCTTCCTCCTCCCCTCCCTCGCCGAGAAGTTCCTGGACCTTCTCGGTCTTCACCCGCGCGCCCAGCTTGGCGATGGACCGGGCCTTGCCGATGACGTTGCCTCGCCCGGTGCCGAGCTTGTTCCGGGCCGCGTCGTAGCTCTCCCGGGCCTGCTCGAGCCGCCTGCCGACGCCGTCGAGGTCCTCGACGAAGGCGGCCAGCTTCTCGAGCATCTTGCCGGCCTCCTCGGCGATCTCCTGCGCGTTCAGGTTCTGCCGCTCCGAGCGCCAGACGTGGCTGATGAGCTGCAGTGCGGCCAGCAGCGTGGTGGGGCTGCAGACCACGATGCGCTGTCGGAAGGCCTCCTCGTAGAGCCCGGCCGCCCGGGAGATGGCCGCGTGGAAGGCCGCCTCGTTGGGCACGAAGAGCAGCACGATGTCCACGGTCCGCTCCCGCACCACGTCCGGGTAGCCCTTGGCGGCGAGCCCCTTCACGTGGGCCCGGATCGAGGCCACGTGTGCGTCGAGCGCCGCCTCCCGCGCCTCGGGCGTGACTGCGCGTGAAGCCTCGACGAAGGCGGTCAGCGAGCACTTGGCGTCCACCACCACCACCCGGTTCCCGGGCAGGTAGACGAGCGCGTCGGGCCGCTTGCGCCCGCCGGCGTCGTCGGTGTGGGAGAGCTGCAGGTCGTACTCGCGCCCCTCGGTGAGGCCGGCGGTCTCGAGGACGCGCTCCAGCACCAGCTCTCCCCAGTCGCCCTGGGCCCGCGAGTCCCCGGTGAGCGCCCGGCCGAGCGCCTCGGCGTCCTGGTGCAGCTTCGCCTGCGTCTCCTGCAGGATCCGCAGCGACTCGAGCAGGCGGGCGCGGTCGCGGTTCTCCTGGTCGTAGGTCTTCTCGACCTTGCTCTCGAAGGTCTTCAGCTTCTCGCCGAGCGGGTCGAGGAGCGCCTTCAGCCCCGCCTGGTTGCGGTCGAGCACCCGTCCGGAGAGGATCTCCACCTCGGCGCGGACCAGCTCCCGGTTCCGCGCCGCCTCCTCGAGCCGCTCCCTCGCGCCCCTGCGCACCCCCTCGAGCTCGGTCTCGAGCCGGACCTTCTCCTCCCCGAGCCTCCGCGCCTCCGCCAGGCTGGATTCCAGATCTTCCGTGGCCGCGGCGAGCGCCGACGAGAGCGCGCGGAGCCTGAGGAGGAGCCCGATCCCCAGCCCGATCGCGAGGAACGCCAGTGCCACGCCGCCGATACCCACGCTGTCCATGCCAGGACCCCCGGGTGAGCGTACCCCGCTGCTCGGACACCCCCGGAGGGCGGGTGTCCCGCCATCGACGCCGCATCACGGCACGGCGGGCTCCCGCGGCAGCTCGAGGCCGACCACCGCGCCCCCGCCCGGGCGGTTGCGGACGTAGGCGGTGCCACGGTGGGCCTCGGCGATGCGCCGGACCAGCGAGAGCCCGAGGCCAAGGGAGCGCCCGTCATCCCCCTCGGCAGCCCGCCGCTGGAAGGGCTCGAAGGCGCGCGACAGCTCTGCCTCGGAGAACCCCGGTCCGGCGTCCTCGGCCTCGACGGCGAGGTGGCCCGGGCGGGAACGCACGCACAGGCGCACGAGCCCCTTGCCGTGCCGTTCCGCGTTGTCGATCAGGTTCCCGATGGCCCGAAGGAGGAGCGTCGCGTCGGCCGTCGCCAGGCGATCGCCGGCCTCGACCACGAGCCGGTCGGCCGGGAGGTGGATCCGCTCCAGCGCGACGCCGGCCAGGGCGGCGACGTCGAGCCGGGTCGGCGTCATTGCAGAGAAGTCGAGCCGGGCGCTGGCCAGCAACTCGCCCACCAGACGGTCCATCTCGAGCACCTCCTGCTCCAGCCGGGCCAGGAGCGCCGGGTCGCCGGTGGGCGCCAGAAGGTCGCCGATCACGCGCACGTGGCCGAGCGGGGTGCGCAGCTCGTGGGAGACCGCGGCCAGCAACTCGCGCTGGTCGCGCATCTGCCGCTCGATCTTGTCCGCCATGTCGTTGATGGCGGTGGTGAGCGTGCCGATCTCGCCCAGGGCGCGCCAGTCGAGCCGGGCCCGGCTGGCGAGCTTCCCGTCGCCGATGTCCCGCGCCACGTCGGCCAGGTGGACGATGGGGCGGGCGATGCGCCGGGCGATGCGGCCGCTGGCGAGCCACAGGACGGCGATCGCCGCCAGCACCCCCAGTGCGAGGCGCCAGCTGGCTCCGAAGGGGTGGCGCGGCAGGCAGGCCTGGAGCACGCCACGCCCCGGAACCGGCACGACGAGGCCGGGCCGCTCGCAGGATCCCTCGCGCTGGAGGACGGCCCCGCTCCCGTCCCGCAGCGTGAGGCCGAGGTCGAGCTCCCGGCCCAGGGAGGCGACGAGCTCCGACCGGGCCGGCGGGTCGTCCCAGGCGCGCGCGAGCTGACCGCCCACGAAGCGGAGGGCGCCGTCGCGCTGCCGCGACCATGCCCCGCCGTCCCCCAGGAAGTGGAAGACGACGGCGACGGCCACGCCGGTGGAGAGGATGGCGGCGCCGAACCAGCCGAAGATGCGCCCGCGCAGGCGTCCACGGCCGTGGCGGCCGTGCCCGTGCAGGCGCCGATGCCCCTTCACGGCTTCACCAGGAGATAACCCACGCCGCGCACCGTCTGGATGATCCGGGGCGCGCGGGGATCGTCGCCCAGCTTCTGGCGCAGGTGGGAGACGTGAACGTCCACGGCGCGATCCCCCACCAGCGTGTCCCCCCGCCCGGCCTCGTCCATGAGCGCGGCCCGCGGCACCACGCGCCCGGCGCGCCGCATCAGCGCCACCAGCAGGTCGAACTCGAGGCCGGTGAGCGGCACCGATCGCCCGCGCACGCGGGCATCGTGGGCCGGAACGTCGACGGTGAGCTGGCCGACCGACATCCGGTCCGTGGCCTCGGTCGCGCCCCGCCGGAGCACGGCGCGGAGCCGGGCCAGGAGCTCGCGGGCGCTGAAGGGCTTGGGGAGGTAGTCGTCGGCCCCGAGCTCGAGCCCGACCACGCGGTCGGTCTCGTCCCCCTTGGCCGTGAGCATGATCACCGGGATGGTGCTCTTCTCCCGGATGCGCCGCATCACCTCGAGTCCATCCATGCCCGGCATCATCACGTCGAGGAAGACCGCGTCGAATCCGCCGGCTGCGAGCGCCGCCAGGCCGCGCGGGCCGTCGGGCGCGGCCACCAGGGTCACGCCGTTCTGGCCGAGGTATTCGGCCAGCAGGGCGTGGAGACGCTGGTCGTCGTCGATGCAGAGGACGCGCAGGGCCATGGATGGACCCGGGATCATGTCACGGCGAGGCGGGCGGGGGCGAGGGCTCCGGCCGGTGGCCGTGCCCGGACCCGCAGCGGGCGTGGCCGCCGTGGCGCCAGCCGTTGTGGTGTGCGAAGCCCGAGGCGTAGCCTGCGACCGTGCCCAGGGCGAGTACCAGGATGAGGAGATTTCGTCGCATGGTCGGTCCCCTTCACCAGCAGGCGGAGCGCCCGCCGCGCTCGAGCAGGTCGGCCAGCTCGTTGCGCTGCCGCGCGTCGAGGGTCGAGTGGACCCGCCCCAGGGAATCGGAGAGCCGGGCGCGCAGGGAGGCCAGGATCTCGTCCTGCTTCCGGTAGACCGACTCGAGCTTCTTGCGGTCGAGGGTCTCGTCGCGCAAGGCGACCGCCAGGTCGCGCCCCGACGCCTTCAGCTCGCCGCGAAGGCCGTGCGCCGAGTCGAGGAGGGTGGCAGCCTCGTCGCGGAAGACCTTTTCCTGAGCGGGGGTGGCGTCGATGCGCCGCAGCAGGCGCCGGAGGAAGGCGCGCGGGCCGAAGCCGGCCCGGGGGCCGAGGTGGCCACGCCAGCCTCCGTACCCGTGCCGGCGGCGCAGGACGCCGATGAGGAGGAAGAGACAGACGGTGCCGATGACGAATCCGAACATGTGAAGCCTCCAGTCGCGGCCCGCGAAGGCGTGCCGACAACCCCGAAGCTAGGGGCCGGGTGTGAAGACACCTCGGCGAGGATCGTGAAGAAGTGTGGAGGAGCGCCCCAACTGGTATGCCCACCGGGCGCTGGGCCTGGGAGAATGCGGGGATGCGTACGTCCCGTCACGTGAAGTTGCTCCTCGCCGCGCTGTGTGTCCTCGCGATTGCCCCGTCCCCTGCATCCGGCGCGGGAGGCTCCATGCACCGGGTTCCGAAGGGGAAGTCGGTCTACGACGCCCCGTCGCCGCTGCCGCCCGGAAAGCACGGCGACCTGATCTGGGCCGTCGAGCTCAACACCCAGGTACCGGACGCGCGGGCGTGGAAGGTCCTCTACCGCTCCTCCGACCTCCACGACGCCGAGTTCGCGGTGTCGGGCATCGTCGTGGCCCCGCTGGGCAAGCCCCCGGCCGGCGGCAGACCCGTGGTCTCCTTCGCCCACGGGACGACGGGGCTCGCGCGCGTCTGTGCGCCGTCGTCCGTCGCCGACCCTGCCAAGGACGCGCTCATGTTCTTCGAGCCGCAGAGCGGCGACACCATGGACTCGGGCATTCCCGCGCTGACCCGGATGATCGCGGCCGGGTACGTGGTGGTGGCGACCGACTTCGTCGGACTCGGCGGCCCCGGCTTCCACCAGTACCTCATCGGCCCCACGCTGGCCCGGAACACGCTCGACGCCGCGGTGGCCGCCCGGCAGATCCCCGAGGCGGGCGCGGGGAGGAAGGTGGTCGTGCTGGGCTGGTCGGAGGGCGGCCAGGCGGCGGTCTGGGCGGCCCAGATCGCCGGCTACGTGGAGGGCTCGGCCGACGTCCTGGGGGCCGCGGCCCTCGCCCCGGTGAACTCGGCGGAGCAGATCAAGATCGAGCGGGCGGTGCTCGCCTCCGGGAAGAAGCTCCCCACCATGACCGGCGCCGAGACGGTGATGGCCCTCCTCGCCACCGCCAGCGTCTTCCCGGAGCTTCGGCTCTCCGACGTGCTCACCCCCTTCGGCGTGGCCTTCGCCACCGAGTCGGCGAAGCGGCAGTGCAGCAAGCACATGGGGCAGGCGCTCGAGTACCAGGAGGCCCGGCACGGCCCCGCCATCCGCCCCGACCCGCAAAACCTCGAGGCCTGGGCGAAGCGCACCCTCGAGATGGCGCTCGGCAACCCGCCGTCGAGGCTGCCGGTGGCCGTCTTCCACGGCGAGGACGACCCCACCGTGTTTCCAGCCGCCAGCGAGGCCTACGTGAAGCAGGCCTGCGCATCGGGAACGGTCGCGCTCTACGTCCCGTATCCGAAGACCGACCACGTCCACGTGCCCTTCCGGGCCGCCGACGACTTCCTCGCCTGGATCGCCGATCGGTTCGCCGGCAAGCCGGCCCCGTCGAGCTGCAGGTAGCCTCCCGGCCGCACGGCCGCCGAAGCGCCTTCTTACGCCCCAGAATCGCCTGGACCCTCGGGAGCCTCCGCGGCAAGCATCCCGGCTGCATGACGAAGACCGCCTCGACGCTCCTGCGCGCCGCGGAACGCATGGAAGCGCTGGCGCAGGCGCTCTACACCGACCTGTCCATCTCCTTCTCGGACAACCTGGACCTCCGGCAGCTCTTCCAGCGCCTCGCCGCCGAGGAGGAGCAGCACGCCCTGCGCATCCGGCTGCTCGAGCGCTCCCAGGGCAAGCTCCGCTGGCCACGGGAAGTCCTGGAGCAGTTCTGCAGCCAGTGCGACGCCATGATCGCGGAGATGGAGACCCTGCGGAGGGATCTCGGACCGTTCCCCGCCTCGAACGACACGACGGTCGTCCTCGAACGGCTGGCGGTGCTGGAGGAGCGCTTCGGCCTCATCCACGCGCAGGACCTGGCCCGCCACGCCGGGCCCGAGGTGCAGGAGCTCTTCGCGTCCCTTGCGCTCCAGGACGGCGCCCACCGCGTGCTCATCAAGGCGGCGATGAAGTAGGCCCGCGACCTCACCCGTGGACGGCCGCGCCGAAGGCCCGCATCCCGGTCATCTCCTCCGGGGAAAGCGGTCCCTTCTCCAGGGCGCGCAGGTTCTCCTCGAGCTGGGCCCGGTTCGCCGGTGAGGTGAGCACCAGGTCCACGTGCGGGCTCGAGAGGCAGAAGCGGTAGCAATCCCCGGCGCCGGGCACCGGCCCCGTCCACCCCTTCGGAGCGCGCAGAAGCTTCCGCCAGGAGGTCGCGGTGTAGGCGACCACCGCCGGGTTGCGCCGCGCGAGGTGGGGGAAGACGTCCCGCTCGGCGCCCGGGTGGGCGGCGTTGTAGCGGAGCATGAAGAGGTCGATGGGCGAGTCCTCGGCGAGGCGGCCGGCCCTGGGCCGGTCGTGGATCGAGGTCCCGATGGCGCGGATCTTCCCCTCCTCCTTGAGCCGGAGAAGCTCGCCGAAGGTGCCCGGACCGAGCGCCGACATCTTGCCCGCCCAGAAGAGGTGGCAGACGTCGAGGTAGTCGGTCCCGAGCGTGCGCAGCGCCTTCTCCACTCCGCGACGGACGGTGAACCCGAAATATCCGATGATCGGGCCGCTGGCGACGACGTAGCGTTCCCGGTCGCGGCGGATGGCCTCCCGGATCACCGGGGCGAAGCTTCCGCGCGTGTAGAAGAGGTAATTCACGCCGGCGTCGATGGCGGCGCGCATGCCGTCCTGGTCGAGCCCGTGCGAGGTGGCGAGGCCGAGCCGGTGGACGCGCTTGCCGAGCGCGCGCGGCTCGCGGTGCAGGAAGTCGGGGGCGCCCATTGGACGATTGTACCCCCGCACCGGCCCGGATTGACCTTCCCCGGCTTACCCGCTACCCCTTCACGCTTCCCATGACGATCCGCCCATCCCTCCTCCTGTCGCTCCCGCTCCCGCTCGCGCTCCTGCCCCTCCTCTCGGCCTGCGGCTCCGGGGCACCGGCGCCGGCGGCGGCGGGTCCCGTCGAGGTGGGCGTGGTCACCATCGCGGCGGCCCCCCTCACCCTCACCCGCGAGCTTCCCGGGCGCACCTCGCCCTTCCGGGTCGCCGAGGTGCGGGCTCGCGTGAACGGGATCGTGCAGAAGCGGCTCTTCGCCGAGGGGAGCGACGTGCGGGAGGGACAGAAGCTCTTCCTCATCGACCCGGCGCCCTACCAGGCCGCCCACGACGGCGCCAGGGCCGCCCTGGCCCGCGCCGAGGCCACCCTGGCCAACGCGCGCGTGCAGGCGCAGCGCCACGCCGAGCTCATCAAGACCAACGTGGTGAGCCAGCAGGACCACGACAACGCCATGGCGTCCGTGAAGACCGCCGAGGCCGACGTCGCCGCGGCGCGCGCGGCGGAGCAGGCGGCCCGGATCAACCTCGGTTACACCACCGTGACGGCGCCCGTGTCCGGCCGCATCGGCCGCTCGGCGGTGACCGAGGGGGCCTACGCCCAGGCGTCCCAGGCCACCCTCCTCGCCACGGTGCTGCAGCTC
>CAIQRS010000003.1 GCA_903874275.1 uncultured Anaeromyxobacter sp.
CCGCTCCCGGGTCATGTAGTAGATGCCCAGGACGATGTCCTGCGACGGCACGATGATGGGCTTGCCGTGGGCCGGGGAGAGGATGTTGTTCGTGCTCATCATGAGCACGCGGGCCTCGACCTGGGCCTCGGTGGAGAGCGGCACGTGGACCGCCATCTGGTCGCCGTCGAAGTCGGCGTTGAAGGCGGTGCAGACCAGCGGGTGCAGCTGGATGGCCTTGCCCTCGATGAGCACCGGCTCGAAGGCCTGGATGCCCAGGCGGTGCAGGGTGGGGGCGCGGTTGAGGAGCACCGGGTGCTCGCGGATCACCTCGTCGAGGATGTCCCAGACCTCGGGACGCTCCTTCTCCACCATCTTCTTGGCGCTCTTGATGGTGGTGACGTAGCCCTTCTCCTCCAGCTTGTTGTAGATGAAGGGCTTGAAGAGCTCGAGGGCCATGATCTTGGGGAGCCCGCACTGGTGCAGCTTGAGCTCGGGGCCCACCACGATCACGGAGCGGCCGGAGTAGTCGACGCGCTTGCCGAGCAGGTTCTGGCGGAACCGCCCCTGCTTGCCCTTCAGCATGTCGGAGAGCGACTTGAGCGGGCGCTTGTTCGGGCCGGTGATGGTCTTGCCGCGCCGGCCGTTGTCGAAGAGCGCGTCCACCGCCTCCTGCAGCATCCGCTTCTCGTTGCGGATGATGATGTCGGGGGCGTTCAGCTCCATGAGCCGCTTCAACCGGTTGTTGCGGTTGATGACGCGCCGGTAGAGGTCGTTCAGGTCGGAGGTGGCGAAGCGGCCGCCGTCCAGGGGGACGAGCGGGCGCAGGTCGGGCGGGATGACCGGGATGACCTCGAGCATCATCCAGTCGGGCTTGTTGCCCGACTCGCGGAAGGCGTCCACCACCTTGAGCCGCTTGGCGATCTTCTTGCGCTTGGCGTCGGAGGTGGCCTCCTTCATCTCGGCGCGCAGCTGATCGGAGAGGCTGTGCACCTCGATGTGGCGCAGCAGGGCCAGGACCGCCTCGCCGCCCATGCCGGCGTCGAAGGCCTCCTCGCCCATCTCCTCGCGCAGCTTCTGGTAGCGGTCCTCGGAGAGGAGCTCGCCGCGCAGCAGCGTGGTCTGCTTGGGGTCGGTGACGATGTACGACTCACAGTAAAGGACCTTCTCCAGGTCCTTCAGGGTGATGTCGAGCAGGTTGCCGATGCGGCTGGGGAGCGACTTGAGGAACCAGATGTGGGCCACCGGGGTGGCCAGCGTGATGTGGCCGAGACGCTCGCGCCGCACCTTGCTCTGGATGACCTCGACGCCGCACTTCTCGCAGACCACCCCGCGGTGCTTCATGCGCTTGTACTTGCCGCAGTTGCACTCGTAGTCCTTGACGGGGCCGAAGATCTTGGCGCAGAACAGGCCGTCCCGCTCCGGCTTGAAGGTGCGGTAGTTGATGGTCTCCGGCTTCTTCACCTCGCCGTGCGACCACTGCCGGATCTTGTCCGGACTGGCCAGCGAGATGCGGATGGCGGAGAACGACGTCGGGTCCTTGGGCTTCTCGAAGAAATTGAAGATGTCCTTCACGTCTCGTCCCTCGATGCGGCGTTCGGGTTCCGGGTCATCTGCGCCTAGGCGGTCTTCTTGGGAGCGGCCAGGCCGAGCGGATCAGAGGCCGCCTCGGCCTGCTCGCGGGCCTTGACGGCCTCGGGCGACTCCATGAGGTCCACGTCGAGCGCCAGGCTCTGGAGCTCCTTGATGAGCACGTTGAAGGACTCGGGCAGGCCCGACTCCAGCGTGTTCTCGCCCTTGACGATGGCCTCGTACATGCGCGTGCGGCCGACCACGTCGTCGGACTTCACGGTGAGGAACTCCTGCAGCGAGTAGGCGGCGCCGTAGGCCTCCATGGCCCACACCTCCATCTCGCCGAGGCGCTGGCCGCCGAACTGGGCCTTGCCGCCCAGCGGCTGCTGGGTGACCAGGGAGTACGGCCCGATGGACCGGGCGTGGATCTTCTCGTCCACCAGGTGGTGCAGCTTCAGCATGTACATGATGCCGACGGTGACGTCGTGGTCGAAGGCCTCGCCGGTGCGCCCGTCGAAGAGCGTGGACTGCATGGTGCACGACCCGTGGGTGAGCATCCCGCGGATCTCCTCCTCGCGCGCCCCGTCGAAGACCGGGCTGGCGGTGAAGATCCCGCGGACCATCTTCTGGGCCAGCTTGGGGACCTCCTTGTCGGGGATCTCGTCGATGATCTGCACGATGCGCTCGTTGGACGCGCCCGCCCCCTCGAAGGCCTTCTTGATGTACTTGCGCATGGCGTCGGCGCCGAACTTCTTCTCGAGCATCTCCTCGACGCGCCAGCCGATGTTGCGCGCGCCCCACCCGAGGTGGGTCTCGAGGATCTGGCCGACGTTCATGCGGGACGGAACGCCCAGCGGGTTGAGGACGATGTCCACCGGACGGCCGTCCTCCAGGTAGGGCAGGTCCTCCTCGGGGAGGATGCGCGAGACCACGCCCTTGTTGCCGTGGCGGCCGGCCATCTTGTCGCCCACCGCCAGCTTGCGCTTGATGGCCACGTAGACCTTGACCATCTTGATGACGCCGGGAGGCAGCTCGTCGCCCTTCTTGAGGCGGCCGATCTTCTCCCCGAAGAGCAGCTTCACCAGCTCGCGCTGCTCCTCGAAGTTCTCGACGATCTTGCGGACCTTCTCCTGCACGTCCTGGGTACCGGCCACCGCGATCTCGCCCCAGTACCGCTGCGGGACGGTGTCGAGCAGCTCGTCGGAGAGCCCGTCGCCCTTCTTGAGCAGCTGCTCGCCCTTGTCGTCCACCAGGCGCGCCGCCACCTCCTTGCCGGAGAGCAGCTTGCGGATCTTGAGGAAGGCCGAGTCCTGGATGATGCGGATCTCGTCGTTCTGGTCCTTGAGGAGCTTGGCCTCCTCGGCGTCCTCGATGGCCTTGGCGCGCTCGTCCTTCTCCACGCCCTTGCGGCTGAAGACCTTGGCGTTGATGACCGTGCCCGAGACTCCCGGGGGGACGCGCAGCGAGCTGTCGCGGACGTCGCCGGCCTTCTCGCCGAAGATGGCCCGGAGCAGCTTCTCCTCGGGGGAGAGCTGGGTCTCGCCCTTGGGGGTGATCTTGCCGACCAGGATGTCGCCCGGCTTCACCTCGGCGCCGATGCGGATGATGCCCGCCTCGTCGAGGTCCTTGAGGGCCTCCTCGCCGACGTTGGGGATGTCGCGGGTGATCTCCTCCTTGCCCAGCTTGGTGTCGCGGGCGACGGCCTCGAACTCCTCGATGTGGACGGAGGTGTAGACGTCCTCCTTGAGGAGCCGCTCGGAGAGGAGGATCGAGTCCTCGAAGTTGTAGCCCTGCCAGGGCATGAAGGCGACCACCACGTTCTGGCCGAGCGCGAGCTCGCCCATCTCGGTGGCCGGGCCGTCGCCGATGACGTCCCCCTTCTTGACCCGCTCGCCCGGCTTCACGATGGGCTTCTGGTTGATGCAGGTGTTCTGGTTGGAGCGCTGGAACTTGATGAGGTTGTAGATGTCCACCTCGTTGGCCACGTCGGTGGCCGAGGTGGCCACGTCGGCCTTGACCACGATGCGGCCGGCGTCCACCGACTGGATGACGCCGTCGCGGCGGGCCACCACGGTCACGCCCGAGTCGCGGGCCACGATGGCCTCCATGCCGGTGCCGACCAGCGGGGCCTCGGTGCGGATGAGGGGAACCGCCTGGCGCTGCATGTTCGAGCCCATGAGGGCGCGGTTGGCGTCGTCGTTCTCCAGGAAGGGGACGAGCGCGGCGGCCACCGAGACCAGCTGGTTGGGCGACACGTCCATGAGCCCCACCTCCTCGGGCTTGACCTGGACGTACTCGGCCCCCTTGCGGCAGGAGATCTCGGGGCTGGTGAAGGTGCCCCTCTTGTCGAGCGCCGAGTTGGCCTGCCCGATGGTGTGCTTCTCCTCCTCGAGCGCCGAGTAGAAGTGCACCTCGCCGGTGACCCGCCCCTCCTCCACCTTGCGGTAGGGGGTCTCGACGAAGCCGTACTCGTTGACCCGGGCGTAGGTGGAGAGCGAGGCGATGAGGCCGATGTTCGGACCTTCCGGCGTCTCGATGGGGCAGATGCGGCCGTAGTGCGTGGGGTGCACGTCGCGCACCTCGAACCCGGCGCGCTCGCGGGTGAGGCCGCCGGGCCCGAGGGCCGAGAGGCGCCGCTTGTGGGTGACCTCGCTGAGCGGGTTGGTCTGGTCCATGAACTGCGAGAGCTGGGACGAGCCGAAGAACTCCTTGATCACCGCCGTCACCGGCTTGGCGTTGATCAGGTCGTGCGGCATGAGCGTCTCGATCTCCTGCAGGCTCATGCGCTCCTTGATGGCGCGCTCCATGCGGACCAGCCCGATGCGGTACTGGTTCTCGAGCAGCTCGCCCACCGCGCGCACGCGCCGGTTGCCGAGGTGGTCGATGTCGTCGATGTCCCGCTCGTTCGACCCGTTCTTCAGGTCGATGAGGAAACGGACCACCTCGAGGACGTCGCGCTTGGTGAGGACCTGGTTGTCGAGCGGCTCCTCGAGCCCGAACTTGTAGTTGAGCTTGAGGCGGCCGACCTTGGAGAGGTCGTAGCGCTCCGGGTTGAAGAAGAGGTTGTGGAAGAGCGAGGCCGCGGTGTCGGGCGTGGGCGGATCGCCCGGGCGCAGGCGCCGGTAGATCTCCATCACCGCCTCCTCGGGGGAGGCGACCTTGTCGGTGACCAGCGTGTCGCGCAGCGACGGCAGCACGTTCAGGCCGTCGATGAAGAGCACCTTGAACTCGGCGATGCCGCGCTTGCGCAGCTCCTCGATCTTGTCCTCGGTGACCTGCTCGTTGACCTCGAGGAGGACCTCGCCGGTGGACTCGTCGACGACGTCCTCGGCGGAGTACTTCTGGTAGACCTCCTCCGGCTCGATGGGGAGCGTCTTCACCTTGGCGGCCACCAGCTTCTTGATGGCGCCCTCGGAGAACTTGCGGTTCTTCTTGACCACGACCTCGCCGGTGCGCGGGTCCTTGATGTCACGGGTGGCGCGCTGCCCCTTGAGCAGGTCGGGCACCACGTCGCGCTCGTACTTGCCCTTGCCTTCGACCCGGATGGTCTCGGTGTCGTAGTAGTACTTGAGGATCTCCTCCGAGGTGCCCCGGAAGTCGATGGGGTCCTTCTTGGCGGTGTCGGGGACCGAGCCGATGGCGCGCAGCAGCACCGTGGCCGGCAGCTTGCGGCGCCGGTCGATGCGCACGTACAGCATGTCCTTGTGGTCGAACTCGAAGTCGATCCAGGAGCCGCGGTACGGGATGATGCGGGCGTTGTAGAGGATCTTGCCCGACGAGTGGCTCTTGCCCTTGTCGTGGTCGAAGAAGGCGCCCGGGCTGCGGTGCAGCTGGCTGACGACGACGCGCTCGGTGCCGTTGATGATGAAGGTGCCGTTGTCCGTCATCAGCGGGATCTCGCCGAAGTAGACCTCCTGCTCCTTCACGTCGCGGATGGACTGGGCGCCGGTCTCCTCGTCCTTGTCCCAGACCACGAGCCGGACGACCACCTTGATGGGCGCGGAGAAGGTCATCCCCCGCTGGTGGCACTCGTCCACGTCGTACTTGGGCTTCTCGAGGTGGTAGCTCACGAACTCGAGCGAGCTGGTCTCGTTGAAGTCCTTGATGGGGAAGACGGACTTGAACACGCCCTGCAGCCCGGTGTCGTCCCGCTTCTCGGGCGGGACGTCGGCCTGCAGGAAC
Source organism: uncultured Anaeromyxobacter sp. (assembly GCA_903874275.1). GTDB lineage: Bacteria > Myxococcota > Myxococcia > Myxococcales > Anaeromyxobacteraceae > CAIOAK01. The sequence continues at coordinate 5,734 of CAIQRS010000003.1, forward strand.
TTGTCGTACGAGCTCTTCTGGATGGCGATGAGGTTGGGGATGTCCGCAACCTTCTGGATCTTCCCGAAGTTCTTGCGGGCCCGGAAATTGTTCTGGATCGTCGGCGCCATCGAGCAGGTTCCTCTTTTCCCCGGAAGGAGTCTCGTCACAAGCACTACGAGCCGGCGCGAGGCCGGCTCATGACTTCATGCCCGGCGGTGAGGCCGGGGGACGGGGATGGGCATGGGGGGGACGTGGTTATTAACCACTCTGACCCTCCGTGTCAAAAGTCCCGTCCCGGATGGGAGGGGGGGGCCGGCCACCGGGCCGTCCTTCCCCCCCCGACCCGCGAACCGGACTACTTGATCTCGACCTTCGCTCCGGCGGCCTCGAGCTTCTTCTTGACCTCCTCGGCCTCGGCCTTGGGAACGCCCGTCTTGACCTCCTTGGGGGCCCCCTCGACCAGGTCCTTGGCCTCCTTCAGGCCCAGGCCGGTGATGGCGCGGACTTCCTTGATGGTGTTGATCTTGTTGGCGCCGGCGTCCAGGAGGACCACGTTGAACTCGGTCTTCTCCTCGGCCGGGGCGGCGGCGGCCCCCCCACCGGCGGCCATCATCACCGGAGCGGCGGCGGCGCTGACGCCCCACTTCTCCTCGAGGGTCTTCACGAGCTCGGCGGCCTCGAGGATGGTGAGGCCGGACAGCTGCTCCACGATTGCGTTCAGGTCTGCCATGACTTCGTCTTCCTTTTCTCTGGGGGCGACTGAAGCGCCCCTCGTCCATGCCCACGCTGTCGCGCGGGCGGGTTCACGTACCGTTTAAGAAGCCTTCTTCTCCAGCTGTTCCCTGCGCGCGCCGAGGACCTGGGCAAGCTGCTGGCCAGGTGCGGCGAGCAGCCGCACGAGCTTCGACGCCGGCTGGGCGATGGTTCCCGCGATCTTCGAGCGCAGCTCGGGGAGCGAGGGCAGCTTCGCGAGGGCCATGATGCCCTTCACGTCGATGACCTTCCCCTGCACCACTGCGATGCGGAGCGCGAAGTTCTCGCGGTCCTTGATGAAGTCCGCCAGGATCTTCGCCGGGGCGACCACGTCGTCGTACGACATGACGAGCGCCGTCGGTCCGACGAACTTTCCCGCCAGCTGCTCGAGGTCCGTGCCCTTGGCGGCACGGATGGCCAGGGAGTTCTTGACGATGCGGTACTCCACCTTGGCTTCGCGGCACTTCCTGCGAAGCTCGGTGACCGTCGCCACGTTGAGTCCCCTGGGCTCCGCCAGGATGGCGGCCTTGGCCTTGGCCATCTTGGCGTGGAGGTTCCCGATGACTGCTTCTTTTTCCGTCCGGTTCAAGTGTTCTCACTTCCTTCCCGACCGGCCGCGATGCGGCTCGGCGTGATGTGGGCCACGGACCGGACGTCGGTACGGACCCCCTGGCCAAGCAGGGGACGCTGCAATCGCAACTTCCCGTCTCGGCGGGTCGGGCACCCATCGCCCGCTTGGCCACCCCTCCCCTTCTCGCTTCTCGCACCCGGGGACGGGCAGGCCCGCTGTCTTGGACCAGGAAACACCCGCCGGCGACGCGCCGGAGGGCAAACCTGGAAATGCGGTCTCCTATGCTGCCGTGTGGTGGGCGCTGAGCTCGGCCGGGTCGAGCTTGATGCCCGGCCCCATGGTGGTGCTCACGGTGACGCCCTTGAGGTACACGCCCTTCGCCGTCTGGGGGCGCGCCTTGAAGATGACCTCCATGATGGCGTTGAAGTTGTCCTTCAGCTTGTCGGGGGTGAAGGAGGCCTTGCCGAACGGGACGTGGACGATCCCGGCCTTCTCGACCCGGAACTCCACCTTGCCGGCCTTCTGCTCCCGGACCGCGCGCCCCACGTCGGCGCTGACCGTTCCCACCTTGGGGTTCGGCATGAGGCCGCGGGGACCGAGCACCTTGCCGAGCCGGCCGACCACTCCCATCATGTCGGGGGTGGCGATGACCTTGTCGAAGTCCATGAAGCCGCCCTGGATCTTCTCGGCCAGATCCTCGGCGCCGACGAGGTCGGCCCCGGCCTCGGTGGCCTCGCGGGCCTTGTCGCCCTTGGCGAAGACCGCCAGACGGATGGTCTTGCCCATCCCGTGGGGCAGCACCACCGCGCCGCGGACCACCTGGTCGGCGTGCTTGGGATCCACGCCCAGGTTGATGGCGGCGTCCACCGACTCGTCGAACTTGCGGACGGCGGTGCTCTTCACGAGCGCGAGCGCGTCGTCGAGCTTGTAGCGCTTGTTGCTGTCCACGTTCTCGACGGCCTTCTTGAACTTCTTTCCGATGTGAGCCATGTGCGTGTCTCCCGGCCTAACCGACGATCTCGATGCCCATGGACCGGGCGGTGCCCTCGACGGTCCGCATCGCGGCCTCGAGGCTCCCCGCCGTCATGTCCTGCATCTTCATCTTGGCGATCTGCTCGAGCTGCGTGCGCGACACCTTCCCGACCTTCTCCTTGCCGGGGGCGTGCGCGCCGCTGCCCTTCTTCTTCTCGGTGTGCAGTCCGGCGGCCTTCTTGAGCAGGATCGACGCCGGGGGCGTCTTGAGGATGAAGCTGAAGGAGCGATCCTGGTAGACCGTGATGATCACCGGGATGATGAGCGCTTCCTTCGCCTGCGCCTGCGTGGCCGCGTTGAACTGCTTGCAGAACTCCATGATGTTCACGCCGTGCTGGCCGAGCGCCGGGCCCACCGGGGGCGCCGGGTTGGCCTTGCCAGCCGGGATCTGCAGCTTGATCTGACCGGTTACCTTCTTCATGCCTCGTCATCCTTCCGGGCCCGTGCGACCGGCCCTGCGTGGTCTTCCGGGCGGCGAGCCCTTCCACGCTCTGTGAACTGCGGGTGATGCGGGTGCGGCTTCGACTGCGCGGGGCGGTCCCGATGATGCGGCGGCGCCTCGGTGTGGCTCTTGCGGCGGCTGAAGCCGCCGCTGTTACGTCTTCTCCACCTGCATGAAATCGAGCTCGACCGGTGTGGCCCGGCCGAAGATGGACACCAGCACGCGGACCTTGCCCTTGTCGGGCTTGACCTCTTCCACCGTGCCGTTGAAGTTGGAGAACGGGCCGTCGGTCACGCGGACCTGGTCGCCCTCCTCGAACTGGACCTTGGGCTTGGGCTTGAGGGTGCCCTCGGAGATCTGGCTGGTGAGGCGGGCCACCTCGACGTCGGAGATGGCCGGCACGTCCTTGGGGATCTTGGCGCTCCCGACGAAGCCGGTGACCTTGGCCGTGCCCTTCACGAGGTGCCAGGTGCGGTCGTCCATCTCCATCTGGACCAGCACGTAGCCGGGGAAGAACTTCCGCTTGGAGGTCTTCTTCTCCCCCTTCACCATCTCGACGACCTGCTCCATGGGGATGAGGATCTCGCCGAAGCTCTCCTGGAGATCCTCCTGGCGCACGCGCTCCTCGAGCGACTTCTTCACCTTGTTCTCGAAGCCCGAATAGGTGTGCACCGCGTACCACTTCTTCGCCATTGCCATGTTCTCCCGACGCTCGGCGCGCCGCCTCCGGGCGCTCCGCGCCCGGCAACCTGCTAGTAGACCAGCGACGAGAGACGCGACCAGACCACGTCGAAGATGCCCAGCAGGAACGCCGCCACGAAGGTGAAGACCACCACGGCGACCGTGGAGGCCCGCGTCTCGCGGAGATTGGGCCACGAGACCCGCTCCAGTTCCTGGGCCACCTGCATGGACACCGCGTTGACGCGCGGAGAGCGCCAGGCCAGCACCGCCAGCACCGCCGCGATGCCGTACCCGAGCAACGTGGAGAGGGTCCAATCGTCCCCCAGCACGGCCACGTCGTTCAGGCGCGCGTACGACAAGCCGAGGGCCAGGATCTTCTCGAGGAAGATCCCGACCACGACCGCCGCGAAGAAGTAGAAGATCGCGACGACGCGCTTCGGCTCGACGCCAGGTCCCTTTTCCATGCTGCCCTTCCGCTGAACTGGCAGGCCAGGAGGGATTCGAACCCCCAACCCGCGGTTTTGGAGACCGCTGCTCTACCGTTCGAGCTACTGGCCTTCGAAATCCCGGTACAGGACTACTTCGTTTCCTTGTGCGTCGCGTGCTTGCGGCAGCGCGGACAGAACTTGGAACGCGAGAGCTTGTCCTGGGTCTTCTTCTTGTTCTTGGTGGTGCTGTAATTCCGCTCCTTGCAGGTCGTGCACTCGAGCGTGATGATCGTCCTGTTGCCGGCCATGGCTTTCCGTCCTCACTGAGATGACGGCCGGGGCGGACTTCTCCTCGACCGTGATGCTGGAGCCCTCTTCCAGGATTGAACTGGAGACCTCGTCCTTACCAAGGACGCGCTCTACCGACTGAGCTAAGAGGGCCTTTCTTCCTTTCTTCGTAACCTTGCGACCTGGAGCGGGAAAAGGGATTCGAACCCTCGACATTCAGCTTGGAAGGCTGACGCTCTACCAACTGAGCTATTCCCGCGGACCTCGTCAATCTCCTGGATTGGAGGGGGGTGGATTCGAACCACCGAAGGCGTAAGCCGGCAGATTTACAGTCTGCTCCCTTTGGCCGCTCGGGAACCCCTCCTTGACCACTTCGAACCTTAAGGACCACGACGACCGTTGCGACGAGCCAGCTGGAGCTGGCGGTGGGATTCGAACCCGCGACCTGCTGCTTACAAGGCAGCTGCTCTGCCAACTGAGCTACGCCAGCGAATCCCCAGAAGTTTCGGCTCTGGCCACCCGGCGCGAGGGACACCCGTCCCCGGCGTCGGAGCGGGGTCTTGTACAAGACGCTCCCAGCCTTGTCAAGGCAGGATCTTGCCCGTGCTTTCGCCCCGCTGGCGCGCTGCCTCGTAGAGCGCGATGGCCCCCGCGGCCGAGGCGTTCAGGCTGCCCACCTTGCCCAGCATGGGGATGCGGACGGCGTGGTCGCAGTTCTTCCGGACGAGCGGCCGGATCCCCTGCCCCTCCCCCCCCATGACGAGTGCGATCGGCCCCCGGAGGTCAACCGACCGGAGCTCCTGGTCCCCGTCCGGGACGGTGGCGACCGTCCAGATCCCCGCCTCCCGGAGCTCCTCGATGCAGCGAACCAGGTTCGTGACCCGGGCGATGGCCATGTGCTCCACCGCCCCGGCCGATGCCTTGGCGGCCGACGGGGTCACGCCCGCCGCCCGGTCCCGCGGCAGCACCACTCCGTGGGCCCCCAGCGCGTGGGCCGACCGGACGATGGCGCCGAGGTTGTGGGGGTCCTCCACGCCGTCGAGCAGGACGAGCAGCGGGGGGCGCCCGGACTCCCCGGCCGCGGCCAGGATCTCGTCGAGTTCCCGGTACCGGTAGTCGGCCACCACCGCCACGATGCCCTGGTGCTGGGTCACCCCGGCCAGCCGGTCGAGCTTGGTGCGCGGTGCCGTTCGCACCTTGGCGCCCCGATCTCGCGCGCCCTTCTCCAGATCGGCGAAGGCGCGGGGACGATCCCCGCCCTCGGCGAGCCAGAGCTCGGTGATCCCCTCGGCGCCGGAGCGGAACAGCTCCCGGACCGGGTTCATCCCGTAGACGACGCGCATGCGGGCCTCACTTCACGTCGATGACGACGGTGACGGTCTTCGTCTGGGGGACGCACCAGGATTCGCTGCAGATGGCGAACCGCATGTGCACCGAGACCTGCTGGGACCCCTTGGCCAGGGCCCTGACCGGGATCTCGAAGCTGGGGTTCTCGGCCTTGGCGTCCACCGCGTCTTCCCGCTTCCACTCGACCTTGTCCACCGCGAGACCGGCCGACGGCGTCACCTTGTACTTGAGGGGGAACTCCCGGTTCACGTGGATGCCCTTCTCGAGCGGGACCACGTCCACGACCACCTTCCCCTTCTTGCCCACCTCGAGCGTGCGGGACGAGCCGTCGGTCACGACCTTGTAGGTGCTGGCCGCGTTCGTGCCGTCCCCGGCGTGGGCGGGAAGCGCGAGGGCGACGGCGAGTGCGGCGAGCGCGATGCGGACCATGTCTGCTCCTCCGGGTTCCGGGGCGGGTATACCAGGGACGGGCCTCCGTGCCCGCCGATTCAGCCTCCGCCGCGCTGCGAGGGACGTGCCCTTCGCCGGCGGCGCGGCGCCACGGCCGGGGCGCCCAGCATCTCGGCGGCGCGTTCCACGATGGCGCCGGCCAGGTCCACGCCGCAGGCCTCCTCGGCCTCCCGGATGCCCGGCGAGCTGTGGACCTCGAAGACCCTTGGACCACCCGGCGCGTCGAGCATGTCCACCGCGCAGACCTCGAGCCCGATGACCTGGGCGGCGGCCAGGGCGGCCTGCTCGGCGCCGGCGTCGAGCGCGGCGGCCTCGAAGCGCGCCCCCTGACCGAGGTTGCGCGAGAGGCGCCCCACCCGGGGGCGGCGGCGCAGGGCGGCGAGCGCCCGCCCGCCGACC
>CAIQRS010000004.1 GCA_903874275.1 uncultured Anaeromyxobacter sp.
GCCCGATACCTCGTAGACGAGCCAGGGGGACGACGCGATCGCCGTCGAGATCACCTGGATGCAGGCCCACACCGCCGATACGCTGGTGGCTTCGTCCTGGGTGAGCCGGAGCCCGGTCGGGATCCAGCCGTGCGGGAACGTCCCACCGGAGAAAAGCGATCGCGAGGGATCGAGGGGAGTGGTTACGCCCGCCCGGATCCCAAACGCCCCGCCCAGCCGCTGCCAGAATCCCACGCGGGAAGGCTACCCCCTGACCGGGGGCATCTTGCCGGGCTACAGCTCGGAGAGGCCTCGCCCGTCAGAGTAGGCCGGCTCCATGCCCAGCATGGCGCGCACCAGCGCGTTGATCAGGGCCACCGCGCAGTCGATCTTCTTCCCGTCGCTCTCTCGGTTGGGAGCCACGTTCCCGTTCCGGTCGGAGACCGCAATCACGTTGCCGACGCACCAGCGCAGAAGGGGATCCCCGGTGTGGTGAACCCGGCCGTCGAGGGTCGCCGCCTCGAGTTCCTGCATCGGAGCTGACTGGGTCTTCGCTCCTTGCCGAATCTGCACGACCTGGTTCTCATACCCGTTGGCCGTGAGTTCCTGCACGAGCGCGACAGCGCCCCATGGGTCCAAGCAGACTTCGCTGCCAGGGTGGCGATCCAAGTCCTCCAGGATCTCGGGGAGGATGTACCTGGTGGGCTCCATCGACGTCCCTGGCGTCAGTTGCAGATGCCCGCCCCTGGCCCACACCCGAAGCGAGTCATTGCCGTCTCGGAGGGTCGGAGATAGCCCAGGAAGATAGCCCTTGGAAAAGACGAAATATTGACGCTGTCCGTCCTCTGCGTGCCGCGTGAATACTTTCACCTTTGCGCAAAGGTCCCGCGTCTGGGCGAGGTCGATCCCGATGAAGGCCGGATCCGTTCCGAAGTCCTCGATCCGCATCTCCTTGTCTAGGCACTTGTCCCACGCGTCCAGGTCCATCCACGCCGACGCCGACTGAACCCACCAGTTCAACCGCTTGGTGAAAAAGCTGGGCTGTTTCGACGGCCTCTGGCGCGCCTCGTTCGCCTCGTTCGCGACCTCGATCTCGTCGATGCTCACGCCCAAGTTCGGGTTCGCCATCCGCCACGTCTCGGGCGTCCACGGGTCAAGCTCGCGATCCGCGTCGATGATGAGCGCGAACTGGGAGTCGTCTGTCACGGTCCCCAGCAGGATGTCCCTCGCGTAACCGAACACCTCGTATCCGATCGCCTGCGGGCTCATGTCGAACCCGGCTGTCGAGATCACGACCTGGCGCGAGTACGGAACCTTGGCCGCCATCGATCGCAGGTTGTCGTGCAGGTCTCGCGTCTTGTGGGCGTGGATCTCGTCTTCGAGAATGAACGCCGGGATCTTCCCCTCGGCCGAGTTCGCCTCCGAGCTGATCGGTTTGAAGTGCGAGCCCGACTCCGGCCGCACGATCTGGTGCTGCTCTACCACTAGACCAAAGTGGTCGCGCACGTCGGGCCGGAAGTTCAGCATCATCCGCGCCGTCTGGAAACTCAGGCCCGCCTGGTCCCGCGTCGTCGCAGCCGAGTAGATCTTCTCCGAAAACGTTCCGGTAGCAAGACAGTGCAGGGCCAGGCCGGCCGCCAGGAAGGTCTTCCCCTGCCCCTTCGCGACGAACAGTGTTAGGCGCCGGAACCGTGGGTAGCGCGTCACCTTCGCCACCCACGAGTACGCCGCCACGACTGCCCAGACCTGCCAGGGCTCGAGGACGCAGTTCTCCCGAGCCTTGGGGCCATCGACGTGCGGCAGCAACTCGAGAAACCTGCACGCCTTCGCGCCGATCTCCACGTCGAACACGTACGGGAACGACGGCCCCTGCCGCTTCAGGTCGGCGGCCTGACGCTTCACCGCCGCGACGAGCAGCTTGCCCGCCGGGAACGAACCGTCGAGCACCGACGCAGCGAACGCCTCCGCAATCTTCGCGTGGTCCCGTACGCCAGTCCGGGCGGCGGGCTTCGGCCTGGGCGCCGCCTTCTTCTTCGCCGGCCGCTTGCGCCCAGCCGTCGCGACCGCCGCCCTAGAACTCATCGAGCGGAGACTTCGGCGGGGGCTTGCCCGGCAACGGCCCGATCGACCGACGAGCCAGCGGCGTGAGGCCCATCCGGTTGAGCAGGTCGGCTTCGAGCCGCATCGTAGCCGCCAGCGACGGCATCGCCGTGTCGGGATCGCCGAGCGCGACCGTGACGCGCGCGTGGAGCTGCGCGAGACGCTCCGCAAGGATCAGGTCTCCAGGCCCCACCGACCCCGCCGCCATCACCGCCTGACCTACCCGCTTCCATGAAGCCACCTCACCAGGAGTGAAGTGCGGCGGCGCTTTCGGCCAGGACTCCAGTGCGGCAGGTCCCGCTTGTGACCGCGGGTGCTTCTTGTTGTGGCCGCCTCTAGGCATCTGATCTCCTTGCTGCTTTTGACTGCTTTTCTTTGGTCCGCGCGAAAATGCCGGACTACCGACGTGTGCGCAATTGGTGCGCTACATGATTTCACTAGCCTTTTTTCTGCCTCTCCAAGCCGCAATTTCATTGATCAATTCGCTCGTCTCCCAGTCGGGTCGTCCACTATCCGTCGCACTGGCAGTCACGACCACGTCCCCATCTCCCCGTGCTCCTTGCCGTGGCAGCGGCGGCAGAGCGAGATCAGGTTGCGTTCATCCAGCCGTAGATGCATCGCCTCGCTCGTGGGCACGACGTGGTGGACTATCTCTGCCGCGCGCCCGCACTTGCACGCCGGATTGGCCCTGATGAATAGGTCACGCAGCGTGCGCCACGCGCGGTCGTAGCCGAGTTGCTTGCTGTTCCGTATCGTCGCCTCGGTGTGAGTGGCGCACCTGGGTTGACCCCTGACCAGGGCACGACAGCCTGGAGTGAGACATGGCTTGAGCGGTAGAGAGGCCATCAGCGCGCCTTCTTTGCCCAGTCGCACACGGCTTGTCGTAACCCCTCGCGTGCGCGCCTGTGATCAGCGTCGGTGTCCGCGTCGGCTAGGCGGATCGCGTGCGCCTCCACTCTCTCCCACGGAGTACGGTATTCGGTGCGCCTACCCGTGGCGCGCTGGCATCGAATGCAGATGGTTGCTCCCTTCACGTCCACAACTCGTGCGCACTTCTCGCAGATCCGCGTCCCCATCCCGCCTCCCTCACGTCCCCCGCACGGTCTTGCAGCCCAGGCACCAAGCGCCCTTGCCCCTCGCCCCGCAGTTCCCGCACGTCCAGGTGGAGCGTGGGCGCGGACGGGCAGCAGCGCGTCGTCCACCTGTGCGGCCATGGACGCGCCCGGTATTGCGGGCGAGCGACTTGGCCGGGGTGCGGATGGCGGCGTCGAGCCAGGCGGAGCGGGCGGCGTCGTCGAGCGCGAGCTGCTCTGCGGCCTTGAGCCGGTGGGTGCCCTGATCTGAGCCGTAGTTGTCGGTGGAGGACGACTGGTGCCGGGTCATGGCTGGCAGCTCCTGTGCTCTTCCACGGCGAGGGTGAGCGCGCCGGGATCGCGCTTCAGGACGGTCGAGTAGAGGGCGACGCCCAGGC
>CAIQRS010000005.1 GCA_903874275.1 uncultured Anaeromyxobacter sp.
ACGACGCGCACAGCGTCAGCACAGCCACCGCGACCAATCGCTTCATGGAGTTCATGGCATCCATCCTCTGGCGTGGGTGCGCCGTTCAGGGTCTCAGTGGCCAAAGACGCGAATCTGCCAGTTGTTGAAGGTGCCGGCCGTGATCGCCCATCCGTCCAGGACCCGGATGGTCCAGGTTCCTGCGCTGGGCTCGCCGTAGAAGGCGTTGCTCTCCAGGACCATCCCCGCGAGGTCGGCCGAACCGAATCCGTTCTTGATGTTGAGGAGGATGCTCTTGGTCCCGGACGGGCTGACGAGCTCGATTCCCAGGTCTCCCGTATACCCGTGCGTCACCGAGACGGCGATCTGGATGGCCTCGATGGTGAGCGCCGTGGGCATCGCGATGCTGCTGGTGGCGCCGGCGGCGGTGTTGTCGGCGATGGGGAGGGCCAAGGAGGCGCCGCTCGAGGCCCACGGGGTCGTGGTCAGCGTGCCGAGCTGTCCGTAGCGATAGGTCTTCGCCATCTCCACGGCGGAATCCACGTTGACCCGTCCGAATCCGTACCAGTTGTGGAATGCGAAACCCGCGGCGTTCGTCGTCCAGGGGAGCTCCGCGGTGTACGGCCCCCCCGTGACGGAGGCGTCGATGACCGCTGGAATCGCGGCGTCCACCTTGGTGGAGGTCGATGCCAGGATGTGCTTCACGTCACGCCAGGTGAGCGTCGGGTTGGCCTCCAGGATGAGGGCCACCACGCCGCTCGTCACCGGCGCCGCGGACGAGGTCCCGTTCATCGTGTTGGTGTAGTTGCACGCGGTGTTCGGGGCGACGCCCTGGTTGAACGAGCTCGTGGCCGATCCCGTCACGCTGTACCCCTTCGCGCAGGTGGACTGATCGGTGGTCACCATCGCCGCGCGGTACGCCACCGGGATGAGCCCTCCCCTGACGCTCGCGTTGAGTCCGTATTCCCCACCCGGCGCGCTGACCCAGACCGCCGAGCCCGCCGTGGAGTAGCTGCTCTTCACCCCGCTTGCCTCGAGCGCTCCGACCACGATGTTGTAGGGGAGCGTGTTGTTCGGGTCCATGCTCGCGTTCTGGCAGCTGATGCCGAGGAGTTTCGCTTCGCTGCAGTCCGCGGAGTCACTGAACGAATTGAATCCATTCCCGGCGGACTTCACGTAGATGGCTCCCCGACCGCCCCGCAACGTGGTCGCCCCCGAGGCATACTGGGCGGCGACGCTCGGGTGGACCGGGACATCGGACGTGTTGCTCATGCCGAAGCTCTGGTTGAACACCCAGACGTCGTTCGAGGTCGGATTCGAGGCGGAGCCCCCCAGCGAAGCGAGGTAGTACGAGACCAGCTGGGACGAGTCGATGAGGTTGTACCCGTTGAGCGACGCGCTCGGTGCGACTCCCATCCCGCCCAGCGCATTCCCGTAGATCGAGGCGATCAACCCGGTCACGCTGGTCCCGTGGTCACCGTCGACGGCCGTCGAGGTCGGGTCGTTCGTGCTGGTGTTGAAGTTCCAGGAGCCCGGAACCACGTTGCCTGCCAGGTCCTCGTGGGCGATCTCCAGGCCGGAGTCCACCACGGCGACCTTCACGCCGGTCCCGGTGTAGCCCCAGCCGTACGTCACCGCCGGCCCGATGTCGTTTCCCGCCACACCCCCCACGTCCGCATATGCGTTCTGCCCCGTGTTGCGGAGGTGCCACTGCTGCGCCAGGAGCGGGTCGTTGCCCACCGTGGGGCCGATGGGCGCCCGGGCCGCGGCAAGCGTGAGCCCCGCCGTTCCGCTGATGCCGTCGAGCGTGGCCGTCAGCGTCGAGGTCGCGCCCTGGGCGGCCCCGCCCGCGGGAGCAGCCATGCCGCTGGAATTGACGGTGACGCTGGCCGGGGTTCCCGAGGCCCACAGGGCCTGCGTGGTGACGTCGCGGGTCGTGGCATCGGCGTAGGTGGCGATCGCCACGAGCTGCACGGTGCGACCGAGCGGGAGGCTCACCGCTGCGGGTGACACCGCGATGGACGTCACCGGGACCGTGACCGTGAGCAGGGCAGCGCTCGACGTCGCGCTCGTGGTCGTCGCGCCCAGCGTGTTCGTGACCACCACCCGATAGTTGCCGGCGTCGGCGAACTGCACGTTCGTCAGGGGCAGCGTCGCGGCCGTCTTCCCCGCCAGGTCCGCCGAGCCCTTCTGCCACTGGTAGGACAGGGTCCCGTTCCCGGTGGCCGTGACCGCGAAGCTTCCGCTCCCTCCCACGCCGACGGCCAGCGCCTGCGGCTGCGCCGTGATGGTCGGCGCCACGTTCACGCCCAGCACGGCTGCGTTCGACGTCGCGCTCGCCGCCGTCCCGCCGAGCGTGTTGGTCACGATCACGCGGTAGCTGCCCGCGTCGGCGACCTGCACGTTGGTCAGGATGATCGTCGACGCCGTCTTCCCCGTCAGGTCCGTCGAGTCCCTTTGCCACTGGTACGACAAGGTCCCGCTCCCGCTCGCCACCACGCTGAAGGTCGCCGTTCCGCCCACCAGCGCGGCCGTATCGACCGGCTGGGTCGTGATCGTCGGCGGACTTCCGATGTTCAGCGCTGCCGTGGCGGACGCCGTGGTCGTGGTCGTCCCGCCCAGCGTGTTCGTCACCACCACTCCGTAGTAGCCGGCGTCGGCCGCCTGCACGTTGGTCAGGGCCAGCGTCGTCGCCGTCTTCCCCGCCAGGTCCGTCCCGTCCTTCTGCCACTGGTACGACAGGGTCCCGTTCCCGGTGGCCGTGACCGAGAAGCTGCCGCTCCCGCCGACGACCACGGTCAGCGCCTGCGGCTGCGCCGTGATGAGCGGCGCCACGTTCACGCCGAGCACGGCTGCGTTCGACGTCGCGCTCGACGTGGTGCCGTCGAGGGTGTTGGTCACGATCACGCGGTAGCTGCCCGCGTCGGCGGCCTGCACGTTCGTCAGGATCATCGTCGACGCCGTCTTCCCGGCCAGGTTCGCACCGTCCTTCTGCCACTGATAGGAAAGCGTCCCGCTCCCGCTCGCCACCACGCTGAAGGTCGCCGTTCCCCCCACCAGCACCGACGCGCCGAGCGGCTGGGTCGTGATCGACGGGGGGCTGTTGACGTTCAGCGCTGCCGTGGCCGACGCCGTGGTCGTGGTCGTCCCGCCCAGGGTGTTCCTGACCACCACTCCGTAGTAGCCGGCGTCAGCCGCCTGCACGTTGGTCAGGGAAAGCGTCGCCGCCGTCCTGCCGGACAGGGCCGCACCGTCCTTCTGCCACTGGTAGGACAGGGTCCCGTTCCCGGTGGCCGTGACGGAGAAGCTGCCGCTCCCGCCGGCGGCCACGGTCAGCGCCTGCGGCTGTGCCGTGATGACCGGCGCCACGTTCACCTCCAGCACCGCCGCGCTCGACGCCGTGCTCGTGGTCGTCCCGCCCAGCGTGTTCGTCACCACCACGGCGTAGCTGCCCGCGTCGGCGACCTGCACGCTGGTCAGGGGCAGGGTCGCCGTCGTCATCCCGGCCAGGTTCGTCCCGCCCTTCTGCCACTGGTAGGACAGGGTCCCGTTCCCGGTGGCCGTGACGGAGAAGCTGCCGCTCCCGCCGACGACCACGGCCAGCGCCTGGGGCTGCGCCGTGATGAGCGGCGCCACGTTCACTCCCAGCACGGCTGCGCTCGACGTCGTGCTCGAGGTGGTCCCGTCCAGCGTGTTGGTCACTACCACGGCGTAGCTGCCCGCGTCGGCGACCTGCACGTTGGTCAGGGACAGCGTCGCCGCGGTCTTCCCGGACAGGGCCGCACCGTCCTTCTGCCACTGGTAGGACAGGGTCCCGTTCCCGGAGGCCGTGACGGAAAAGCTGCCGCTCCCGCCGCCGGCCACGGTCAGCGCCTGCGGCTGTGCCGTGATGACCGGCGCCACGTTCACCCCCAGCACCGCCGCGCTCGACGCCGTGCTCGTGGTCGTCCCGCCCAGCGTGTTGGTCACCACCACGGCGTAGCTGCCCGCGTCGGCGACCTGCACGTTCGCGAGCGACAGCGTCGCCGCCGTCATCCCGGCCAGGTTCGTCCCGCCCTTCTGCCACTGGTACGACAAGGTCCCGTTCCCGGTGGCCGTGACGGAGAAGCTGCCGCTCCCGCCGACGGCCACGGTCAGCGCCTGCGGCTGCGCCGTGATGATCGGCGCCACGTTCACCCCCAGCACCGCCGCGCTCGACGCCGTGCTCGTGGTCGTCCCGCCCAGCGTGTTCGTCACCACCACGGCGTAGCTGCCCACGTCGGCGACCTGCACGTTGGTCAGGGCCAGCGTCGTCGCCGTCTTCCCGGCCAGGCTCGCCCCGTCCTTCTGCCACTGGTAGGACAGGGTCCCGTTCCCGGTTGCCGTGACCGAGAAGCTTCCGCTCCCGCCGGCGACCACGGCCAGCGCCTGGGGCTGCGCCGCGATGAGCGGCGCCATGTTCACTCCCAGCACGGCTGCGCTCGACGTCGTGCTCGAGGTCGTCCCCTCCAGCGTGTTGGTCACGGCCACGCGGTAGCTGCCCGCGTCGGATGCCTGCACGTTCGTCAGCGCCAGCGTCGCCGCAGTCTTCCCGGACAGGGCCGCACCGTCCTTCTGCCACTGGTACGACAGGGTCCCGTTCCCGGTTGCCGTGACGGAGAAGCTGCCGCTCCCGCCGCCGACCACGGCCAGCGCCTGCGGCTGCGCGGTGATGACCGGGGCGTCGGCCTGGGGTGAGTTGCTCCCTCCACACCCGGCGGCGAACGAAGCAGCGAAGGTGAACGCGAGCAGCAGGACACCTCTGCTGGGGCTGGGTGCGATCATCTGGCACTCCTTGGTCATGACATTTACGATTTGTGAAGCGAGTTCGTGGAGGACACATACCTCTCCCGAGCCTTTCTGCGGCAGTACCCCAAGAGGGGCGCCTGCGACCCGGGTCTGGACGGAACCGGGCGGCCATCACCTCCCGTGCGATCGAGTCCAAGGGCCTCATTCCGCGCGGATGGCGCAGGTCGGTCCTGCTCCGGAACTTGCATGAGCACCAGGACTCGAGGTCCCGTCGACGGCGTCCGGATCGGCGTCGCCTACCCCCACGCGGGTCATGCCCCGCAAGGAGCATCAAGATGAATGCCCGGAATCGGATGTTGCTGGCCATCACCGTCGCTGCCGGACTCGCCCTGTCCGCCTGCGGAGGCAGCTCGGGGAGTGGCGGAGACGCCTTCAACAACAGCCTCGCCTTCGGGACCGGGATCACGGGGAACGGCTTCGTCCTGTCCGGGGAATCGACCACGTTCCCGGTTGCCACGACCCGTACCGGCATCTACTTCCGCCTCGAGTCGAGCGCCAACTTCGACGGCCGCTTCGTCCGCCTCTACTTCAACAACATCGAGAACATGGACTTCTCCGGTTGCGCCGGGGCCGACGCGCACATCTGCCTTGCCAATTTCAGTGTCTCGAACCCGGGGACCTACGTCGTGAAGGCCTACCTGGTGCGCCCCGTGCTCGACATCGGCACGGAGACCTACGTCACGCAAACCACCTTGACGGTGACCCCCTGAAGTGCCCGCCCTGTTCTGCCCGGGCGACACGACACGTGGAACTCTCGTCGTCGCTGCCCTCTCCGTCGTCACGGCCCTCCTCGTCCCGGCCGCGGCCCGTCCATCGACGCGCACGCCATTCAGCTATGCCATCGTCATCAGCAGGGGGACGGCGAGCGACCCGAGGTGGAACGAGGTCGCGACCGTACTCGGGAAGAAGTACCCCGGCGCGAGGACCTTCACCTTCGATCGCCTGGACGAGCTCGTCGAGCCCTTGAAGGCATTCTCCCCGGACTACATCGCGTTCGTCAGCAGGCCGCAGGACGCCACTCCCGACTTCGTCCGGCAGGCGGGGGCCCTCAACCGGAGGCTGGACAACGAGCCCTACGGGATGGCCGTCTGGGGCATCGTCACCGGCTACACGCACGAGGACGCCCTGCGGATCGCCAGGGACGGCGCTCCGCCGGCCATCCGGTTCGGGCTCGGCGGAATGCTGGGATTCCTGGACGCCCTGCCGGAGGGGGTCGCGTATTCCGAGTTCAAGGACGCGAAGCAGGACTGGCAGGAGAAGCGGCCTGGTCAGCGGGTGAAGGATCGCCACGACGCCCCCGGTGACCACCTGCTCCCCATGATCGAGCTCGTGAACGGAAACCGGGTCGACGGTCTCTGGACGAGCGGCCATGGCGCGACCGACATGTGGACGGTCTACTACCCGGACGGGCCGTCCGACGTCATCGCCGCGAACGGCGGTCTCACCGGGGTCATCGACGGGGAGGCGAGGGGCTCGATACGCTCCACGAACCCCAAGGTCTACCTCGCCGTCGGCAACTGCCTGACGGCCCGGATCGAGGACCCGGACGCGTCCTACGCGCTCTCCTGGCTGCACGCCGGGGGAGCGAACCAGTACTTCGGCTTCATCGAGGAGACCTCCCACGGTCTCGTGGGGTGGGGGATGGCGGACAACTTCTTCTACCGGGGCGCACGGTTCAACGTCGCCGAGAGCGCCTTCGTGGCGAACCAGGCGCTTCTGCTCGCCATCGAGGCACGGCTTGCGCCCGACGAGGTGGAGGAGATGGAGCACGACCGGGACGCGACCGTGGTCTACGGCGACCCTGCCTGGATGGCGACCGTCCCCGAGGCGACCGCGCGTGAGGTCGAGCACTGGAGCACGAGGCTCGACCGGTCGATGGCCGGGAAGAGAGTTCGCTGGGAGCTGACCGTCACGTTCAAGAAGGACAGCGACTTCCGTCCGTCCAGCGGGAAGGACCTGAGGCCGGTGTTCGCCTTTCTGCCGGAGCGGGTCAAGCGGCCACGGCCCGTGGGAAGGCCAGCGGGCGTCTCGGCCTTCCAGGTCGCCAGCAACTTCGTCGTCGTCCACTTCGAGGGAAAGGTCGCGGCCGGCCAGGCGCGGAAGTTCGTCTTCGACAGCGACCCCTGACCGGGGCACCACCCCATCCGGGGCGCAAGCCACCGCTTTCCTGGGCCGACGCCCCGTTCCCGGCGTCTGGCGTCCCGCGCCCGAGGGACGGGTCCACGGGCATGCACCCGGAAGGGCACGGTGACCCCGCCCACCGCAGGGCGTAACGTTCCACGATGGTCGGCCTGTCGTCCCCGAGCACCAATCACGGTGCGTGAACTGCACCCGGAGGAGATCCCGT
>CAIQRS010000006.1 GCA_903874275.1 uncultured Anaeromyxobacter sp.
CGGGGGCGCCGCGGTCCAGGACCGCACGGTTCCTCATGCCCCTCTCGGTGGCGGGCGCGGTGCTCGCCCTCGCCGCGGCCGGGGGCGGCGCCTGGTACGCCTGGAAGCGGGCCACCGAGCAACGTCGGGACCCGGGAGCGGCGGGCGCAAAGCCCTCCGTCGCCCTTCTTTCGTTCGCCGACCTGAGTCCCGGGAACGACCAGCAGTACCTCGCCGACGGCGTGGCGGAGGAGGTGCTCAATGGCCTCGCCCAGGTGGACGGCCTGCGCGTGGTCGGACGCTCCACCGCCTTCTCGTACAGGGGGAAGGGGAAGAAGGTCGAGGAGATCGGGCGCGAGCTGGGGGTCGGCGCGGTGCTGGAGGGAAGCGTTCGCAGGTCGGGAGACCGCGTCCGCATCACGGCCCAGCTCGTCCACGCGTCGGACGCGTCCACCCTCTGGTCGCAGTCGTTCGAGCGGGCCACCTCGGACCTCTTCGCCGTGCAGGACGAGATCGGCAAGGCGGTGGTCGAGGCGCTCGCGGTCCGGCTCCTGCCGGGGAGGTCGAGCGCACGCGCGGGCGGCACCACCAACCCGGAGGCGCTCCAGTCATTCCTCCGGGGCCGCGACCTGCTCCGGAGGGGCGGGTACGACTTGCCGAGGGCATGGGATGCGTTCGAGAAGTCGGTGGCCACCGATTCCCGGTTCGCGCTCGCCTGGGTCGGCATCGCCGACGCCATCGTCTCGCTCGAGTCCACGTTGGGCGATTGGGAGGGGGACCCGGCGGCGCGGCGGCGGCGGGCGCGGGAGGCGGCGGATCGTGCGGTGGCGCTCGCCCCGGGCTCGCCCGACGCCTACCGGGCAAGGGCGGACGTGCACCAGTGGCTGGAGAGCGACTGGCGCGGCCAGCGAGCCGACCTGGACCGGGCGCTCGCGCTGGCGCCTGGCGATCCCGGAGTCGCCCTCTCCAACGGCTTCGCCCTGCAGGCGATCGGGGACCTCGAAGGCGCCATCGCCGAGTTCGAGCGGGTCACCCGCATCGACCCGTTGCTCGAGAGGGGCTGGCTGAACGGCTGGCTTGGGCTGGGCGCGGCCCAGATCTCACGAGGAGAGCACGCGGCAGGCGCTGCCTCGTTCCGCCGGGCCCTGGAACTCTTCCCCTCGTATTGCGAGCCACGGTGGGGGCTCGGGATGAGCTTCATCGCGATGGGCCAGCCCGGGGAGGCCCTCGCCGAGGCGGGGAGGGCCAGGAAGCCCTGCCCCGGTCCCTTTTATGCGCTGGGTCTGGAGGCGCTCGCCCACCACGACCTCGGGCACCCGGCAGAGGCGCAGGCCGCACTCGACCAGGTCATCCGCGAGTACGGGGACAAGGGGGCCGAGTACCAGGTCGCCGAGTTGCACGCGTGGAGGGGGGAGGCGGACCGTGCCTTCGCGTGGCTGGAGAAGGCGCGCGCCAAGCGCGACACCGCGATGTTCTGGCTCAAGACCGACCCGCTGCTCCGGAAGATCCGCGGAGACCCGCGCTGGCCCGCGCTGCTCGAGAGGGCGGGGCTGCCGCCGGATGCGGCGGGGAAGACTGCTGCCGCCACGGTGACGCTCCCACCGACCCCCTCCATCGCCGTCCTCCCCTTCGCCGACATGAGCCCGAAGCACGACCAGGAGTATTTCGCGGACGGAGTGGCGGAGGAGATCCTGAACAGGCTCGCTCACGTGGAGCGGCTCAAGGTTATCGGCCGCACGTCCTCCTTCTCCTTCCGGGGGAAGAGCGAGGACCTCCGGTCCATCGGCCAGAAGCTGGGGGCCGGACACCTTCTCCAGGGAAGCGTCCGCAAGGCGGGCACGAAGGTGCGGATCACGTCCACGCTCATCGAGGCAGCCGGCGGCACCCACGTCTGGTCCAGGACCTTCGATCGTGAACTGACCGACGTCCTCGCCGTCCAGGACGAGATCGCCCAGGCCGTTGCCACCGCGCTGCAGGCGAGCCTGGTCCCGTCCAGGGCGGCCAGGTCCATCGACCCCGAGGCATACGACCTGGTCCTGCGGGGACGGAGGCTCGTCGAGGAACAGACCCCGAAGAGCATCACGGCCGCCATGAAGGCCTTCGAGCGGGCGATCGCGATCGCCCCGGACTACGCCCCAGCGCACGCGGGCCTGGCCAGGGCCTGGGGTGACGCGGCGGGCTACGTGGCGGAGACGCCGGACGAGGTGTCCGCCGACAGCCGACGGGAACTGGAGTCCGCCGAGCGGGCCATCGCGCTCGACCCGGATCTTCCGGACGGGTACGTGGTCCGCGGACGACACCGCTCCGATTATCTGTGGGACTGGGCAGGTGGCCTGTCAGATCTCGAGCGTGCGATGGCGCTGAAGTCGAACGACCGGCTTGCCATCCTCGGGCGGGCAAGCTTCCTCGCGGCGCTGGGACGGGGGCAGGAGGCGATGGCGGAGGCGCGCCGGGCCACCGACGTCGATCCGCTCGCCCCGGATGCGTGGGGAACCCTGGCGGCAGGGCTCCTGGCGAGCGGCGACCTGGCGGGGGCCGAGGCCGCTGCCAGAAGGGGGCGACAGGTAGCTCCGGCGAACCCCTTTCCGGCCTTCGTCCTGAGCCAGGTACTCATCGAGGGCGGTCGGGCCACCGAGGCGATTCCACTGCTCCAGGGACTCCCACTGCCCTTCTGGCGCCTTGCCGGGCTCTCGGTCGCCTACCACCGGATCGGGAAGGCGCGCGAGTCCCAGGCCGCCCTCGACGAGCTCGTGGAGGGGCACGCGCGCTTCGCGGCGTACCAGATCGCGCAGGTCCACGCGGTCCGCAGCGATCCCGACGCCGCCTTCGACTGGCTCGAGAAGGCCAGCCGCCAGCACGACCGGGGGCTCGGCATCGTGCGCTGGGACCCCTGGCTCTCCCCCTTGCATGGCGACCCGCGCTGGAAGCCCTTCCTCCGGAAGTTGAACCTGCCGGTGGACTGATCTTCGCGGGCCAAACTGCCTGCCCAAACACTGCCCAGTGGGTGACCGAGGCTGCCCTCTTGGCGGTCTCAACGGTGGTCACACCCCGCCGCCAGGTGCCCGAGATCACCACTCCCGACCACGAGGAGCGGTCGGGCGTGTTCACTCCCGGGCGACCCCGGCTCACGAGGCGGCTCCGGCATTTCGTTTTCTCTCGAAGGAGGGGTTCAACTGGCTGAACCGCGACATCGGTGTCGCGGCGGCTCGTATCACTGGGCCGTCTGGCGGACCATTCCCCCGACCAGGGAGCCTCGGTCCCCAGGACGCCCACAACCCGGACCGGAACCGCCGGAACCCGAGCTGCACCGGGCGCCGCCCGGGCCCCCGGAGCATGGTGCGGGTTGACGGTGAGTACCTGGTCTCCGGAAGGTCAGCGGGGAGATGGGCCGGATGGTCGGACGGGGGCGTCGAGCCGCGCCGCGGCGGGACGATTACCCAGGCGGTGCGCGCCGACGAGCTTCGGAGGCACGACATGCCACTGCCGGTCCGGTGACCTTTCCGTGTCGCCATCGCCGGCAAGGGGCCCACGGGCCCTGATCCAGAAACACCGCCGGTGAGAAGTGGCGCCACTGTCCAGCCGTTGTCCGGGGCGCCGTGTCGGGCCGCGCCAAGGATCTCCCCGGATTTCAGCGATCTGCGAGCGGGTCGATTGTCACCCGGGGTGTTGTCACCGGGAGAGCAACTTGGCATTGGTAAATCCTAATTTTCGTCACGCTGCGTCAAGCCTGCGCGTCACCCTTTCCGGGGACTTGAGCCGATGTGGAGCTCTTGACTACCTTTCCCGCCTTCATGGGTCCATGAGCGCAGTCCCATTTGGACCAGTCACTAAGGGTCAACCCGTTCCAGGGGACGTCGATGCGAAAGAGAAGCACAGAGGGCCTTTCCCGAGAGCCCGGCAAAATGGTAAGCAGGCTCTCAGGGTCAGCCATCACGTTCCGTGAACTGGCCGCCGGGGCCTCCGTCGCGCTCCTCCCGGCCTGGTGGATCCTCGCCGCGGTCCTCCTCGTCGCGCCTTTCCCGGCCCTTTCCGCCGAGCAGCCCGCGCCCCCCGCCCCGGCGGCCGTGACCCCGGCTCCCGCGAAGCCCGCCGCCTCCCGGAAGAAGGTCGCCACCTGGCAGATCGGGCAGCTTCGCGTCCTGTCCCCCGGCACGTTCAAGAAGCTCCCCGAGGGGAGGTTCACCGAGGGTTACACGGTGACGGCCCCGGCCAGGGCCGTGGGCGACGTCCCGTTCGCCGACGGCACCTTCACCATGACCCTCGGCTCCTTCACCCCGGACAAGGACATGCCGAAGCAGCCCACGGGCTCCTGGTACGTGAAGGGCGCCTGGCGCCTGGTCCGCACCGGCTCGAAGGTCCCCGCGGGAGCCCGCCACAGCCCCGAGGCGCTGGCCGGCCAGCTGGTGGCCAAGCTCCCGCTCGACCCCGTCACCGGGAAGGGCGGATGGATCGTCACCCTGCGCACTCCGAAGGGGGCGACCTTCGGCGAGCTGAAGAACGTGGCTGGAACACTCACCGTGAATGAGAAGCTGGACGGATCGCTGTTTCTGCAGATGGAAGAGGACGTGAGCAGGAATTCCCAGTGAACGCTGGGGGGGGGAGACGGGAGTCGTGAACACAAACCTGAATGGAGAGAACATGACACGCAACATGGAGAGTCACTGGAGCGCCCACCGGGCGCGCGTCGGACGGACGTCCACCCTGGCCCTGGCAGCGGTGCTGGCGGCCCTCGCGAGCACGGCGAGCGCGGACGTGCCCGGAAGGGCCATCCCCCGCGGCACGGTGCCGAACCCCGGCACCCAGCAGCAGGAGCTGTCCAACATCACCTTCCCGGCGCCGTACAACGTCTTCGAGTTCACGGTGACCTGCGCCGGCTGCCACGGCGGCACCATCGACCAGCAGAACGCCCACTTCGGCGTGCAGGCCGGCACCAACATGGCGAGCGCGGCGCGCGATCCGATCTTCCGCGCCAACCAGATCGCCGTGAACAACATCCTGAAGTCGGTCACGACCGTGGACGGCGCGGGCAACATGTGCATGCGCTGCCACAGCCCGAACGGCTGGTACTCGGGCCGGTTCGACCCCACCCTGGGCGGTGACGCCCAGGGA
>CAIQRS010000007.1 GCA_903874275.1 uncultured Anaeromyxobacter sp.
CGCACCACGCAACACTCGGTTCCGGCTGGTCGCTACCCTTTGCCGGGCGGGATCGTCCCGCTGGGTTCGATAGAAGGTTTCAGTTTGTCATCAACTTCCTCCTCCTCCAGGCTTTCCTGGCGCACGCAAGGATCCAGCAAAATCCTTGCTCAAGCTTGCATGGGTTTGCACATTCTTGCTTTTCTCGTCGGACACACTTCCCGTATTTGCACAGGCTTGCACGTCCTTGCACGTATTTGACGATACGTGAATATCCTCAACGAATCCGAAGGCCACTGGTTCAAATCCTCTAGGGCGCGCCAGTAAAACCGCAAGCCTCACCAGCACTTAGCTGGCCACCCTCGTCGGTAGGCTCCGCCCCCCCCCGAGCGCCGCTCGGGCGTCATCTGGGGGGCCAGGAAGGACCGGGCGGTCCGGCGCGCGCAGGCCGGCGTACGAAGGAGCCGCCGCCCGCGCTGGCAGAGGCTCCCCCGAGCTAGAACGTTCCTTGCGTAGCCGCGAAGGTGCTACGGGACCCCTCGGAGCAGAAAGTCGTGGTGGTCAAGCTGACGCTAGCCCCCCCGGCGACCCAGTTCCCCGTGCTGCTCGAGGCCGGGGCCCAGGCGTTGTTCCACCCGGCGAGGCTCGAGAAGTTCGGGAAGGCGAGCGTCACCGCCGATCCGCCCAGGTAGCCGCTCGTCGCCATCATGGTCGCCGTGTTCGAGGACCCCGTGTACTCGAAAGTGGTCGTCAGGTACTCGGAGGGCAGCGTGTACACGGCCTGCAATCGCTTGTACGGCCCGGTGAGGGTGGTAACGGTCGGCATCGGCATCGCCGCAGGCAGGGCCACGGTCACGTTGGCCAGGGCGTGGTGGAACTCGGTGACCGAGCGGAACGCGTTCGTGAGTGCCGCCGAGAGATCGATTCCGTGGAAGTCGGTGGACACTTGACTGGCTGCCGGGACGCCGGAGACGGTCACGGCCGAACCAGTGACGGGCGTGAGGCCCATGTAGAGGAGCGCCGTGTCGCAGGTAGCCCCCGTCTGGTACCGCATGGAGTTTAGGATCGACTCTCCGGACGCTATCCCCCCGATGGTCACGAGGGCGGTGGCCGGCGCGAACGCCTCGGCCCCGTTGAAGTCGAGCACCGGAAGCACGTCGCCGTTCGTGGGGACTAGGCCCCGGCGGATGATGCCGCTGGCAGGCGCGGCTACGAGGCTGTGGCGGAAGGCGACGAGGTCGTGGGTGCCGTCCGCGATGCCGGAGATCGTGAACTGGTTCGCCGAGACGATTGTGGTCCCTCCACCCAGCGAGACGTTGGCGTTGTCGGTGACACCGACCCCGGCGGTCGTGCCGGTCACGGTCTTCGTCGAGGTGGAGGGGCAGACTACCACCGCGCTCGCGGTGAGTTCGGCCTTTGAGAGGTACTCGACGGCCACGGTGCTTGCGCCCGCCGATTGCGTCACCCAAGCCACACCTCCGCGAGCGCCCGTGACGTTGAACGTATAGACGTTGTTCACTCCCGTCACGACCGTCCACGCAGCTGCGTCGTCCTGGAAGGCGAGCCACAGTGGGCGTTGCGACGCGGCGCAGGTCGAGTAATCAATCGTCACGTTGCCGCCGCCGAGGTTGATGGTGATGACCGCCGTGCCCACCGCGCTCGTCGAGAACCCGGGGGCCGTGGCGATGGCCTTCAACGTCGTCGTCTGCCCCACCTGCACCGGCCCCGTGTACATCGGCGACGTCGTCGGCGAAGGCGTGGTCC
>CAIQRS010000008.1 GCA_903874275.1 uncultured Anaeromyxobacter sp.
CGCCCCTTCCGTGGTGCCGGCGCCCGGGGGATCCTCGTCTCCGCGCCGCTTTTCCTCGCGCCCCGGGGGACGCGTGGTCGCGGCGACAGGGTGACGCATCCGCCCCAGTGCCGCTCCTGCTCGGGTTCATCGATTGTGGCGCTGCGGAGGCGGCGCCCGACGAGGACCCCCGGGCGCCTGGCGGAGGGGCGTCGCCGCGAGGCCCGCGGGCGGGAGGAGTCGAAGCCGGCCGCGCATCCTCGTCGGGGCGGAGGCTGTTGCCTCTGAGCAATCGACCGCGGGTGACCGATCGGATCTCCCCACGAGGCAGCGTTGATCGCGTCGCCTTCGGCCCGGGCTTCCCCAGCCGGCGCGGGCGTCGCTCCGAGCAGCGCCTCCGCACCGGGCGCCGGGAACTGGCGATGCTCTGGCCCGGCGTGACGCGGCGCCATTCACCCGAAGTGCACCACCGCCGGGAGGACCAGCGCTGCGGAGAGCGACGTCCCAGCGCCCGGCGGCAACCGGCCTGCTGGAACGAAGGCGATCAGGACACCTTGCCGAACTGCTTCATGGCGGCGATCCGCTGGAGCGCGTCACCCGGCGCGTCGGCCGGGAACGGCGCCGACGACCGCCGCAGCCGCGTCAACCAGCGGGCGTCGAGCGGCCGGGCCGGCAGCGCAGGCGGGAGCGCCGCCGCGGTGGTCTCCTCCTTGGGGCCGGAGGCGTCGCCGTGGCCGACCGCGAAGCCGGCCAGGAGCAGCGCGGCCCGGACGGAGGTGGCCGTCGAGTAGGTGAAGAGCGTGGCGCCCGGGGCGCAGCGGGCGGCCAGGCGGGCGAAGGCGCCGGCGGTCCAGAGCGGGCCATTCACCTTGGGTGAGAAGGGGTCCCAGTAGACCAGGTCGGCGCGCAGAGGCTCGGCGTCCAGCCGCTCCAGGGCGTCGCCGGACCGGAGCTCCCAGGTGAGCCCCGGCTCCTCGTGGCGCCCGTCCCGCAGCAGCGCGCGTGCCGCCGCGGCCTCCTCGGCCGACCAGCCGAGACGGCGTGCCCCCTCGTCGGAGCAGGCCAGCGTGAGCGCCCCCAGCTCCCGCTCGAAGCTGACCAGCGCGAGCGGACGGCGCCCCGGCGGCGCGGCGCGGGCGCCCCGGATGGCGGCCAGCGCGTTGCCGGCGGCGCCCAGGCCGACGTCGAAGAGGACCAGGGCGGGGCCCGGCCCGAGGAGCCGCTCCGCCAGGCGCGACTGGGCCACGTAGAGCCGCTCCGACTCCACCTCCGCGCCGATGACCGGGTGCATCACCTCGCCCGCCTCGGCGTCGCGCACCGACGGCGCTCCGCTCGAGGTGGCCACGATCTCGAAGCGGACGCCCGGCTCGGCCGGGGAAGGGGAGGCCGGAGGGGCCGGGGAGGCGCGGCGCCCCGGGGCGCGGCCGCTGGCGTCGTGCTCGTGCCGATCGATGGCGACCATGGTCTCCCGCATGAAGGCACCGTACCGGCCGGCCTCGATGGCGGCGCGGGCGGAGCGCATCAGCTCCAGGTAGTGGTGCAGGTTGTGGATGGAGAGGAGGCGCGGGCCGAGCGGCTCCCGGCACTTCATCAGGTGGTGCAGGTAGCCGCGGTCGTGCCGCTGGCAGGTGGAGCAGCCGCAGGCGGGGTCGAGCGGGGCGCCGGAGAGCTTGTGCTCGGACCGGGTGAGCCGGACCCGTCCACTTCCGGTGAAGGCGGTCCCCTGCCAGGCCAGCGTGGTGGGGATGATGCAGTCGAACATGTCCACGCCGTGGGCGATGGCCTCGAGCAGGTCGGGCGGCGTGCCCACCCCCATGAGGTAGCGGGGCCGGTCGGGGGGCAGGAGCCCCGCGGCGAGGCCGACCACGTCGAACCGCTCGGCCCGGGTGTCCCCCACCGCCAGCCCGCCGATGGCGAAGCCGTCGAAGGGGTGCTGGGAAAGGAAGCCGGCCGACTCGGCCCGCAGCGACGGCGAGAGCCCTCCCTGCACGATCGCGAAGAGGGCCTGCTCGCCGTTGCTCCGGGCGGCCAGGCTGCGCAGCGCCCAGCGGTGGGTCCGCTCCATCGCGGCCCGGACTTCCACTTCACCCGCAGTCGATGGCAAACAGATGTCGAGCACCATCATCACGTCGGAGCCGATGGCCTCCTGCATGGCGATGGACGACTCGGGCGTGAGCAGCTGGTAGCTGCAGTCCACGTAGCTCTGGAAGCGCGCGCCCTCCTCGGTGATGGTCCGCTCGGCGGCGAGCGAGAAGATCTGGAAGCCGCCCGAGTCGGTGAGGATGGGCCCGTCCCAGCCCATGAAGCGGTGCAGCCCCCCCAGCCTCCGCATCGCGTCCAGGCCCGGGCGGAGCAGCAGGTGGTAGGTGTTGGCGAGGACGATGCCGACCCCCAGCGAGCGGAGGTCGTCCGGCGTGAGTCCGGTCACCGACCCGCGGGTCCCCACCGGCATGAACGCCGGCGTCTCCACCCGGCCGTGCGGCGTGGTGAAGGCGCCGCGGCGGGCGCCGGTCTCGGGGTCGCGGACCCCGGGCGTGAAGTGGAACGGCATGCGTCAGGCCACCGTGACCTTCTTCACGCCGCGCCTCTCGAGCCAGGCCCCCACCCGCTCCCGCGTGTCACCCTGGAGCACCAGGGCCGTTCCCTCGACGACCCCGCCGCAGCCCAGACCGCGCTTCAGCTCCCCCAGCCACGCCTCCAGCTCGACCGGCCGCAGCTCCAGCTTCTCCACCACCGTCACGGTCCTGCCGCCCCTTCCGGCCCGCTCCATGCGCACCACCGCGCGCGCCGGCGGAGGCTTTCCGGCTGGCTTCGCCGCAAGCTCCCGCCGCTCCGGTGCAGCCGGTCCAGGCCCCGACGAAACCTCGCCGAGCCGCGCCGCCAGCCCCGCCAGCCCTGCGTTGAAAGGTCCCGGCGCCGTCGCGGCCGGCACGCTCTTCTCTCGCTTCCCCATGCGGCGCGGATCATCGCACGAGCCTCCCGCGAGCGGGGCCCGGATCTCCCCACGAGGCAGGCTGTTCGCGTCGCCTTCGGCCAGGGCCGCCTCGCGGGATCCTTCCGGGCTGCCGGCGCCGCGTGGGTGCGCCTCGTCGCAGGGGGCGCTGGTCCTCGCGACGCGTACAGCGGAGGAGGGGAATGATCGTGTCGCCGCTGCGGAGGCGCCCCGCGCCGAGGCCACCCCGGGCGCCTGGCGGAAGGACGGTCCCGCGAGGCGCGCGGTCGGCGGTGGATGGCCGGCGATTCGCGCGGCGCCGCCGTTCTCGGATGGTTGACTGCGAGTCGGCGCCCGGATCTCCCCACGAAGCACGCACGCCCGCGTCGCCTTCGGCTCGGGCTTCCCCAGCCGGCGCGGGCGTCCCTCGCAGCAGTGCCTCCGCAAGGGGCGCCGGGGACGGGCGAAGCTCGGGCCCGGTGTGACCCGGCGCCATTCACCCGAGGTATACCCTCACCCTGAGGACAAGCGCTGCGGAGAGGGATGCCCAGGCGTCGGCGGCATCCGACAGGCTGGGCCGAAGGCGCTCACGGCCTCCAGCCGTGCGCGATGGGCAACCGGCGTCCCTCCCCGAATGCCTTGCCCGTGACCTTGAGCACGGGCGCCGCCTGCCGCCTCTTGTACTCGCTCCCGTTCACCATCCGGATGACGCGCCGGACGAGATCCTCCGGGTGCCCGCGCCGGACGATGTCGGCGACGGGAAGCCGCTCCTCCACGTAAGCGGCCAGGATGTCGTCGAGGACGTCGTAGGGGGGCAGCGAATCCTGGTCCACCTGCCCGGGCTTGAGCTCCGCGGACGGCGGCTTCGTGAAGGTGCGCTCCGGGATGGACTCCTTCCCGAGCGCGCGGTTGGCGGCGCGGGAGACCCGGTAGACCAGCGTCTTCGGCAGGTCGCCGATCACCGCCAGGCCGCCCGCCATGTCGCCGTAGAGCGTGCAGTAGCCCACCGAGAGCTCGCTCTTGTTCCCGGTGGAGAGGAGCAGCGCGCCGGTCTCGTTGGAGACCGCCATGAGGATCTGACCGCGGATGCGGGCCTGGACGTTCTGCTCGGTGAGGTCGGCGGGGGCATGGCCGAAGGTCTCCGAGAGCGAGGCCAGGTAGGCGGCGTGCATCGGCTCGATGAAGACCTCGCGGAAGGCGACGCCCAGCCGCTCGGCCAGGATGCGCGCGTCCTCGCGGGAGTGGTCGGAGCTGTACCGGGACGGCATGCCGACGCCGGTGACGCCCCCGGGGCCGAGCGCCGCCGCCGCCACCGCGGCGGTGAGCGCGCTGTCGATGCCGCCCGAGAGGCCGATCACCGCGCTCGTGAACCCGCACTTGCGGACGTAGTCGCGCACCCCGAGGACGAGCGCCCGGAAGACCTCGTCGGCCTGCCCGTCGGGGGAGGGGTCGGGAGGAGGCGGCACGGGCAGGTCGCGCCCGCCGTGCGAGAGCACCCGGACGGCCGACCCGTCGAGGTCGGCGACGACGAGGGCCTCCTCGAAGAGCGGGGCGCGGGCCAGGACCCGCCCGTCGGGGCCGACCAGCATCGACCCGCCGTCGAAGACCAGCGAGTCGTTCCCGCCCACCTGGTTCACGTAGGCCACCGGCGTGGCATGGGAGCGCGCCGCCGTCGCGAGCATGCGCTCCCGGAGCGCGGCCTTCCCGAGAGCGTAGGGCGACGCCGAGACGTTGAGGACCAGCTCCGCGCCTCCCGCGACCAGGTCGGCGATGGGATCGCGCTCGTAGCGGGGACGGTCCCAGAAGCGCTTGTCGTTCCAGATGTCCTCGCAGACCGAGAGGCCGAGCACGAGTCCCACCGACCCGGCGCGTGCCGACGTGCTCGACGACGACGGCAGGAAGTAGCGGGTCTCGTCGAAGACGTCGTAGGTGGGGAGCAGCGACTTCCGCCCCACCGCGGCGAGGCGTCCCCCGTCCACCAGCGCGACGGAGTTGTGGAGCCCCGGCGGCGGAGCGCCCGCCTCCTTCTCGGGGAAGCCGAAGGCCACGGCGATGCCCCGCGACCAGTCGCCCGGCCGCGCCAGCTCCTCGACCGAGGACGCGCAGCGGTCCACGAACTCCGGCATGTCGAGGAAGTCGCGGGGTGGGTAGCCGCAGATGGCCAGCTCCGGGAAGACCACCAGCCGCGCCCCCGCGTCCCGGGCGAGCGCGGTGAAGGCGCGGATCCGCTCCGCGTTGCCGCCGAGGTCCCCTACGGTGGTGTCGATCTGCGCGAGTGCGATCCGCTTCGCCGGCACGGGCGCGAATGGTAGCATCCCGGTCGGGACATGACCCAGCGCATCCTCCTCCTCGACACCAGCCCACCCCTGGTGGCCGCCCTCCGGCGGTTCCTCAAGGGAACCAGCATGGAGGTGCAGGTCGCCGCTCCCGCGGGAGGGCTCGACGGGGTCGACCTGGGCCAGATCTCGGTCGCGGCCGTCCGTCCCTCCACCCCCGAGGGGAAGCGCGCCTTCGAGGCGCTGCGCACCGCCGATCCCGCCCTCCCCGTGGTCCTGCTGGTGGACGAGGAGGACGAGCCGGCCGGTCGCCTGCCAGCCGACGGGACGCTGGTCGCCCCGCTGACCCGCACCGCCGTGGTCAGCCTCTTCCGTTCGCTGGCCCGGCTCCGGGCCGAGGCCGAGCTGGGCCGGACGCTGGCCCGCCAGGTGGCGGCCCACCCCGCCGGCCTCCCCGACTACGAGTTCTTCAAGAAGCTCCTGCTCGTCGAGGTGAAGCGGTCGCGCCGCTACCACTACCCGGTCAGCCTGGCGCTGCTCGCCGTGGACGGCTGGGCCGAGCGGGCCGCCCGCCTGGACGAGCCGCTCCGCTCGTCCCTGCTGGGCGAGGTCCTGGCGCTGGTGGCGAGCGGGGTGCGCGACATCGACCTGCCGCTCCTCTACGACGCCGAGCGGATCCTGGTCTTCATGCCCCACACCGACGCCCTGGGCGCCCGCACCGCGGCCGACCGGCTCGTGAAGCGCGCGCGCGCCCACCCCGGCGGCCTCACCGCCAGCGTGGGGGTGGCCAGCTTCGACGGGGAGGGGACCATGTCCTTCTCCGCGCTGGTCCGCGGAGCGGCCGACGCCCTGGTGGCGGCCCAGTCGAAGGGCGGCGACCGCGCCGAGCACGCGCCCCTGCGGCAGCGCCGCGAGCGCGAGCCCGTCAGCTGACCGTGCGCTCCTCGGCCGCCGCGCTGCTCTGCCTGGCGTGCGCGACCGGCGCGGCCTCCTGCTCGACGGGGGCTCCGCTCCCCGAGGTGAAGGTCCACGTCTCGGTCTCACCGGTGGCCGCCCGCGCGCTCGTCACACTTTCGGTGAATCGACGGCTGGCCCGCGTGGTGCTCGTCGAGGACCCGGCCCAGGCCGACCTGGCCTGGTTCGGCGACCCGGTCCAGGCGCTGCGCCAGTCGCGGCTGCTCGTTCCCGGCTCGGCTCCCGACGCCCCCGGCGTGGCCGGACGATGGAAGGATCCGGCGCGCCGCTTCTTCCCGGTGGGGGCGCGGGCCCGCGTCCTGCTCGTCGATCCGCGCGTCACACTCCCGGTGCAACCGGGCCGCCTGCGCGACCTCGCCGACCCGCGCCTGGCCGGGTTCCAGGCCATCGCCGCGACGGACCGCGGGGAGGGGCCGGCCACCTTCGCCGCCCTGGCCGTGCTCTCCAGCGACGAGGCGGCCCTGGGGCTCCTCCGGGCCATCGCCGCCCAGCGCCCGCAGGTCGCCGAGGACGGACCCGGAGTGCAATGGCTGCTCTCCTCCGGAAAGGCGGCCTTCGGGCTGGCCGGATCGGAGCAGGCGGCGGCCGGCGCGGTGAGCGTCGCCGCCCTCGAGGTGGTCTACCCGGACCAGGCCGGATTCGGGACGCTGGTCTTCCCGACCGCTGCGGCGGTGCTGCAGCGCGGTGTGGAGAACCCGGCCGTGCACGCCCTCGCCGACTGGCTCGCCGGGAGCGACGCCGAGCAACTCCTCGTGGCCCGGACGCCGGGTCTCATGCCGCTGCGCGTCGACGTTCCCCTGCCACCGGGCGTCCGCTCGGCCCGGGACCTCCGGTCGCCTTCGATCGACTGGGAGCGGCTCGCCGAGGCGGATAGAAGACTTACGCCCCATCTGGGACTGATGGCGAAACCCTAATCCTGGGTGCGATTGTCTATCCCGGGGCGTCCCGGATGGAGGTTGTTTTTTCCTGTACTTACAGCCCCTTGGGGGTGCGAAGAGGAGTTCGCGTCGTTGAATCGTGGACAGAATCGCTCGTGATTCCGTACCTTTAATATGGTCCACGGAAAGGGTACCCAGGGGGGTGGCATCCGGACGGGGCGTTGCTATCGTACCGTCTGGAAACCCGACCGGGTTTGCGGGGGGGAGCAGTAAAAAATCCGCGATCGGCCGGGTACGGAGCCTGCCTCGGAAAGGAAAGTACGAACCCATGGCCCAGATCGACATCGAAATCCTTCAGCCCTTCGCCACGCGATTCTTGGAGGGCACTAATCTCACTCCCGCTGAGCGCGCTGAGGTGCTGCGCATCGCCCAGGGCTTCGCCTGCAAGGACTCCGCGTCCGCCGCCGGCGTCTCCCCGGAGACCATCCGCGCTCGCCGCAAGCGCATCTACCGGAAGCTGGACGTCCCGGGTTCGGCCGAGTTGCTGGCCAAGCTGCTGGCCCTCTCGCTCAAGATGCTCTCGAAGGGGGAGCGGCTCGAGGCTCGCCCCGTGACCATGCAGATGCCGATCCAGGCCCCGGTGCAGGTCCAGCCGGTGATGCGGTAGGAAGCCGCGCAGTCGCCGGCGGCCGGTTCCGCCAGCCTGCGACGCCCCGTCCTCCTTCGTGGAGGCGGGGCGTTTCACTTGCCGGGTGATTCCGCCGGAGCGGACAGCCATCCCAGGACCCGCTCCGCCACCCTGGCCGGGGTGAACCCGTAGCTCTCGGCGAGGGACTTCTCCGGCGCGCTGGCCCCGAACCCGTCGATGCCGATGACGAGGCCGTCCGAGCCGGCCAGCTTCCACCACTCGATGGCGCGTCCGGCCTCCACCACCGCGACCCGCTGCCCGGCGGGGATGACCTCGCGACGGACGGCGTCGGGCTGGGCCTCGAAGCAGGTGAGGCAGGGCACCGACACGAGCCGCGCGGCCACGCCCTTCGCGGCGAGCAGCGCCGCGGCGCCTTGTGCCGTGGCCAGCTCGCTGCCGGTGGCGACCAGCGTCACCTTGGCACCGGGCGGGTCGGCGATCACGTAGCCGCCGCGCGCCGCCTTGGCCGGATCGAACCCAGCCGGCCGCTCGATCTTGGCGAACTTCTGGCGGGTGAGGACCAGCCCCGTCGGCCCTTCACGGCGGGTGAGTGCGTGGGCCCAGGCCAGCGCCGTCTCCAGCCCGTCGGCGGGACGGACCACGTGCAGGTTGGGGATGACCCGGGCCGCCGTGAGGTGCTCGACCGGCTGGTGGGTGGGGCCGTCCTCGCCCAGGAAGATCGAGTCGTGGGTCCAGACGTAGATGGCCTGGAGCCCGGCCAGCGCGGCGAGGCGCACCGGCGGGCGCATGTAGTCGGAGAAGACGAAGAAGGTCCCCACGAACGGGATGTGGTTGCCATCGTAGGCGAGACCGTTGGCGATCGCGCCCATGGCGTGCTCGCGGATTCCGTAGTGGACGTTGCGGGCCGCGTAATTGCCGGGGCCGACGCCGCCGGCGCCCTTGATGTCGGTGAGGTTCGACTCGGCCAGGTCGGCAGAGCCGCCCACCAGCGAGGGAACGAGCGCCGCGGCCTTCTGGATCATCCCCTGCGACAGCTTGCGGGTGGCGTCGGAGGCGTCGGCCCCCTCGAGAAGCCTGGCCGTCAGGTCGGCCGGGACGGTCCGGTTCACGTGGGCGTCGAGGAGCGCCGCCTCTCCGGGGTGCGTGGCCCGCCAGGCCGCGGCGCGCTGCTTCCAGGCGGCGTGCTCGGCCTGCTTGCCCTGGATCACCTCGCCCCAGAGGGCCCGCACGTCGTCGGGCACGAGGAATCGTGGCTCCAGCGGCCAGCCCAGGAACTCCTTCGTGGCCTTCAGTTCCTCCTCGCCGAGGGGGGCGCCATGCACGCTCGACTTGCCCGCCTTGCCGGGCGATCCGTAGCCAATGGTGGTGTGGACGCGGATGAGGCTGGGTCGGGAGAGGTCCCCCTTGGCGGCATCGATGGCCCTGGAGATCCCGTCGTGGTCGCGGCCGTCCACGCTCTGGACCTGCCAGCCCATGGCCTCGAAGCGGCGGGTGACGTCCTCGCCGGAGAAGGCCAGGCTGGTGCGCCCGTCGATGGTGATCTCGTTGTCGTCGTAGAGGTAGATGAGCCGCCCCAGCCGGTTGTGGCCGGCGAAGCTGGCGGCCTCGGCGGCCACGCCCTCCATGAGGTCGCCGTCGGAGACGATGCCGAAGACCCAGTGCTCCTCGACGGGATTCCCCGGCCCGAGCCGGGCCGAGAGCATGGCCTGGCCGAGCGCCATGCCCACGCCGTTCGCGAAGCCCTGGCCGAGCGGGCCGCTCGTCACTTCCACTCCCGGTGTGTGGCCGAACTCGGGGTGACCCGGGGTGCGGGAGCCGGGCTGGCGGAAGGATTTCAGATCCTCGACGGAGAGGTCGAAGCCGGCCAGGTGCAGGAGCGAGTAGACCAGCATCGAGCCGTGGCCGGCCGAGAGCACGAAGCGGTCCCGGTCGATCCAGCGCGGCTCCGAGGGGTCGAAGCGCAGGTGGCGGGTCCAGAGCACGAACGCCATGTCGGCCGCGCCCATGGGCATGCCGGGGTGGCCGCTGTTGGCCTTCTGCACGCCGTCTGCGGCGAGCATGCGGATGGTGTTCACGGCCTTCTCGGCGAGGGCGGTGCTCGGGATCTGGGGCAAGGGTTCCTCCGGCGGGGGGAGCGGCGGCGGGGCGACGGCGGGGCCGCAAGATCGCCCAGCGGAGGGGGGAGATCAAGGGTTGCGGGGCCTCTGCCGGCCGCGGGGGTAGAGTGGGCCGGATGCACGCCATCCGGGTCGCCGCCGTCGTGGACGTGACCGAGGCCGAGGGGCCGGGCGCCCGCTTCGCCGTATGGGTCCAGGGGTGCGCCATCCGCTGCCCGGGCTGCTGCAACCCCCACATGTTCGACCCGGCAGCCGGGACCCCGGTCGAGCCAGGGGAACTGCTCGCGCGGCTCGATCGGGTCCGGGACCAGGTGGAAGGAGTCACGCTCCTCGGCGGCGAGCCCTTCGAGCAGGCGGTGGCCCTGGCGCCCTTCGCCCGGGGAGCCCGGGAGCGCGGCCTCTCGGTCCTCGCATTCACCGGCCACCTCATCGAGGAGCTGCGGGCGGGCAACCCGCCCGGGGCGCCGGAGCTGCTCGCGCAGCTGGACCTCCTCGTCGATGGCCCCTACCGGGCCGACCTGCCCGAGACGAGGCGTCGCTGGGCGGGCTCCTCCAACCAGCGTTTCCACTTCCTCACCGAGCGGCATTCACCCGGAGTCGAAACCGTCCGGGCCGGGGGTCCGGACCGTGTCGTGGAGCTGCGCTTCGGCCCCGACGGGACGGTGCGGCGCAGCGGCTGGCCGGAGGACTGACCGGGCGGCGCCTCAGCCCTGCCTGGTCGTCCCCTTCACGGTCGTGGGCTGCTGGTAGTACTCGGAGGTCTTCGTCCGCTCCTTCACCGTCCCGAGCGCCTTCTCGAGCACCTCGGTCTCGGTGAGGCAGGTCTTGCCCTTGAGGCCGTGGGTCACGACGCGCACCTCCCCCTCCGGCGTGAAGAGGAGCTCGATCTCGATCTTGTCGGCCACGTTCACCTCCAGCGCTGCATGACCACCCGCACCGTGCCGTCGGCCTGCTTCTCCTCCTTGGCCACGGCGTACCCCTTGCGCTTCAGCTCGCCCACCGCCTTGGAGTAGGCCCAGCGCTGGGCGATCCGGCCGGCCAGCGCCTTGCCCGGGCCGGCGTTGCAGTCCCTGGGGATGAGGGTGACCTTCTCGCTCTTCTTGTCCACCTGCACCCCGACCTCGGCCGCCCCGTCCTTCACCACGTAGTCCACCTCGTGGGTGGCGCCGTCGGCGGTGCGCATCTTCTTCTCGGCGCGGGCCTCGGCGCCCAGCTCGGCGACCACGTCGAGGAGCAGCGAGATCCCGAACACGACCACGGTGATTCCAGTCTCCTGCGACATCACCACCTCCGGAAGCGGCGCCGGCCCGGCGAGAAGAGCGCGATGACCAGGCCGAGCAGCATCAAGCCCACCATCTGCACCTGTCCGCGCCCGAAGAGCAGGAGCAGGATCGGGATCCCGATGGCGACGCAGGCGGCGGCGATGCGCCAGGGCAGGCTGGGCAGCATGCGCAGGAGCCGCATGCCCGCGGTGTCGGAACGCGGTCCGGCCACGGGGCCGCCGTCGAGGGTGCCGCCGCCGTATTCACGATCGGTACGGGCCCGCTCCATCTCGGCCATGTGCTCGGCGACCTCGCGCCGGCTGCGGGCCTGGTCGCCGGCGTCGCGCTGCCGCGCCTCTTCCCGCTCGGCCAGCGCGCGCTTCTCGGCCTCGGCCTGGGACTGCCGCTCCTTCCAGAGCCGCTCGTTGAAGGCCCGCTGGGCCGGTGTGTCGAGCTCGGCGGCGCAGTTCTGGCAGGTCGCCGCGTAGACGGTGTTGTCCATCTGGCAGTCCATGCAGCGGACGAAGGGCTGGGCCCCCGTCCGCTCCTCGACGGTCTCCAGCGGCCGCTCCACCGCCGGGCGGAAACGGTCGGTGGACGAGCTGGGGATGGAGTCCGGCGCGTCGCCGCCTCCCGGTCGCTCGCGCTCCAGCTTGAGGAAACGGTCGCGGCGCTCCGAGGACAATGGGTCAGCCGAAGCGGGAGGTGAGGGGGCGGGGGACGTCCTCCGCCGGCACCGTGGAGGCGGGGCGGGTGCGGGTCTTGGCCCATTCCCGCAGCTTCTGGATGTCCTCCCGCATGGTGGTGGCGAGCGGGAAGGTCTCGGAGACCGCCCGCGCCAGGTGGCGCTGCTCGAGCTCCTTCCCCTCGGCGAAGGCGTCGTAGAGGGCGGCCACCACCACCTGCTCGATCTCGGCCCCGCTGAACCCCTCGGCGGCAGCCGCCAGCGCGCCCAGGTCGAAGGTCTCCGGCTTGCGCCCGCGCCGCGCCACGTGGATCCGGAAGATCTCCTCGCGCTCCGGCCGCGCCGGCAGGTCGATGAAGAAGATCTCGTCGAAGCGCCCCTTGCGCAGGAGCTCGGGGGGCAGCATGTCGATCCGGTTCGCGGTGGCCACCACGAAGACCGGCGCGGTCTTCTCCTGGAGCCAGGTGAGCATGGCGCCGAAGACGCGGGCGGTCACGCCTCCGTCGGAGAAGCCCGACGACCCGGCCCCGGAGAGCCCCTTCTCGATCTCGTCGGTCCAGAGCACGGCCGGCGCCACGCTCTCGGCGACGTGGATGGCCCGGCGCAGGTTCTCCTCCGAGGACCCCACCAGGCCGCTGAAGATGCGCCCCATGTCGAGCCGCAGGAGCGGCATCTTCCACGACGAGGCGATGGCCTTGGCGGTGAGGCTCTTGCCACAGCCCTGCACGCCCAGCAGCAGGAGCCCCTTCGGCTCGGGAAGGCCGAAGCGGCGGGCCGGCTCGCTGAAGGCGTTGCCGCGCCACGCCAGCCAGGTCTTCAAGTTCTCCAGGCCGCCGACGTTCGCGAACTGCTCCTCGGTCGGGTAGTACTCGAGCAGCCCACTCTTGCGGATCACCTGCCGCTTCTCGTCGAGGATGAGGCCGATGTCCTCCTTGGCGAGCCGCGAGTCGGAGGCGATGGCCTTGGCGAAGGCGTTCTCGGCCTCGGAGAGCGTGAGCCCCTGCGCGGCCTTGGCGATGGCCTCGGCGTCCTCGCGGCGCAGGCTGACCGAGGCCCGGTTGCCCTTCACGACGACCTCGGCGATCTCCTTGAGCAGCCCGTACAGCTCCTCCTGCGTGGGGAGCGGCACGTCGAGGACGGTCATCTCCTTCTCCAGCTCGGTGGGGATCTGCAGCACCGGGGAGAGCAGGATGACGGTGGTGTAGGTGGTCTTCAGCGACTGGGACAGCTCGCGCAGCCCGCGGATCACCGCCGGGTCGTTCAGGTACGGGTGGAAGTCCTTCAGGACGACCAGCGACGGCTCGGTGAGCTTCTCGATGGCGGCGAGCGCCTCCATGGGCTCGCGCGCCCCCTCGACCACCGCGCCGCCTCGCGTGCCGCCCATCCGGCGCAGCCCCTTCGTCACAGACCAGCCGACGAGCGCCTTGCCGTGCCGCCTGGCCAGCTCGTCGAGGATGGTGTCGAGCCGCTGCTCCTCCCAGGAGACGAGGTAGATGAGCGGGTAGCGGGCGCGCACCAGCGTGTCGAGCTCCTTCACGAAGCGGGGAAGCTCGACAGGGGGCGGGGCGGCGGGCGCCGGGGGTACGGCGCCGAACGGGGGAGGGGTGGGGCCGGTGGCCATCCAGCCCAGCATATCAGGGGGAGCGGAGCCAGAGCAGGCGCGGCTCCGGGCCGGACAGGTCGAGCGCGGCCACCGTGCCGGGAGGCACCGCCGAGGGCTTTCCGGCTGCGATGGCGATCGCCTCGGCGACCTCCGGGTTGTGCCCCACGAGCGCGGTCCCCGATCCCTTCTCCCGGGCCAGCTCGAGGAACTCGCGCCCACCGGCGTGGCCGGAAGCCAGGTCGTCGTCGGGCTCCGCCGGGGCGCCGGTGGCGCCGGCCAGCAGGGCCGCGGTCTCGCGGGCCCTCCGGAAGGGGCTCGAGAAGATGCGCTTCACGGTGAGCTTCGTGCCCAGCATCTGCAGCAGCGCCGAGAACGACTCCTTTCCGGACGCGGAGAGCCTTCGGTCGGCGTCCACTCCTCCGGCCTGGGCCTCGGCGTGGCGCACCAGGAAGACCGGGGAGTTCACGGCGTGCTCTCCCGGAGCCTCCCGGTCCTTCGGGCCAGGGTGGAGAGCCTCTCCGTGGCCGCCTTGTCGGCGAGCAGCGCCGAGACGAGCCTCGGAACCCGGTACGACCAGTTCTCGTCGTTGACGGTGCCGGGGACGTTGACCCGCTCCCGAGCACCCACCGCGTCCTGGAAGGGCAGGAGCAGGAGGTCGGAGCCGGAGGCGGAGACGAGGCCGAGGAGCGCGTCGCGCACCTCGTCGTCGTAGGTGACGGGCGCCCGCACGGCGATCGACTCCAGGCCGGGCAGGGCGAGCAGCGCCTTCCGCTCCGCGGCGGGGAGCGACTCCCACCAGTCGGCCATCGAGTCGGTGTCGTGGGTGCCGGTGGTGGCCAGCGAGACGGCCGGCCACTTCGCCGGGTCGCGGAACTCCGCTCCGTTCTTCTCCCAGCGCAGCACGCGGTACCCGGGGACGCCGAGCCGGTCGAGAGAGGCCCGAACGAAGTCGGGAACGACGCCGAGGTCCTCGGCGATGACCCGGGCGCCCTTCGAGAAGGCGGCCAGCACCCGCTCGCCGTTCCGGATCTGGGCCGGCTCGGTGTCGGGGACGAAGGCAGGAGGGCCCCCGTCGTTGGGACGGAAGTAGCTCCGGTAGAAGCCGACCACGTGGTCCACCCGGTAGGCGCCGTAGAGCTCGGCGGAGCGGCGGGCCCGGTCGGTGATCCAGGCGTAGCCGTTCTTCTCCATCACGGCCCAGCGGTAGACGGGGAGCCCCCAGTCCTGGCCGTCGGCGCTGAAGGCGTCGGGCGGGACGCCGGCCCGTGCGTCGAGGCGGAAGTCGAAGGGGCGGGACCAGACGTCGGCCGAGTCGGTGGCGACCATGAAGGGGAGGTCGCCCATGAGGTCGGCGCCGGCCGCCACCACGGCGCGCCGGGCCTCCTGCCACTGCTCGTCGAGGTGCCACTGCAGCCAGGAGCGGTAGAGGATCCGCTCGGAGAGCGACGTGCGCGCCTCTGCGAGGGCCTCGGGGTCGCGGCTGGCCAGGGCTTCCGGCCATTCCGTCCAGCTCTTGCCGCCCAGGACGTCGTCGTGGAGCGAGACGAAGAGCGCGTAGTCGGCGAGCCAGGAGGCGTGCTCGCGCCGGTAGGCCCGCAGCGCCGCGGCCCGGGGCGTGCTGGCGTGCCACTCCCGGTCGAGGAAGGCGCGGAAGGCGATCTCGCTGGCCCGCTCCTTGAGGGAACGCACCTCGTGCCAGCGCACGGCCGGCGAGGCGCGCAGGTCGGCGAGGAGCGCGCGGTCCTCTGCGGAGAGGGCGTCCACGCCGCCGGCCGCCTGGAAGTCCTCCGAGGCGTCGAGGGCCAGGTAGATGGGGTCGATGGCGAAGGCCGAGATGGCCGTGTAGGGGCTGTTCTGCCCGCGGGCCGCCTCGTTCACCGGGAGCACCTGGACGAGCGAGAATCCCGCCGACACCGCCCAGCGCGCGAAGGGGACGAGGTCGGGGATCTCGCCCAGGCCCCAGCCCGACTGGGAGCGGATCGAGAAGAGCGGGAGGAGGACGCCGGATTCGCGCATCGGGAAGCCGTCTTGTAGCCGGGAGGGGGGCAGGTTATCCAGTCGATGTTGTCGCACGCCCCCGAGATCCGCGGAAGGTTCGCCCCCAGCCCCACCGGCCCCCTCCATGTGGGGAACGCTCGCACCGCGCTGCTCGCCTGGCTCGACGTCCGGTCCCGGGGGGGGCGCCTCGTCATGCGGGTCGAGGACCTGGACGGGCCGCGGGTCCGGCCGGGGCTCGAGGCCCGCATCCTCGACGAGCTGCGCTGGCTCGGGCTCGACTGGGACGAGGGGCCCGACATGGGGGGCCCGCTCGGACCTTATCGACAAGCGGAGCGGGGGGAGGTCCACGCCGCGGCGCTCGACCGGCTCCGCGAGGCGGGGCTCGCCTTCCCCTGCTTCTGCTCACGCGCCGAGATCAGCCAGGCCTCCCAGGCACCCCACGCCTCCGACGAGGGGCCGCGCTACCCGGGGACCTGCCGGGACCTCTCCCCTGCCGAGCGGGCCGCGCGGAGTGCGCGCCGGCCTCCGGCCTGGAGGTTCCGCGCCCCCGACGGGCCGGTGTCGTTCCGGGACCGAGTTCACGGTGAGTGCATCTTCGACGTCGCCGCGACCGTCGGTGACTTCGTGGTGGCCCGTGCCGACGGCGTTCCCGCCTACCAGCTCGCCGTGGCGGTGGACGACGCGGCCATGCGGGTGTCCGACGTCCTCCGCGGCGACGACCTGCTGCCCTCGAGCGCCCGGCAGATCCTCGTCTACCGGGCCCTCGGCCTCCCGGTCCCGGCCTTCGCCCACGTCCCGCTGGTGGTGGGTCCGGACGGCGAGCGGCTCGCCAAGCGGCACGGGGCGCTGTCGCTGGGGGAGCTCCGGGAGCGGGGCGTCGCGCCGGCGGAGCTGGTGGGGATGCTGGCCGCGGCCTCCGGGCTCGCCCCGCGGGGCGCGCGGGTCATGCCGGCCGACCTGGTCCAGGGGTTCCGGCTCGACGTGGTCCCGCGGCAGCCCGCACGGGTGGACGGGCGAGGTAGCATCGTCCCGTGAGCATCCTCCGATCGAGCACCGACCCGCGCTGGGTCGGGGTCGCCCTCTCCGACCTCGACGCCACCCTCGGCGACCATGCCCACTGCGAGAAGAAGGCGGCGGCCAGCGCGGTGAAGCTGGTCGCCGACAACGCCGACAAGCCCGACCTGGTGCGCAAGCTGGCCCGGCTCGCCCAGGAGGAGACCCACCACTTCCTCGCAGTGCTGAACGAGCTGGCCCAGCGCGGGCGCACGCTCCCGCCCGACACCGGCGACCCGTACGTGGGGTCGCTCCTGCGACTCGCCGGAGGGGGGCGGAGCAGGCTCACGGAGCAGCTCCTCGTCTTCGCGCTCGTCGAGGCCCGCAGCTGCGAGCGGCTGACGCTCCTCGGTGAGGCGCTCGTGGACCCACGGCTGAAGGAGTTCTACCAGCGGCTCGCGCAGTCGGAGGCGGGGCACGAGACCCTCTTCGTGGACCTGGCCCGGGCCCACGGGGCCGGCATCGACGTGGACCGCCGCCTCGCCGACATGGCCGACGAGGAGGCCGCCATCGTCGCCGCGCTGCCACTCCTGCCGCGGATTCACTGAAGCCCCCCACCAGGGTCGTCCGGCTGTCGGGCCGGCCGCAGTCCGTCCAGCATTTCCGACAAGGCCGAGGCCCAACCCCCCGGATTTCCAGTCGCCGGAACCTGGCAAGCGCGCTGCAATACCTCCAGGCAACCAAGGAGGACGTCATGACCCGCAAGACCCCCACCATCATCGGCGCCGCAGTCGGACTGGCCCTCTTCCTCGCGCTCGGCCTCCTCCCCGCGCTGCTGTACGGCGGTTACGCGGGCGTGATGCTGGCCAGCGCGGTCGCCGGCTCCCCGGTGCAGGCCACCTTCCTCGTCCGGGCCCTCATCGTCGTCGGGATGGTGCTCGGGGTGACCGGCGTCGGAGCCCTCTTCGCGGCCGGCGGCGCGGTGGTCGGAGCGGCCATCGCCGTCCTGACCGGCGTCCCGGCCAAGAAGGAAGCCGCGAAGGGCGCCAAGGCGTAGCGAGAGCTCACGCATTCAGTGGGTCAGGCGCCACAGCATCGCGAGGACCCGGTCGCACAGCTCGAGTGACCGCGCAGTACCGGCAGCCTGCACGTACCCGAACGCCTCCGCCACGCGCAGGCAGGCGACCACTTCGTCCGCGCTTCCCGCGGCGACGCGAAACAGGTGGATGCGGTCCTTCCCGTTGCGACGGCCGCCTTCGTTGACGTTCAACGGAACGGAGGAGGCGGCTCGCCGCAGTTGCCTGGCAAGGTCCGGGTCCCGCCGATTGAGATTCGCGAGCGGCTCCTCAAGCGATCGTACGATCTCGAGCGCGACCTCGAACGCGTGAAACGTCATGCACGGCTCCTTTCGGGTGGGGTTTTGCCCCACACGGCGCAGGACCCGTGACAGCCCGACGCGGGATCCACACGCGATCGACCGCGGGCTGGCGCGGGGCGTGCGCCACCGAGGCAACCCCACCCGAAAGGACCGAGTCGGAGTCGGGGTCGGAGTCGGAGTCGGAGTCGGAGTCGGAGTCGGAGTCGGAGTCGGAGTCGGAGTCGGAGTCGGAGTCGGAGTCGGAGTCGGAGTCGGAGTCGGAGTCGGAGTCGGAGTCGGAGTCGGAGTCGGAGTC
>CAIQRS010000009.1 GCA_903874275.1 uncultured Anaeromyxobacter sp.
CGGATCGCTCATCACCTCGGTTGCCATGGTGCTGGCCATGACCTACGCCGTCGTCCCCCTGCTCACGAGGATCTTC
Organism: uncultured Anaeromyxobacter sp.; assembly: GCA_903874275.1. GTDB lineage: Bacteria > Myxococcota > Myxococcia > Myxococcales > Anaeromyxobacteraceae > CAIOAK01. The sequence continues at coordinate 77 of CAIQRS010000009.1, forward strand.
CAGCCGTGGCTGCAGGCGACGGGACCTTCGCGTGCTCGGTGAACCGGGCTACCTCGTGTAGCTGAACGGCTTCGAGGCCAGGAACCTTCCGGCCACGTCCCCCGTCAGTTCGGGCTGGTCCGACACGTCGAGCACCAGGACCGGGCCCGTCTCCGAGAAGTCGAATGTCTTGAGATCCACCCAGATCACGCTCGGGGAGAGCGTGGACTCGTAGAAGTAGGTCCGGTTCGTCAGGTCCGCCGCGGTCCGGTAGATCGTGGGAGCCAGGTTCGGCTTCGTCGGGTCCGAGGAGCCGAGGGGAACCGAGACGTTTCGCACCACGGACAGCACCCCCGCGACGGCCTCGCGCGCCGACCTGGGAGACGAGGGCAGGCTCTTCTGGTACCAGGTCGCCCGGACGAACCGGTCCGCCGAGCGCCAGGTTCCGGGAAGGAACACGTCCCCTCCGATGGTGCTCCAGTAGGCGTTCACCGCGAGTTGCTGGTCGAAGGTCGGCGAGTTGCACAAGACTGCGTACTTCCGGTCGTGGTGGATGACCTGCTTGCCGTCCACGTACTCGACGACGGCGGAGTCGCCCGTGGAATCGGCGAGCGCCCAGTGCGCCGTTCCCGGCTCGCCGCCCAGCAGCACGGTCACCACCTGGAACGGCTCCCTCTCCAGGGCCGCCACGGCCGCGGCCACCGTACCGAAGCCGTCGAGAAGGTACTGCGAGTAAGCCATGATCGACAGCCCGGGGCGGGACGCATCGCGCGTTCCGTACCTGGCCTCGGAGAGATAGAGCCCCTGGACCATCAGGCCCTTCTCGTTCATGCCCTCGACCGTTCCCGTGTCGTACATGGAGACGACGATGCTTCCGTGCTGGCTCGTCCACCGGAGGGGGTTGGTCTCGGCGCCCCCGCTGCGTGCCATCCCTCGCGGGAACACCCACCACTTCGGTCGGTTGTCCTCCTTCCAGTCCATGCTTCGCGCCATCGTGACCCTGCCGTCGGAGGTCACGTGGATCACCCGGCTGCACGGGAGGGCCTTCTCTGGAAGTGAAACGAACAGCCAGAAGGCGGCGTTCAGGAGGAGGAGCGTTCGCATGGAGGGAGAGTCTATCGCCGCGGGGAGGCACGCGAAACGGCTCGCTCCGCCCGCCGCATGCGCAGCGGTGGAACCGCGATACCGGGTCAGCCGGGCGACGGGTGTCGCCGGGCCTGCCGACCATGAGAGATTGCTCATGCCGGACGGTTCGCCGGATCACCCCTCGTCGGATTTCGTCGCCTTCCCGGTGCTGCGCAGGCGGAGGGCGAGGTCGCCCGCCACCTGCGCCATGCCCTCGAAGTAGGTGGCGTAACCGTCGACCAGGGCTCCCAGCAGCTTGCTCCTGCCCTCCGGCTCGAGCAGTCGCTTCAGCTCGACCTGCTCCTGGAAGGCGCGGGCGCCGTCGCTCACGGCCCGGAGGGTTCCCTCCACGCACTCCACTGCCGCCTCGAGGGGCGTGACCTTGGCCGGGGATTCCGGAGTTTTGCTCATGGTTCATCCCTTCCACGAAACCCGGGAGCGATCAACGGGTGGTTTTCTCACGGTGTAGGGAACCGGTCCTTCGGGTGAGGCGAAGGTGAAACGGAAGGCGTAGGCTAGCCGACTTGGCACGGAGGAACCAATCGGTGGCGACGGAAGCGAAGGGCGGGCGCGCGGCTGCGGTGGAGCGCGTCGTGCTGGCGCACGACGACGGTTCGAGCGGGGAGGTGCTGCTCGAGGATGCGCTCGAGCGAGCGGGCCTCTGGCCAGCGCTGATGGCCGCCCGGCGGGCTGCCGGACGCCGCAGGAAGAAACTGCACGTCACCATCCGGCCCGACCTGACGGCCCTCGACACCGCGCCCCACTCCAGCACCGACCCTGCGCTGGTGGAAGCCCTCGTCGACCTCCTGCACGCTCGCGGTCACCGCAGCGTGTCGGTGGTGGCGGCCGCGGGGTCGCGCGATGGCTGGCTCGAGAACCGGGGGGTCGTCGAGGCGGCCAAGCGCCTCGGCTATCGCGGCCGCACCGGCCGTGGGAACCGCTACGCCGTTGTCGACCTGGCCGACGACACGGTGGACCTGGGGCTCCCGGCCGGGAGCCCCCTGCACCAGGTGCGAGTGGGCCGGGCCTGGGTCGAGTCGGGCTTCCGCATCGTCTTCGCCAAGAACCGGACCCACGAGGCCCACGCCTACGCGCTGTGCCTTGAAACGCTGCTCGGGGTGCTCCCCTGGGACGGGGATGCGGACCTCTCCGGGGAGGGCGCCCCCGCAGTCGCCTGCGCGCTTCTCGACGCCGTCCCGCCCCACTTCTGCATCGTGGACGCGGTGGTCAGCGGGCACGGAGCCGGAGGTACGCTCGGATCCCGTCCTCTTCCGACCCGCACGGTCATCGCCGGCCGCTCGGTCCTCCTCACCGACTGGGTCGCCGCCGCCCGGATGAAGGTCGACCCGCACGCCTCCCCGCTCAACGCCCTGGCCCTGGCGCGCTCGGGGCTGCCGGCACGCTACCGGATCGACGGCGATCTGACGCCGTACCCGGGCTGGTCCAACGTGCACCCGCTCGTGCTCGACGCCTGGCGCGAGCTGGGGCGTTTCCCGGCGCTCCGGCGGCTGGCGGAGTCGGCCTCGCTCCCGGTGGATACCACGCTCTTCCCCTTCAAGGGGCAAGGTGCGGCGCGCCTCAACCGGGCGACCGCACCCTTCATGGCGCAGGGCGACCTCTCTCCCGCGCTCTGGGGCCTTGTTGCCCTCGGCGAGGCGGTGGGGACGGCGCGGCGGGCCGGCGAGGCATGGTGCACGCTGTACGCGAAGGACCTGGTGGACCGCCCAGCCGCACCCCTCCACCTCGATCCCGCCAGGCTGGCGCCGGGCGAGTTCGAGGCGGTGGTCGACTACATCGAGCCGCTGGAGCGGCTGGTCGCCACCACGCCCGCCGAGCCGTCCGGGCTTCGCTGGCGCTACCTCGACGGGTCGGTGCTCTTCTCCTTCTCTCGGACCCTGGCCATCCCGTTCGACGACTTCGTCGCCCGCGTCGAGATCGCCCGGGCCGTCCAGTACATGCGCGACTACGTCGGGGGCACCTGGTCGGCGATACGCCGCGACGCCAAGGGCCGGGTCACCCACCAGGCGGAGCGCACCCTCTACCTTCCCCAGCCGAACTTCACCGTCCTCAGCGGAGGCAAGCCGCTCGACGTGACCAAGCTCGACTTCGTCCGCTACCAGCACGACCTGCACAAGGTCTTCTGGCGGTCGATCGGCTCGGAGAATGGGACGGTGGAGCACGACGACGGGAGCGTCGCCTTCCGGGGCACCGGCGACGGCCGCACCGAGGTGACCGTGGTGGCGCGGCAGAAGTTCGTGCTGCCGCCGCTGTGGCAGGCGATGAACCTCGATCTCCACCCCTGGTACAAGGACCGGGTGGTGGCGGCCGAGTACCACGCGTTCCTCCGCGAGACGATCGCCAACTACGAGGCGCAGTACGAGGGGCGGGAGTTCCGCATCGGCAGGACGCGCCGCACCGGGTCCGACGTGGACCTGCTCGACCTGGTCGGGACGGCCGTCGAGGTCGGTCGCCGGATGGTCCCCGACCTGCTGGGCCGGGCCCGGGGGACCGGGAACGGCGCAACCGGTCCGGCAGACGGGGCCGAGGGGGTCGTGGGGGAGGGAGGGACATCCCGCCCGGACGCGACGCCGGAGGCGGCCGCCGAGGCGCCGCGGGCCTCGACGCTGCTGGCGCGGAGCCTGGGGCGCGTGCTGGGCGCCTCGACCGCGGCGGTTCGCGCCTTCGCCACCGAGCTGGGCCGTGCCGTTGCGGACGACCTCGGGCAGGGCCCCCGCGATTGATGCGGGAGGGGGGGATGCCATGGCTGCCTCGGTGCTGGTGACGGGCGCAAGCGGCTTCATCGGTTGCCACATCGTCCGCGAGCTTCTGGGGCGCGGGACACGGGTGCGGGCGCTGGTGCGGCCGTCCAGCGACACCCGAGGCCTGGACGGGCTGGACGTCGAGTTGGTCCAGGGGGACGTGCTGGAGGGCGGCGGGCTGCGGGAGGCCATGTCGGGGTGCGACCTGGTCTTCCACGCCGCCGCCGTGTACGCCTACGGCGGGCACGAACCGACGGCCATCGAGGACGTGGCGGTCCGGGGAACGCTCCACGTGATCGATGCGGCGCGCGACGCAGGCGTCGAGCGGGTGGTGCTCACGGGCTCCTCGGTGATCTTCGGCTCCAGCACCGGAACCCGCCCGCGCGACGAGACCGCGCTCGGCGACGGGGTCGAGCAGGTGCCCTACTTCCAGGCCAAGCTCCGCCAGGACGCGATGGCCTTCGAGCGCGGCGCCGCCGCGGGGCTGGAGATCCTCTCCGCCTGCCCGACCATCGTGGTGGGGCCGCTCGACCACCGGCCCACGCCGAGCAATGGCGCCATCCTCCAGTACCTCAACGACCCGACGCGCTCCACCTTCGACGGTGGGTGCAACGTGGTCGCGGTGCAGGACGTGGCGCGCGGGCACGTCCTGGTGGCGGAGCGAGGGACGCCCGGCGAGCGCTACCTGCTCGGGTCGGAGAACTGGCCCTGGACGCTCTTCCACCGCACCACGTCGGAGCTGTGCGGGATTCCCGGACCGTGGGCCATGGCCAGCCACGCCACCGCCTACGTTGCGGCGACCGCGTGGGAGGCCTGGGCGCGCATCGCCCGCGGGGGCCCCTACTACAACCGGACCCAGGCACGGACGGTCGGGCGATTCTACTGGTACGACGCCCGGAAGGCCGCCGCACTCGGATACGCACCGCGCCCGGCCCGCGACGCGATGGCCGAGGCGATCGCCTGGCTATTGCGCACGCCGCTGGTCTCGAACCGGCTGCGCCGGCAGCTCACGCTGTCCGACGACGTGCACTTCGCCTGGGCGCGCATCCGGGCCGGCGTCGAGGGAACCGCCGCGGGCAGGCCAGAGCCGGGCGCGCCGTCCGGGCGGGGGAGGGAGGCTTGAGCACGGACCTCCTCCTCGACCCGGTTCGCCTTGGACGGCTCGAGCAGATCGATCTTCCGCCGCGCATCGTCCGCCTGCGGGAGCTTCACCTGCGCGCCGTGCCCGAGGTGTGCATGGAACGCCCACGCCTCCTCACCCGGCTGGCGCGGGAGCGGTCCCTCCTCGACCGGACCCGCATCTCGGTCCTGGAGCAGGCGCGCCTGTACCGCGAGGTGCTGGAGAGCCGGGAGCCGGTGGTGGCGCACGCCGCCGCCTGGCTGGAGGGAACTGGAGAGGTGAGCCTGCGCGGCGAGCCGCTCCCGCTCCTGGCCGGCTCGACCACCAGCCGCTTCAAGGGCGTGCCGCTCTATCCCGAGTTCCTGGCGCTCACCCTCTGGCCCGAGCTGGAGGAACTCCCGCGCCGGCGGTCCAACCCCTACCGCATCCGCCCCGCCGAGGTCGACGAGCTGAACCACGACATCTTCCCTTCCTGGATCCGCGCCCACGTCGCCGAGGTGGCCCGGGCGCGGGCGGGAGCGTCGCTCGAGGACGGCCTGCTCGGTCACGTCGACCTCTACCTGCTCTCCAAGCTCTCCTGCATCTCGCACACCATCCCCGACTTCGGGCGCGTGCTGCGCCGCGGGCTGCTCGACCTGGCGGAGGAGGCGAGGCAGCGGTGCCGCCGGGCGCGCGGCGCGGACCGGCGCGATCTGTACTCGGCGCTCGAGGAGGCGCTGCTCGGCACCGTGGCCTGGGGTCACCGCCTCTCGGCGGAGGCGCGGGCCATGGCGGAGCGGGAGCCCGACGCCGCGCGCCGCGCAGGGCTGCGGGCGCTGGCGGAGGCGCACCAGCGGGCCCCGGCCGAGCCCGCCCGCACCTTCCGCGAGGGGCTCACCGCGATCTGGACCTGCTGGAATGCCGTGTTGCTCGAGAACGCCAACTACGGGCTCAGCCTGGGACGGCTCGACCAGCTCCTGGCCGATCTCTACCGTGCCGACCTCGAGGCGGGCCGGATCGACCAGGAGGGCGCGCTCGAGCTGGTCTGCGACTTCTGGCTCAAGGTCGGCGACCACGTTCCGGGGGTGCCCGGCACCGGGGAGGCCTTCTTCGGCGCCACCGGCTCCAACCAGGCGGTGACGCTGGGCGGCGTGGACGCCGAGGGGCGCTGCGCGGTGAACGAGCTCAGCCACCTCCTCCTGCGCGCCACCGAGCTCATGCGCCTGCGCGATCCGAACGTGAATGCCCGCTACCACCCCGGAGTGAACCCGCCCGCCTGGCTGCGGAGGATCTGCCGGGCCAACCTGCGCACCGGCGCCACCCCCGCCATCCACAACGACCGCGCGGTGGTTCGCGCCATGACGGCCCGGGGGGAGACGTTGGCCCAGGCGCGCGACTACGGCATCGTCGGCTGCGTCGAGCCGACGAGCGCCGGCCGCGCCTACGGCCACAGCGCGGCCATCCTCGTCAACCTGGTCTCGGTGCTCGATCTGGCGCTCTTCCGGGGTACCCGTCGCGACGGCGGGCAGTTGCTGGGCGTGGACACCGGCGACCCGGGTGGCTTCGCCGGGTTCGGGGCCTTCCGCGAAGCACTGTCGGCGCAGATCGACTGGCTGGCCGCCCGGACCACCGCCCTCAACGACCTGCTCGGCGCCGTGCACCAGGACATCCATCCGACGCCGATCCTCTCGTCGATCTTCGAGGGTCCCATGGAGCAGGGGCTGGACCTGTCCCGGGGAGGCGCGACCATCAACGGGTCGGGCGTCGCCGTGGTCGGCCTGGCGGATGTGGTCGACTCGCTCAGCGCCCTCCAGATCCATGTCTACGAGAGGCGGACGGTCGGCTTCGACGCGCTGCGCGAGGCGTTGCTGCGCGACTTCGCGGGCGACGCAGTCCTGCGGGCGATGCTGGCCCGCTCCCCTCGCTTCGGCAGCGATGATCCGGTGGCGCGGGAGAACGCCACGTGGCTCCTCGGGGAGCTCGATCGGGCCTTCGGGTCGCGCATCAACTACCGCGGAGGCCGCTACCGCGTCGGGTACTGGACCATGACCACCCACGTCGGGTGGGGCAGCCTGGCCGGAGCGCTGCCCAGCGGGCGCAGGGCCGGCGCGCCATTCGCCAGCGGGATCACGCCGGTGTCGGGAGCCGTCCCCTGCCTGGCCACCTCGCTCGGCGCCATGGCCGGCCTTCCGGCCGAGGCCATCACCAGCGGGATGGCACACAACGTGAAGTTCACGCCCTCCAGCCGGGCGCGGAGCGAGGCCGACCTGGCCGCGACAGTGGAGGCCTACTTCGACGACGACGACGGGCGCCGGAACGGGGGCATGGAGGTGCAGTTCACCCTGCTGCGGCCGGAGGCGGTCGCCGACGCGCTGGCGCACCCCGAGCGCCACGGCGACCTTCTGGTCCGGGTCTCGGGCTACACCGCCTACCTGCGCGACCTGTCCCCGGCCATGCGCCGCGAGATCCTCGAGCGGACCGCCTTCGCGCTGGCGTCGGAGGGCGGCGAGGGCTTCACCCTCTCGCTGGGGGAGGTGCAGGCATGACCCTCGTCGACTGGCTCGACCGGGCCGACCGTGGCCTGGGCGCCGTGCTGGCGGGCCGCCAGATCCCCGCGGCGCGCGGGGCGGCGGCGCAGGCCTGCCTGGGGTTGCTCCTGCGCGGCCTGGAGGCGGGCGCCTGCGCCTCGGAGTCCTTCCACCGCCGCCACGTCCGAGGCGCGCGGGCGCGCTTCCTGTTCCGCACCGAGGACCGTGCGCTGGCCTCGCATCTGGTGCTCGACGGCGCCGAGTTGCGCGCCGGGGTGGGCGACGACGGCCGGCCCGACGACGCGGAATGGGACGTGGTGGTGGTGTTCCGGGACGCCTCGTCGATCTCCAGGCTCCTGCTCTCCGGGAGCCCCGACGTGGTCCTGGCGCTGGTGCGGCGGCAGCTCCGGGTTCGCGGGAACCTCGCCTTGCTCTACAAGCTCGGGTTCATGCTCTTCGACCTGGGCGGGCGTCTCGGGCTGCGCCCGGGAGGCGCGCCGTGAGGGAGGTCGGCTCGCCGCTGGTGGCCGCCATCAAGCGGCACAGCCTGGAGGACGGGCCGGGCATCCGGACCGTGGTGTTCCTCAAGGGGTGTGCGTTCCGCTGCAGCTTCTGCCAGAACCCCGAGACCCGGGATCCTCGCGCCGAGATCGGCTTCTCGCCGGCGTCCTGCATCGGCTGCGGGCGCTGCGTGCAGGCGTGCCCGCGGGACGCCGCAAGCACCACCGCCCCGGAGCGCATCGACCGGGATCGCTGCGACCGCTGCGCCCGCTGCGCCGGCGCCTGTCCCAGCGGCTCGCTCCACGTCATCGGGCGGACCCACGAGCCGGAGGCGCTGGTCGCGGCGCTCCTCCGAGACCGGCCGTTCTGGCGCCACTCCGGCGGCGGAGTCACCTTCTCCGGGGGTGAATGCCTCCTCTACCCGCGCTACCTCGAGCGGGTTCTGCGCCTCCTCGTGGCGGAGGGCGTCCACGTGACGATCCAGACCGGCGGAGGGTTCGACTACGACCGGTGCGCCGCCCGGGTCTGGCCGTACGTCCGGCTGGTCCAGTTCGACGTGAAGCTCGCCGATCCCCGCGCGCACCGGAAGCACTGCGGGACCGACAACGGGCGCATCCTCGCCAACCTCCGGCGCATCCTCGCCGAGCCGGGGCTCGAGGTGCAACCTCGGGTTCCGCTCGTCCCGGGCGTGACCGACGCCCCGGGCAACCTCGAGGCCATCGTGGAACTGCTGGTGGACGCAGGCGCCGATCGCATCACCCTTCTGCCCTACAATCCGCTCTGCGTCCGTGCAGGCGATCGCGTCGGGCTCCCCCGGCCTCTTCACCCTGAGCGTTTTCTCACCTGGGAGGAGGAGGGTGCGGCGCGGGAGCGGGTCCGGCGCGCGCTCGGGGCGCGGCGGATCCGGACTGCCGCTCCCGAGGGGCCCGCAAAGGGCGATTTACACCCGCGGTTGACTGTGCTCGGATCAACCGATCGTTCTCGACAGGGCGCGTGAGGGTCGGCGCGCAGGGGGATGAACCCATGGGGTCTTCGGTCGAACTGTCCGGAATTCCCACCAGCTACCAGGTCGGGGTCGGTAACCCCGGCTCCGATCCGGTCTTCAGCGTCGAGCTGGGCAATGGGGCTGGTGGGCCACTCCAGGTCAACGCCGGGCTCGGGGACATCCAGGTCAGCAACCACGAGGCCAGCCCGTTCCAGGTCGACGCCGGCCTGGACGAGATCCGCGTCAAGGAGCTCCCCACCATCGAGCTCCGGGTCGCGCTCGCCGAGGTCCCCAAGATTCGGGTGCACGTGCCCCAGCACTACGACCTGGGCATCTCGCTCTTCGGCATCGAGCTGCTGAGCTTCTCGCTCTGCGGCGAGTCGCAGATCATCACTGAGGACTACGCCCCTCGGCGCCCCGAGAGTTGCAAGTAGCTCGCTCGCAGCCGAGGAGGTGGGGCCATGGAGACCATGCCGTTCGCCGTGAAGATGGCCGCGGAATCGTCCGAGGCACCCCTGGTGATCTACGGACCGCCCGGAGAGCTGCGGGGCACGATCCGGCTTCACAACTCGTCAGCGGAGCGCATCCGGCTGGCCGGGCTCCGGGTGGAACTCCCCGACCTGCGCGGGCCCGCCGGGGAGGCCCTGGAGGTCCTCCAGGTCGGGGCCCGACTCGAGCCGAACCAGCAGTCGTCGATCCAGGCGTCCCTGCGGGTCGATCCCTCGACGCCTCCAGGAACCTATGCCGGGACGCTCTTCCTGGGAGACGGCCGGCGGGGGGTCCAGGTCCACGTCTGCGAGGACCTGCGGGCGCGGATCGAGCCGCGCCACCTGACCCTCTTCTCCACCGGCCAGACCACCTTCGACACGACCTTCGTGGTGGAGAACCTGGGGAACGTGCCCTTCCACACCGGCTCGCTCTGCGTCGCGCCGCTGGTCGACGCCACCCGCTTCGGCGATCCGCTGGTCCGGGGGTTGACCGGTTCACCGGAGCGGCAGCCGCAGGAGGTGTTCCGGGACTTCCTGGTCGCCTGGGCCCAGCAGCAGGTCGGCACGATCCGACTGCTCCGCGAGGACGTGATCGTCCAGCCGGGCCAGACCACCATCGGCAAGGTGCGGATCGAGCTGCCGCGTGGCCTGAAGCCGCACCGCCGCTACCAGTCCAGCCTGGAGATCTACTCGGTCGCCGGCCGGATCGACGTGTACACCGACCGCATGCCGGACGCGCCGGAGGCGGCGAGCGGGCCCCAGCAGGTGGAGAGGAGCGGACCATGAGCACGTCGACGCGAGGGGACTGCGGGTGCGGCGGACAGGACGTCCTCCGCCGCGGACAGGCGCTGGGGTCCGGTCTCGACGAGATCCGCGCCAGGACGGGGAAGGCGCTGCAGGGCTCGGCCGGCGTGGGCCAGCAACTCCTGGGGAGCGCGGTCGAGGCCTGGCAGCCCGTCCTCTCGGCCTGGTGGCGACTGGTGTCGGAGGCGCTGCAGCCCCGGGGCGGGCACTGCGCCGTCCCGGAGACCGGGTGCCCACCGTCCTGCGTCGGGCGGCTGGAGTTGCGCGCCTCCCGCAAGGAGCCCGCGGTGGGCATGGTCAAGGTGACCAACACCGATCGCGTGGCCCGGAACTTCACGTTCGAGGCCGAGAGCTTCCACGGGCCCTCGGGAGACACCGGCGTGAAGGCCGCGGTCGAGCCCGCCGCGGCGCCGCTGGCCCCGGACCAGTCGGTGGTGGTGAAGGTCGTGGTCCCGCCGGATGCAGCCTTCGAGCCCGGAACGGCCTACCAGGGCCGGCTCCTCGTCCGGGGCGCCTACGAGCAGTGCGTCTGCCTCGAGCTCCAGATCTGCACCCGGACCACCCCCTCCTGCGAGGTGGCGCAGGGACCCATCCCGCGGCGGGTGCGCGCGCACCACTGGTACGATCACTTCCAGTGTGAGGAGCCCTGCTTCGAGCCGACCCCGGAGCGGGTTCGCTCGCCGAAGGAAGCGGTGACCAGCCGGCCGGCCAAGGGATGAGGTCCGGGCGGCGGCCCGTCGAGAAGGTCGGCGCTCCGGGCTCGCTGCTGGGCGGCATGGAGTGGCTCGGCGCCCGGTACGTGGACGGCCTGCGCTGGTGGGTTCGCTACGCCGAGGGGCTCCGCACGATCGCCGGCCAGCCCGGCGACGCCGGCGACCTGGTGCGCCGCGGGATCGACTTCGCCCGCCGGGAGGGGAGACAGGCGCTCCGCGAGCAGACCCGGCTCACCGTCGACCACACCGTCGCCGCGGTGGCTCACGGGATGGACCTCGCGGAGCGGCTCCTCCAGTCCACCTTCGGGCCGGCCGAGCCGGACGGGTCGGCGGAGCGCGGTCGGCCCCACCTCCTCCTCGAGGGCGCGCCCGGGCAGACGGCGTCCCGGTCCTTCGCCGTGTCCAACCGGACCGAGGAGCGCAGGGACGTCCGCTTCACGATGTCCGAGTTCGTCCGCGAGGGGGGCGGGGAGCGGTTCCGCGCCCCGATCTCCTTCACCCCGTCCGGATTCCCCCTCGAGCCCGGAGCGCAGCGCGCCGTCCGGTGCGACCTCCCGCTGGGAGCGCCTTTCGCCCCGGGGATCCGGTACCTCGCGCTGCTGCGGGTGGTGGGCTTCCCCGGGATGGACCTGGTCGTGGTGGCGGCCGCCCGGGACGCCGAGCCTGGCACATGAGACGGCTACTCCTCGTCAACCCGGTGAACCCCCGTCGCAAGGGGCTCACCGTGAACCCGGCCGGGGTGCTGCCACCCCTGGGCCTGGGGATCGTGGCCGCCCTCACCGGTGGCGACTGGAAGGTCGAGATCCTCGACGAGCACTTCGAGCGGTTCGAGTTCCGCCCGGCCGACCTGGTCGGGCTGACGGCCTTCACCAACGCCGCGCCACGGGCCTACGCCATCGCCGAGGCCTTTCGCCGGCGCGGGGTCCCGACCGTCATGGGAGGGATCCACGCGTCGGTGTGCCCCGAGGAGGCCCTTCGCCACGTCGACGCGGTGGCGATCGGGGAGGCCGAGAGCACCTGGCCCCGGATCCTGGAGGACGTGGAGCGCGGCGACCTCCAGCCGGTCTACCGCGAGGACCCGGAACGGCGCACACCCATCTCCGGGGCCCGGCACGACCTCTTCCACCCGAGGTACCTGCTCGGTGCGGTGCAGACCGCCCGCGGCTGTCCGATGGACTGCGAGTTCTGCTCGGTCACCGCCTTCAACGGGCACCGCTACCGCCGGCGCGAGGTGGACGCGGTACTCGACGAGCTGGCCCGCACTCCCCGTCGTCACCTGTACCTCGTCGACGACAACATCTACGGGCACGGCTCGGGTGCGCGGGAGCGCGCCCTGGCGCTCTTCGAGGGCATGGTCCGGCGCGGCCTCCGCAAGGAATGGCTCTGCCAGGCCTCGGTCAACTTCGCCGACCACGACGACGTGCTCGCGATGGCCGCCCGGGCCGGATGCCGCATGGTGTTCCTCGGGCTCGAGGCCGAGGGGGCCGAGGCGCTGCAGGACGCCAACAAGCGACTCAACCTCCGCCACCTCGGCCGCTACGAGGAGATCTTCAGGAAGTTCCATGCGCACGGGATCGCGGTGCTGGGAGGGTTCATCTACGGCATGGAGAGCGACACGCCGGAGACGCTGGAGCGGCGCACGCGCTTCATCCAGCGGAGCGGTGTCGACGCCGTCCAGATGTCGGTCATGACCCCGCTGCCCGGGACCCGGCTCTACCGGCGCCTGGAGGAGCAGGGCCGCCTGCTCCACACGCGCTACCCGGATGACTGGGCCCGCTACGACATGACCGAGGTCGTCTTCCGGCCGGCCCGGATGCGCGCGGAGGAACTCCGCCGCGCCTACGCCGAGGGCGCACGAGCGACCTACGCGCCGGCCTCGATCGGACGCCGTTACCTGGCGTCGGTGCGGGCCACCGGGGACCTGACGGCCGCCTGGTGGGCTTACGCCAGCAACTTCAACTACCTCTGCGCCGGGACCGAGCGGCTCCTGCAGCGGGCGCTGTCCACCTCCTGAACCGGCGGCCGCCTGCTCGAGCCGTGCGGCGGGATCGGGATCCGGTGCTGGTCAACGTCCGCTTTGGCGCGAGGCCAGGGCGCCTCGCCGATGGTTGCACTATTCGTGTAAGGAGTCCACACTGCTCCGCGACACGACCACGTTGGGCCGGAGGGGGAAATGCCCAAGCGCAAGAAGGCCCTCGGCGCGAAGAAGGTCATCGCGCTGCTCGGCAAGCCGGATCGGCTCCACGAGTGGCTGTACCGGAACCTGCCGGCGCTGGTCGGGCCGAGGGTGACGAGCTTCGAGCCGCAGTCGGGACCGCGCGGTTGCCTGGTCGCGATCGCCGGCTCCAACTTCTCCCCCGAGCTGCAGCAGAACCGGGTCGAGGTCGGTGGGCGGGCGGCCGCGGTCGTGTTCGCGAGCCCGTCCGAGCTGCGCGTGATCACCGCGGCGGACGTCGAGAACGGTGCCGTGAAGGTGACCGTCGGCACACTCACCGGGGCGGGGCCCCACGACTTCCAGGTTCGGGGCTACCCGGACAGCGGCGCCGGGGAGGACGGACCGCCGATCGCGTTCACGGGTGCGGGGGACGCGTCCCCCGGCGACGTCAGCCCGATCGGCACCATCAAGGTGATGGTCGTTCTGCTCCAGGCCAGCGACCGGATCCCGCCGACCCCGGCAACCGTGCGAAACGCCGTCGTCGCCGCATGGGACAAGGTCAAGACCTACTACCAGCAGGCCAGCTACGGCCGGACCGACGTCCAGTTCGACGTGACCACGGGCTTCGCCACGTTGAACGGGACCTTCGCCGACTTCGTGGACACGAGCCCCGCCGTGCAGAACATCATCAACGGGCGACTTGACCGGCTGACGGCCATCGGCGCACAGGCGGCGCAGGACGAGGGCTTCACGCTCGGCGACTACGCGATGATGGCCTGCGTGCTCTACACCGGCGCCGACTTCATCCGGGCATGGGGCGGCTGGTCCCGCCAGAACTTCCAGTACGACGACGGGCTGCCGAGCGGAGATCCGGGCCACGTCCACGTGGACATCGCGCTGGGCAAGGCCATCAGCCTGCTGGCGATCCAGCACTCCGCCGACTGGGGGCGCTTCGCGCACGAGTTCGGGCACAACGTGGTTTCGGCGCCCTCGTTCGCCGGCGACGGCACGGCGACCCTGGGGGAGGACGTCTACGACTCGGATCTCGTCGACCCCTCCGCGGCGACGGCCGAGGAATTCGAGCTGATGGGCGACCACGATCACCATCCGCTCTTCAGCGGCTACCACCTCGAAAAGCTCGGCTACTACGACGCGGCCAACATCCGGGAGCTGACCTGGGATCGCAACCCGTTCTCCCAGGAGTTCGAGGTCGTCGCCCACGGGCTTGCGCAGGACCCGGCGGCGGATCGATTCCACCTCCTCCGAATCCGGGTCACGGACGGCCTGCACTACTACGTCCAGGTCCGGCAGCGCCCGGGCACGACGACGCAGGTGTTCGACGACAACGTCCCGCTCGGCGGCGCGCCCAACCAGGGCGGCGTGGTCGTCACGCGCGCCATCGCCGACACCATGCACATCAACCAGCAGACGCGCTTCATCACGCTGATGCACGCGCCGCAGGTGCTCAAGGCCGGCGAGTTCGTCGACGATCCGGCCCGCGCCCTGCGCATCACCGTGGTCGACGACTCGGTGCAGGTGCGCCCCCAGGTGTGCCGGGTGCGGGTCGAGTGGGCGCAGACGATCGCCGACGATCCGGCCGGCTCCTTCGACCTGCGCGTCGAGCCGTGGGACACCAGCTACCAGTCGCCGGACATCTGGGTGGACCGCGCGCCGTTCGGCGCCTTCGACAGCCCGCTGGATGCCGAGGGCCGGCCCCAGGGCAACGGCGACAGGCCCATGGTCGGCGAGATCAACCGGTTCACGGCACGCGTGCACGTGAGCGGCGCGATGGGCGCCAGCAACGTCAAGGTCACCTTCTACGCGGTGTTCCCGCCGGGCGTGGGGGACAACGGCAACTGGTCGCCCATCGGCGTCCAGCCCGTCGCGAGCATCCCGCAGAACGGCGCCGTCGACGTCGCGACGAACTGGGTCCCGGTGGTTGGCCAGCACACCTGCCTCAAGGTCTACGCGAGCCAGCAGCTCGGGGAGGTTTCGGGGGGCAACAACGGGGCCCAGGAGAATGTCTTCGACTTCATCGCCGCGTCGCACAGCCCGGCCGCGCCCGTGCTGATCCGCACCGCGATCCGCAATCCGCTGGACGAGCGCCGGATGATCCACGTCGGCGTCGATCGCGTTCCACGCGGCTGGGCCGTCCACTTCCCGCACTCGTGGGTATGGCTCGACGGCAAGGCGGAGCGCCACCTCGACCTGATCGTCGTGCCGTCCGGAGGCTACGCAGAGTACCAGGAGCGCAAGATGCCGCTGACGGCGCCGGTCCGCCTCACCGGGTTCCTGCCGCGCAGCTACACCTTGCCCGCCCCGAGCCCGGCGGCGTCCCGCTTTTACCGCATCGGCGGCACCCTGAACCGGGTCCATCTCCGCAGGGGCGTCAAGCTCGACCTGCGCGAGGATCGCGAGACGAAGCAGGAGACCACGGTTGCGCTGCGCGGGAAGATGTTGCCGGGCATGGCGGGGGAGCGCATCCGCGTGGAGTTGACCGACCCGAAGGGCGCGCTGCGCGTCGCCGAGACGAAGACGGACGGGCAGGGTGCCTACTCCGTCGGGTTCGACCTGCGCTTCGAGCCGTCGCTAGACGCCGATCGCAAGAGGTGGAGGAAGGCCCGGGCGGTCGTGCCGGGCACGTACCGGGCACGGGCGCGCGTGTTCATGAGCAAGGGCGCCGCAGACGCGGAGTCGAATCTCCTCTTCGTGAAGCGCTGAGGGAGGGCGGCCCGACCGCCCGCGATGTTTCCTGTACCACCGAAGTCGAAAGGAAGGGCCCCATGCCGCCGAAACCGCGCAGCCCGTCGAGCAAGGCGAAGACCTGGCCGAAGACCGCTCCCATCGTGTTCCACGCGCGGCCAACGAAGTTCGAGGTCGTCGTGCCATCCGAGCTGAAGAACTGGGAGGCCTCGCGCGCCGCCGCGCTCGGTCTGGCCAAGGGGAGGCTGCCGAAGGCCCAAGGAACCGGCACCTGGTCCTTCAGCCCCATCGGCGGTGGGTACGACACCTTCGACGACAGCGACGAGATCTGAGGTGACGGTCCGGGCCCCCAGGGGCAGGTCGCCCCTGAGGGTCGCCATCTTCTCGCGGGCGAGCGACATGCACGCGCACGTCGTGAGGGAACGGCTCGGCCGTTTCGACGACGTCGTCTGCGACTTCATCGCGGTCGACAAGATTCACGAGCACCCGTCGATGGCCTGGTCCAGCGACGGGCGCCGTCGCGGGGCCGTGCTGCCCACCGTGGACGGGGGCCGCACTGTGGTCGTCCAGGAGCTGGACGCCATCTGGTGGCGCCGGTCGCCGTCGACCCAGGACACCGGGGCGCCCGTCGATGACCCGGACCACCGGGAGCTGATCGACAACGATTGCGCGGCGGCAGTGGCCGGCGTGACGGCAACCGCCTTCCGCGGCAGCTGGGTCAGCGTCCCGTCCCGAACCCGGCTCGCCGAGAACAAGATCGTCCAGCTTTGCATGGCCCGCGCCTGCGGGCTCCGGGTGCCCAGGACGCTGGTCACCCAGGACCCGGCCGAGCTCCGCGCGTTCCTCCGGGCGGTGAAGGCCCCGGTCGTCGTCAAGGCGCTGAGGGGCCCTCTCCGCACCGGCGTGCCGACGTCGCCATTCCCCCCGGAGCACCTGTCCCGTGTGGAGGCGATCCGGGCCGCCCCGGCCATCTACCAGGAGTACGTCTCCGGCTCGCTCCACCTGCGCGTGCACGTCTTCGGCAGGCAGATCCTGACCGCGTCGATCGAGTCGGAGGAGCTCGACTGGAGGGGGGACCTCACGGTGCCCTTCCGGCGCCACCGGTTGCCGGAAGACGTGGGACGGAAGCTGCGGCGCGTGCTCGCCGGCCTGGGGCTGGCCATGGGCGTCTTCGACATGAAGGTGGCCGGGAACGGCGAGCTGGTGTGCAAATTATGCCGCGAGCGGCATAAGTCGCATTATTCCGCGTGGCGTTTTATGCCGCGTCGCGATCCGGAAGCGCTGCGGCACTGGCAATCGCGCATCGAGGACGCGGCATAATCCGGAGGCCTGCGGTAGGGCATCCTTGCCTCTTCACGGCATAGCGCCGTCGA
>CAIQRS010000010.1 GCA_903874275.1 uncultured Anaeromyxobacter sp.
CCCGACTGGGCCGGCTTCATGGCCCCCACGTCGATCCCGCGGGCGCGGGCGCCGGCCACGATCGCCACGGCGACCTCGGTCTTGCCCACGCCGGTGTCGGTCCCGGTGACGAAGAGGCCGCGCATCAGAGCCGCGCCACCGCCGCCTCGATCGACGCGACGGTGATGCGCCCGAGGTCGCCCAGCTGCGCCTCGGTCATGGCCAGCGGCGGCATGAGCACCACCACGTTTCCAAGCGGGCGGAGGATGGCCCCGCGCCGGCGCGCCTCGAGCGTCACCTGGTGCCCGGCGCGCAGCTCGAAGGCGTACTCCTCCTTCGTCCCGCGCTCCCGCACCAGCTCGATCCCCACCATGAGGCCGCGCCGGCGGATCTCGCCGACGTGCGGGTGGGCGGCGAGCGGCTCGAGCGCGCGGGCCAGGGCCGCCTCCTTCGCGGGCAGGCCCTCCAGGATCCGCCGGTCGCGGAGGAGTCGCATGCTGGCCGTGGCGGCGGCGCAGGCCAGCGGATTGCCGGTGAAGGTGTGGCCGTGGAAGAAGGTCCTCCGGGACTCGAACGGCCCGAGGAAGGAGGCGAAGACCTCCTCGGTGGTCAGGGTGGCGGCGAGCGGCAGGTAGCCGCCGGTGAGCCCCTTCCCGACGGTGAGGATGTCGGGGCGGACCCCCTCCTGCTCCACCGCGAACATCGTCCCGGTGCGGCCGAAGCCGGTGGCCACCTCGTCGCAGACCAGGAGCGCCCCGTGCCGGTCGCAGATCTCCCGCATGCGGCGCAGGTAGCCCTCGGGCTGCACGATCATCCCGTCGGCGCCCTGCACCAAGGGCTCGATGACCAGCGCCGCCACCTTTCCCGCGTGGGCCTCGAAGACCTTCTCGACCTCGTCGGCGCAGGCCATGGCGCAGTCCGGCCAGGCCTTCCCGAGCGGGCAGCGGTAGCAATGGGGCTGCGGCGCGTGGCGAACCGGGAAGAGCAGCGGCTTGAAGGTGCGGTGGAAGAGGTCGATGCCGCCCACCGAGACCGAGCCGATGGTGTCGCCGTGGTAGCCGCCGCGGATGGCCACGAACTCCTTCCGCTCCACGTCGCCGCGCAGCTGGAAGTGCTGGTAGGCCATCTTGATGGCGATCTCGGCGGCGGTGGCCCCGGCGTCGGAGAAGAAGACCCGGGTGAGGCCGGCCGGCGCGATGCGGATCAGTTCCTCGGCGCACTCGATGGAGGCGGTGGAAGCCAGGCCGAGCAGGGTGGTGTGGGCGATCCTTCCGAGCTGGGCCACGATGGCCGCGTCGATCTCCGGCACCCGGTGGCCGTGCACGTTGCACCAGAGAGACGAGACGCCGTCGAGGGAACGACGCCCCAGGGTGTCCACGAGGAAGACCCCGTCGCCCGAGTCGACGACGATCGGGTCCTCGGCGAGCCACTCCTGCATCTGGGTGAAGGGGTGCCAGAGGTGGCGGTGGTCGGCGGCGGCGAGCCGCTCGTGCCGTGCGCGCGCCGCCGCGGTGGCGTCGGTGTCCTGGGCCATGGGGCGCACAAGCTAGCCCAGCGCGCCCCGGCGGGGAAGGCGGACGAGGGCCGTCAGCGGATCATGAGCTGGATCGCGTCGATCGAGCGGGACCTGGAGTCCATGACCAGCAGCAGTCGTTTTCCGTCCGTGAAATACGGATCCCCGGTGAGGTTGTGGCGCGGCGCGCTCCGGGGGGCTTCCCCCACCCCGGGCAGGAAGGCCACCCGGGAGAGGTACCCGGTCATCACCAGGTCCTGGAGCAGGTAGTCGCGGCTCTCGTCGACGTCGGGGTCGATCTTGTGGGTGGTGAGGTACCAGGAGTGGGTGGTGAGGCGGACGCCGATGTCGCGGCTCACCTGCCCGACCCAGACCGACCTCCCCTCGAACGTGAATGGGGCGAGCCACATCCGGAGGTGGTTGCGCCGGTCGATGTCGTTCCTCGGCTTCTGGAGCGCGGCGTCCTGGGGGCGCCCGAAGAGGTGGAGCGGGCTCACCGGGGAGGTCCGGTAGGACGACCCGAAGAGGAACGCCCTGACGCTTCGCAAGGCAGACTGCACGTCGAAGGGCTCGGTGAGGTTCCATCCCCGCTGCACGAACGGGAAGGCGATCTCCCTCCGCTTCCCGACCAGGACCAGGTTGAGCGGGTCGGCGACCGGATTTCCCTTCTTGTCGGCGGCGCAGCAGGGGAGCTTCTCCAGCTCGGCGAGGAGCGACGGGAAGTCGAGGTCCCGCACCTTGGATTCCGGGTAGAGGGATTCGAAGTCCACCCGCTGGAAATCCCACTTCTCTCCCGGCACCCGCGAGACGAAGCGGTACTCGTGGGCCTTGACGTCATCGACGATCTCGATCCGGACGTAGCCGGTTCCCTGGCCGTCGTGCGTGTAGACGAACCCCTTGGCCGTCCTCCGCGCCGGGACCTCGAGCGGCATGCCGTTTCCGATGAGGTGCTCCGAGATCCGCCGGTTCCGGTCGCTCGTCCACCAGTGGTGGAACATGTAGGCCACCTCGAAGGGCGCGAAGTAGGCCGGGTCGGTCCCGATGGGGAAGTACCAGGCGCCCTGGTCGGAACGGTTCTCGATCTCCACCCAGACCGGACGGATCCCCTTCTTCTCGAGATCGACCCCGAGGAAGCGGCGGGCCTCCCCGCCGGAGAGCGCGACCGCGGTCACGCGAAATTCGGCGTCCTCCTTGGTCTCGGCCCGCTCGTGGAACGAGGCGCCCTCGTGCCCCTCGGGCGCGAAGGAGCCACAGGCGGAGAGAAGTGCGGCGGCGAGGATCGCGGCGGGGGTCGAGCGTTCGGCGGACAGGGCAGCCTCCCGGGGGCGACCCTAGCGCAGCCCGCGGCACTCGCGTCCGCCCATTGTTCCGGGCGCCGATCGGAGTCAATTGGGATTTAGCGACCGAACCTCGTCGAGTTGCCGGTCCTCTCCCGGCTGGCCAGAAACCGCCAATCTGGCCGCGAATGCGTTTACTTGCCTCCTTTCAGGAACTTGAAGAGCGCTCGGTGTCCCTCGGCGACGGGACGCAGCCCCTTCTCGCAGCGGTGTGAGGAGCATTGTCGGCGGAAGTGGAGTGATCCGGTCCGTGTCTCTCCGGGCCGCGGATCGGGTGGGGCGGGACTCGAGGGATTCGAGCACACGGAAGCGACCGGGGAGGCCCGGGGCTGGGGGGAAACCATGAAGCTCGTCGGAACGCAGAGGATCGGAACGCGCGTCGCTCGCGGCGCCTTCAACTCGTTCATGGCGACGGCAGCGGCGGCGCTCGCGCTGGCGGCGCCGCTCACGGCGCGGGGCGCGGTCGATTGCGGCACGCGCACGGTGACCGCAGACGTCGTCGTCCTCGACCAGCCGCTCATGTACAACCGGCTCGGCGCGCAGAACGTGAACGGCATCATGTACGCGCTGCGGCGGGACGTGGTGAGCAAGGGCTCGCTCTCGCCCTGCGGTGGCAGCTGCGCCGCCGGCAACGTGACCCTGCGACCCGACAAGCGCCCTCGCCCGCTGGTCCTCCGCGTCCCCGCGGGAAATTGCCTCGAGGTGAAGTTCCAGAACCTGCTCTCCGCCCTGCCCAACCCCGCCCCGTTGACGCCCGGCTTCGATCTTCTCCCGGTGAACGACCAGGTGGCGAGCCGCAAGGCCGGCTTCCACGCCCAGGGCATGCAGCTCGTGAACGTCATCGGCGACGACTCGTCGTGGGTGGGCGCCGGCGGGTCGAGCATGGTGGCACCGGGCGAGCCGGCCATCTACAGGTACTTCGCCGAGAAGGAGGGGGCCTTCCTCGTCACCAGCCACGGCGCGACCTTCGGAAGCGACGGGTCGGCGGGCAACAGCGCCAACGGCATGTTCGCGGTGATCAACGTCGAGCCGCCCGGGGCGAGCTTCTACCGAAGCCAGGTCACCGAGGAGGAGATGCGCCTCTGCACCACCGGGACGACCGACGACGGCCAGCCCGTCCTGGACTACGAGGCGACCTACCCGGCCGTCGATGCCACCGGCGCGGCCACGGTGTGGGCGCTCGAGGGCAAGGCCGGCCTGCCCATCCTCAACATGCTGCAGGGCGCGACGCTCGTGCACTCCGACCTGAACGCCGTCATCGCGAACTCCGACCCCGCGGTTCCCACCGGGAAGTTCCCCGCCTCCACCTACCCGCTCGAGAGCGTCGGCAAGGTGAACCCCACCCTTCCCAACCGGCTCGAGCCCTTCCGCGAGTACACGGTGGTCTTCCACGACGAGATGGCGGTCTCGAACGCCTTCCCCGAGTGGTACCTCCACCCGGTCCTCAAGCACACGCTGTCCGCCGTGGGCGACGTCTTCCAGGTGAACTACGGATCGGGCGGCGTGGGCTCGGAGGTCATCGCCAACCGGCTCGGCGTCGGCCCCATGCACGACTGCCTCGACTGCGTGTACGAGGAGTTCTTCCTGACCTCGCCGGCGGTCGGCGACCCGGCCATGGTGGTGGACACCCCGGCCAACCACGGTCTCGAGGCCTGCGGACCTCCGGGCACCGGGCCGAACTGCGCCGCCACCGGCCCCAAGGCGACGCTGGCGTACTACCCGGACGACCCGTCCAACGTGCACCACAGCTACATCAACGACTTCGTGAAGTTCCGGAACGTGCACACCGGCAAGGAACATCACATCTTCCACCTGCACAACCACCAGTGGCTCTTCAACCCGAACGACGACAACTCCAACTACCTGGACGCCCAGGGCATCGGCCCGGGCGGCGGCTACACCTACGAGATCAACTTCGGTGGCTCGGGCAACCGAAACAAGAGCGCCGGCGACGCCATCTTCCACTGCCACTTCTACCCGCACTTCGCCCAGGGCATGTGGGAGCTCTGGCGCATCCACGACGTGCTCGAGTCGGGCACGCCGCTGCTCGTCTCGGGCGGGGCGTTCCACACCTCCCCCTTCGCGCTGAAGAACGGAGAGCCGGCCGTCGTCTCCACGGCCACCATCCCCGATCCGGCCAACGCCGCGAACACCATCACCGTTCCGACGGCGCGGGCCCGCGCCCTCCCCGACGGGGAGATCGTGGCCGGGACCCCGATCCCCGCGCTGGTCCCGCTGCCGGGCAAGGCCATGGCGGTGATGCCCGGAAAGGTCACGGTGGTTCCGAAGGTCGCCGGGGGCATCACCCTGGGCAGCAATGCCAGGGTGGCCCGCCCGGTCGCCGACGCGACCGGCGTCGTCACCGGGTGTGACTCGGGCGATCCCGCCACGGCCTGCTCCGATCCCGCGCAGACCCACCCGACGCTGAACCCCAACGGAATCCGCAATCCCGGCTTCCCCTTCTGGCTGGCCGGCCTCGAGAGCACGGTGGGGCAGCGCATGCCCTCTCCCCCGCTCGACATGGCCGTGTCGGCGGGCGGCTGGGACGGCGGCCTGCCGCGCCACGCGCTCGACGGCTACGCCGCCGCCGGCTGCGTGGGGGCGACCAGGGGCGACTGCGCCGTCTCCAACCAGAGCCCGTACGACATGACCAAGACGGTGCACAAGGCGGCCCCGGTCTGGTTCCCCGAGGACGGCACCGACCTCGAGAAGGCGGCCATGGCCTTCCATGCCGTGCGCAACCACGCCAGCACGGCGAACCTCCTGAACGGCCAGACCGTCCCGGGAAGCTTCGTGACCAACGGATCCGGCCGCCCGGTCCCGGGCGCTCCCTTCCACGATCCCTGCATCGATGACCGGGGCACCGTCCTCGGCGCAGGCGTGACCGGCGAGTTCTTCTCCGGCGACGGAAAGTTCGGGACCACGGGCTCCTCCCCCTTCAACGCCGACAGCCCGCGAATCTACAAGGGCGCGAACATCCAGTTCGACGTGGTGCTCAACAAGCTCGGCTACCACTTCCCGCAGGAGCGCATCATCACCCTCTGGGAGGACGCCCTCCCCACCATCAACAAGCAGCGCGCCCCCGAGCCGCTGGTGATGCGGATGAACACCTTCGACTGCGTCATGTACCAGCACACCAACCTGGTGCCGGCCGTCTACGAGATGGACGACTACCAGATCAAGACCACCACCGACATCATCGGCCAGCACATCCACCTGCCCAAGTGGGACCTCACCACCACCGACGGCTCGGCCAACGGCTGGAACTACGAGGACGGCACCCTCTCCCCCGACTCGGTGCGCGAGCGCATCGAAGCGATCAACGCCTTCAACGGGGCCAACGTCGCCGGGAACCCGACCGACAGCAGCGGGCGCCCCCCCGGGACCAAGCTCGCCGCCGCCAAGCACCCCTTCTTCCCGGCCGTGAGCCCCGGCGGCCTCGACTGGATGGGGGCCCGCACCACGCTCCAGCGCTGGTTCTCGGATCCGGTGGTGAACGTGGACGGCCAGCACCGCGGCCTGGGCATCATCTTCACCCACGACCACTACGGCCCCTCCACCCACCAGCAGGTCGGTCTCTACGCCACCGTGCTGGTCGAGCCTCCCGGGTCCACCTGGCTCCACAACGAGACCGGGGTGCCCATGTACACCCGCCCCGACGGCGGCCCCACCAGCTGGCAGGCGGCCATCCTCGACGGCCCCAACAGCTACCGCGAGTTCTACTTCGAGTACTCGGACTTCCAGCACGCCTACAGGCCCGGCGTCTACGTCGGCCGCGGCCAGTGGGGCGCCCTGGGCGCCGCGCCGAGCGCCAACAGCTTCCGCGACGCGGTGAACCCACCGGTGAAGGCCATGGCGGCGGTTCCCTTCCCCGACCTCCTGACCTTCCCGGCGATCTGCCCGGGCGGCGGCCCGCGCCCCTGCCCCGAGGCCATCTCGGCCGACGACCCTGGTTTCCTGGTGGTGAACTACCGCAACGAGCCGGTCGGCTTCCGCGTCTTCGACCCGACCCGGAGAGGGCCCGACGGCAAGCTGGGATCGCAGGCCGAAGGCTTCCCGGGTGACCTGGCCTTCGCGCTGCAAAGCCGCGTGGACCGCAAGATGGCCGCGCTGAACGTGCAGCCCAGGGCCGGCGCCGCCAACGCCATCAACGGCACCCAGTTCCCGCCGCCGCTCAACGTGGGAGGCGTCACCCCCGGCGACCCCTTCACCCCGCTCATGCGCGCCTACTTCGGCGACCCGGTCCGCATCAAGATCCAGGCCGGTGGTGACGAGGAGTCCCACAGCGCCACGGTCTACGGCATGAAGTGGCTGCAGGGTGGATCGGGCTACGGCTTCGCCCCCAACTCGGGATGGCGCAACTCCCAGCACGCCGGCATCTCCGAGCAGTTCACCTTCGCCTCGCCCACCATCCCGGTGCTGAACGGCGGGGCCCGCGCCGACCATCTCTACTCCCTCAACCCCAGCATCGACGGCTTCTGGAACGGCGTCTGGGGGCTCTTCCGGAACTACGGGACCGCGCAGGCGAACCTCAAGCAGCTCCCCAACGGCGCGGTCCTGCCCTTCAAGCTCACCAACGCCGCCGCCTTCACCGGGATCTGCCCGGCCACCGCGGTCCTCCGCAGCTACGACCTCTCGGCCGTGCTCGCCAACGACGTGCTCGCCAACACCGAGGGGGTCACCATCCTGCCCGGCGACGGCTCGGAGATCATGAACGTGGGCGGCAAGACCGGCACCGGCAAGTCGGCGCTGAACCCCAGCGGCGGAACCCTGGTCTACAACCCGCGCACCACCACGCTCTCCAACGGCAAGACGGGGCCCCTCCACGACCCGACCGCCCTGCTCTGGGTCAAGACCGTCGATCTGGTGGCCCGCAACCCCGCCGCCAAGGCCTGCCTGAACTCGAAGGGCAAGCTCGACCCGACGCTCTCCACCTGCCCGGTCATGCTCAGGCCCGGCGCTCCGCTCGAGCCCATCGTCCTGCGGGCCGCGGCCGGCGAGTGCATCGGCGTGAAGGTGCGCAACCGGCTTCCCGCGGCGGTGCCCGACCTGGCCGGCTACAAGCACCTGCCCGGCATCGTGCCCCGTGACACGGCCAATCTCGCCGGAACCACCACCTTCAACAACAACCTGATCCGTCCGTCGAGCTACGTCGGCCTGCACCCGGCGCTCGTCTCCTACGACGTGAACATCGACGACGGCATGGCCATCGGGGCGACCGGCCTGGGCAACAACGGCGCCGGCCTGATCGCCGGCCCCGGCCAGACCCAGTTCTACCGCTGGTACGCGGGCGACATCAGCCTGGTGCCCGCGGCGGGCGGCGCCTACACGGTCGTGGCCACGCCGGTGGAGTTCGGCGGCGCCAACATCACGCCGTCCGACGTCATCAAGCAGGGGCCGAAGGGGCTCGTCGGAGCGCTCGTCATCGAGCCGGCCGGCACCACCTGGGCGGAGGCCGACACCGTGCCGGACCACCAGACGGCGAACCCCGCCGCCCCCAGGCGCGGGACTCGCGCCAGCGCCACCCTGAGTCCCGGCGCCACGCGTGACTTCGTGACCGTGATCCAGAAGGGGCTCGGCCTCCGCTACAAGGACGGCACCGCCGCCGAGATGCTCGCCGCCGAGGAGGCCATCGCCGAGGACGCCGAGGACTCCGGCCACATGGCCATCAACTACGGCGCCGAGCCGCTCTGGTTCCGCTTCGGCCTGCAGCCGAATGCGGCTCTCACGGGCGGCCACGGAACCGGCCCGTCCTTCATGGACGTGGCCAACGCGGACGCGGCGTTCTCGAACACCATCGCCGGAGGAGGGGACCCGGTCACCCCGGTCTTCACGGCGGCGGCCGGCGCGCCGGTGCGGATGCACCTGCTCCTGCCCACCGGATCCCCCCGGGCCTCGAGCTTCACGCTCCACGGCCACCTCTGGCAGCGCGCACCGTACGTCTGCCCGGGCTCCGCGAAGGACGGACTGGAAGGCAAGTGCCTCGCCACCGGCTACTTCCCGACAATCGCCGGAGAGGTCTCGTCCCGCGCCCTGGGAGCGAGCCCGATCTCCGACTACACCGGGTCCCAGGATCTGGTCATGCCGGGCTCCCACTTCGACATCGTGCTCCCCAGCGCGGGCGGCGCGGGCAAGGTGGCCGGCGACTACCTGTTCATGGACCGGGCCGGCTTCGGGACCACCTCGGGCCTTTGGTCGCTTCTCCGGGTGCAGTGAACATGAACCGGACCCTTTCACTGACGCTCTCCCTCGCGACGCTGCTCGCCGCGGGGGGAGCGGGGGCCGCACCCTCGACCTCCGACCCCGGAGACGCCGGCCGGGTCGTGCGCGACGGCGTGGTGGTGGACTTCTCCATCGGCCCTCCCGGCGCCGCTCCGGGCGCCCCGCTGGTCGAGGGAGAGTACGCCGACGTCCGGTTCCGGATGACCGACGCGGCGAGCGGGCGGGCCGTCCCGGGTCTCCGGCCGGCCGCCTGGATGGACATGTCCGGGGTGGTGGGCGGCAAGGGGGGCGAGCAGCGCGCCTGCAAGGACAAGGTCGCCCTCTATCTGCAGGGGAGCGTGGGCATCCGGCCCATGGTGGACCTGAACAGCTACTACCTGCTCGTCCTGAACCAGGACGCCAGCGTCTCGGTCATCGACCCGGTGGTGAGCATGACCGGGAACACCAGCCTCTTCACCACCATCGTCCTCAAGCGTCCCGCAGCCGACTGGACGAAGGGGCTCGATCAGAAGCGGCTCTACCTGTCCCTCCCCAAGGCCGGGGAGGTGACGGTGGTGGACGCGGAGACCTTCAAGGTGGTGGCCACGATCCCGGCCGGGGTCGAGCCCATGCGGCTCGCCCTCCAGCCGGACGGTCGCCACCTCTGGATCGGGGACGACGATCGGGCGCCCGGCAAGGGCGGCGTCAACGTCCTCGACACCGAGGCCCTGAAGGTCGTGGCCAGCATCCCCACCGGTGCAGGCCACCACGAGATCGCCCTGGCGGGGGACCGGATGGCCTTCGTCACCAACCGGGACGCCGGCACGGTCACGGCGATCGACGCGCAGAAGCTGGAGAAGGTGAAGGACATCGCCACCGGGCCGCTGCCCATCTCGGTGGCCTGGTCGCCGCTCTCCCGGTCGGTCTACGTCGCCGACGGGAAGACCGGGGTGATCGCGGTCATCGACCCCTCGCGGCTCGCGGTGACGGCCCGCATCGAGACCCGGCCGGGCCTCGGTCCGGTGCGCTTCACCCAGGACGGGCGCTGGGCGTTCGCCGTCAACCCGGCCGCGAAGACCGTCTTCGTGGTGGACGCCGCCGAGAACCGGCTTGCCCACGCCATTCCGCTGGACGGCCAGCCGTACCAGGTGAGCTTCACCCGCGCCTTCGCCTACGTTCGGCTGCTCGACTCGGAGCAGGTGAAGATGGTGAACCTGCTCTCCCTGGGAGCCGACAGGAAGCCCATTGTCCAGGGGTTCGGCGCCGGCACCGGCGCTCCGAAGGTCGCCGGGGAGCTGTCGGTGGCCGACTCGGTGGCACAGGCCGCCAACGAGGCCGCGGTCTTCGTCGTCAACCCCGCCGACTCGAACACCTACTTCTACATGGAGGGGATGAACGCCCCCATGGGGAGCTTCGGCGGCTACGGCCACGCGGCGCGGGCCGTGGCGGTCGTCGATCGCAGCCTGAAGGAGATCGAGCCCGGCGTCTACGCGGGAAAGGTCCGGGTCCCCGTGGCCGGGCGGTACGACGTCGCCTTCCTGCTCGACAACCCGCGCATCCTCCACTGCTTCTCGGCCGAGGCCCAGGACAACCCGGCGCTGAGCAGGGACGGGCGCTCGCTCACCGCCGAGTTCATCGACCTCCCGCTGCGGACGCCGCGGGGCTCCGCCGTTCCGGTGCGCTTCCGGCTGCTCGACACGCGCAACCGAAAGCCGCGCGTCGGACTGGGGGACGTCCGGGTGCTCGTGAGCGCCGCGTCCGGCGGCCCGCGCGAGGAGGCGGCCGCCGTCGAGGTGGGCGACGGCGTCTACGAGGCGCGGATCGTCCCCGCCCAGGCGGGCGCCCACTACCTCTTCATCTCCATCCCATCCCAGCGGATGAAGCCGAACGAGCTGCCGTTCCGGGGAATCCTCGTCGAGGCCCCCGCCGGACGGAAGGTCGGCCGGGCCGGGCCCACCTAGCTTTCCCCGAGGACACCCAGATGGCTCCCATGCGCTCCATCCTTCCCGCGGCGCTCGCCGCCCTCGTCCTGGCCGGGCCGGCCCGGGCGGAGGACGCACCACCCTGCCACGGCCCCGGCGCCTCCGCCGACGCCGCGCCCCCTGCCGACGCCGGCGCGCGGGTCGAGGTTCCGGACGTCGAGCTCGTGGACCAGGACGGGAAGACCGTCCGGATCCGGTCGCTCCTCCAGTCGGGAAAGCCGGTGGTGGTGAGCTTCATCTTCACCACCTGCACCACCATCTGCCCGATGCTCTCCACCATCGTGTCGCGGGTGCAGGAGAAGCTGGGCGACCGGGTCGGCCAGGAGGTCTCCCTGGTCTCGATCTCGGTGGACCCGGCCCGCGACACGCCGGCCCGGCTCAAGGCCTACGCCGCCCGCCACCACGCGAAGCAGGGCTGGACCTGGCTCACCGGCGGGCGTGGGACCGTCGAGCAGGTGCTGCGGGGCATGGGCGCCTACACGCCGAGCTTCGCGGACCATCCACCGATGGTGCTTGTCGGGGATGGCGCAGGCGGATGGACCCGCCTGAACGGCTTCCCCAGCCAGGCGACCATCGTGGCCCAGGTCGATGCCTACGCGGCCCGGCCGGGAACCGACCCGGTCGCGACGACGGCGCAGGGGCACTGACATGATCCTTCGCATCCTCGTTGCCCTCCTCGTCCTCGCTCTCGCCCAGCCGGGGCGGGCGGACGATCCGGCCGCGCCGGCCGTGCCGAAGCCCCTGTCCCGCGAGGAGAAGGCCCGGGCCTACTTCACCGACTCGGTCCTCCTCGACCAGGACGGCCGCGCGGTCCGCTTCTACTCCGACGTCCTGGCCGGAAACGTCGTGGTGGTGAACTTCATCTTCACCCGCTGCACGGAGGCCTGCCCACTCCTCACCCGGCGCATGAACGCGGTCCGCCGCGCGCTGGGCGACCGGTTCGCTCGCGACGTCCGCTTCGTCTCCATCAGCGTGGACCCCGAGTTCGACACGCCCCAGGAACTGCGCCGTTTCTCGGCCACGCAGGAGGCCACCTTCTCGGGCTGGTCCTGGCTCACCGGGAAGAAGGAGGACGTGGACCGGGTGAAGAGGCGCCTCGGCGAGGTGGGGGAGAACCCGGGCGATCACGGGACCGGCTTTCTCGCCGCGAACGTCCGGACGGGGCACTGGATCAAGATCCGGCCCGACGCCTCGCCCGCGATCGCCGCGGAGCAGGTTCGTGAACTGGCCGACGAGGACGGAATCCGGGGGGCGCCTGGCACGGCCGGTCCGACCGCGGCTCGCTGAGCCATCCCCACCCCGGCGCGGCCGGTGGGTGCTCCTCGCAGGAGCGACCCTGCTGGCGGCGATCGCAGCGTGGTTCCTCCTGCGCGACCCGGAGGCCCAGGACGGCGGCGTCGTGACGGAGATCGCCGCTCCCCCTCCGGTGGTTCGGACCCGGGAGCCCATGCCGAGCGAGGTCGCCGATCCCGGGGAGGCCAGGGCGCTGGCCGAACGGCAGGAGAGGCGCGCCCGGTTCGAGGCGATGCGCGCCGCCTTCGCCGCGGCCGCGGGCGAAGCGGCGGTCTCCCGCGCCCGGCTCGATCCGGCGCTCCAGGCCCTCTGGCCGGGCCGGCCGGCACCCTACCTCCTCGCCTGCCGCGGCGCCCTCTGCCGCGTCGAGGTCCCGGCGCCGGTTCGGCCGGCCCAGGCGGCGCTCGCCGCCGACGCCGGGGTGCGCGTCCTGGCCGAGGGGGTCTTCCTCGATCCGGACGGCATCGACCCCGTCGCCTACGTCCTGCTCGCCCCGCCGAACGCGCCTCCGGGCGACGACCTGCTGGCCGTCGTGGAGCGGGAGTTCTTCCAGGAGGGCGATGCCCGGGACTGCCTCTCCCGCGTCGGAGCCACCGGCTCGGTGGAATACGAGCTCCGGATCGACACCTCCGGGTTCACCTACCGCTCCCGCACCGACCTGCCCCGGCCGGTGCTCGAGTGCGTGGACGACGTGCTGAACGGGATCGTCGCCACCACCCAGGTGCCGAGCGACGTGAAGGCCTCCACCCGCACGTTCACGCTCCGTCGATGATGGTCTTCGTTTCCCGCCCCGGGCTCCAGGCGATCCTGGCCGTCGTCGCCCTCTTCGCGGCGGCGCCCGCGTCGGCCCTCGAGTTGACGGCGCGTGAACTGGCGGGAAAGCGCATCTACCTCGCCGGCGAGAGCCCCTCGGGAGGCGACGTCGTGGTCAAGCTCGGTCGGGACGGCTCGACCCTGCCCGGCACCGCCGCCCCCTGCGGCAGCTGCCACGGCGCCGACGGCCTGGGGCGACCCGAGGGAGGGGTGCGCCCGTCCGCCGTCGTCTGGTCGGAGCTCGCGAAGCCCTACGGCCACGCCCATCCCGGAGGGCGCAAGCACCCGCCGTTCACCGACGCGACGCTGGCCCGGACGCTGCGGGACGGCCTGGATCCGGCCGGCAATCCGCTCGACGTCTCCATGCCCCGGTATGGCCTCTCGGACGACGACCTGGGCAGCCTCGCGGCCTACCTCCGCAGGCTGGAGGAGGACCTCGACCCGGGCATCGCCCCGGACGCGCTCCGCATCGGGACGGTCCTGCCCACCGCCGGCACGCTCGCCGACGTGGGCCTCCCCATGCGAGCGGTGCTCACCGGGTGGTTCGACGCGCTCAACCGCCGCGGCGGCATCCACGGCCGCAGGGTGGAGCTCGTGGTGGCCTGCTACGACTCCGACCGGGCCGACGGGGTGGATGCCGCCCGCGCCCTGCTCCGGAGGGACGACCTCTTCGCGCTCGTCTCCGGCCTCTTCCCCGCCGCCGAGACCGAGGTTGCGGCGCTCGTCGGCGAGGCCCGCGTCCCCATGATCGGACCCTTCAGCCTGTTCGCCCGGAACGACGACGCCGCCGGCGCCTGGATCTTCCACCCGTCCGGTGGGCTCGGAGAGCAGGCCCGGGTCCTCGGCGCCTTCGCGATGCGGGACCTCGGGGCCGGCGCCAGGAGGATCGCGGTGGTCCACGCTCCCGAGCCTCCCTACGCCGAGGCGGCCCGGGGGGCGGCCGAGGAGCTGCGGAAGCGGGGCGGACCCGCTCCGGAGATGCTGGTGCTCCGCTCCGAGCCGAAGGAGCTTGCCGATCGGCTGGCGAAGGGCGGCTTCGGCGCGGTCCTCGTCCTGGCCGGCGACGGCGCGCTGGAGGGGCTCGCCCGCCTGCTCGCGGGTGGGAAGGCTGCTCCCGCGCTGCTCGCCTCGGGGACGCTTGCCGGCCGCGCTGCCACGGAGCTGGCCGGCCGATACCCCGGAGCGGTCTTCCTCGCCTTCCCGAGCTCCCCTTCCGACGAGTCCCCGGCCGCCACGCAGGAGCTCGCCCGCCTTCGCGAGGCCGCCGGCTCCCCCCGACGTTCGCGCGCCTCCCAGGCATCCGCCGTGGTGGATGCGATCGTCCTGGTGGAGGGGCTCAAGCGGTCGGGACGCGCCCTCAGCCGCGAGCGGCTCGTCGCCAGCCTGGAGGCCCTCTACGCCTTCGAGACCGGCCTCTCGCCGCCGGTCACCTTCGGCCCCGACCGGCGCGTGGGGGCGCTGGGTGCCCACGTGGTCCGGGTGGACGCGGCCGGCAAGGCCTTCGTGCCGGTGGGCGGCTGGATTCCCCTCGAGTAGGGCGCACCCCTCCCTATCGAAGGCTCCAGCGCCGCCGGCCGGTGGCCGGGCGCATCCCGGCATCGAGCCGCTGCCCGGGCTCGAGCCGTCCGGTGCGGCGCAGCGCCTCCTCGATGAGCGGTCGGCTCTTGGGATCGCCCCAGCGGATGAGCGCCTTCTGGGTCCGCTTCTCCCGCATGTCGCGCACCACGTGCACCGGCTTCCCGCTCATGGGGTGGAAGCCGGACCACTGGATGTCGGAGGCCAGCGTCATGGGCGTGGGCATGAAGTCCTGCACCTGCTGGGGCTTCCAGCGGTTCTTCTGGAGGTACTCCATGAGCTGGACGGCGTGCTCGGTGGTGGCCCCGGGGTGGGAGGAGATGAAGTAGGGCACCAGGTACTGCTCCTTGCCGGCCTTCTTCGAGTAGCGCTCGAACTCGCCGCGGAACTGCTCGAACTCGGCCGGGCCGGGCTTCTTCATGACCTTGAGGACGTCGTCGCAGACGTGTTCGGGCGCGACCTTGAGCTGGCCCGAGACGTGGTGGCCGATGAGCTCCTCGAGGTAGGCCTGCCCGTTCTTCTTGTCGTGGTGGGCCAGGTCGTAGCGCAGCCCCGATCCCACGAAGGCGTGTTTCACGCCCTTCACGGCCCGTGCACCACGGTAGAGCTCCACGAGCGGCCCGTGGTCCACCGCGAAGAACTGGCAGACGGTGGGGTAGACGCAGGAGGCCCGCCGGCAGGCGGCGTGGGCCTCGGCGCTGGTGCAGCCCATCTGCCACATGTTGGCGGTGGCCCCGCCCAGGTCGGTGATGGTGCCGCGGAACTTCGGGTCCCTGGTGATGGTCTCGATCTCCCGGATCACGCTCCCGTGGCTGCGCGAGGAGACGTCGCGCCCCTGGTGCTCGGTGATGCAGCAGAAGGCGCACCCGGCGGCGCAGCCGCGCAGGATGGCCACGCTCCAGCGGATCTGCTCGAGCGCCGGGATGTGGGCCCCGCCGTAGGAGGGGTGGGCGTCGCGCGCGAAGGGGAGCTCGTACACCGCGTCGAGTTCCTCGGTGGAAGGCGGCGGCATGGGCTCGTTCACCACCACGTGCCGCTCGGCCCTGCCGCGGCCGTGTCGCTGCACCATCACCCGGGCGTTCTCGTGGTTGTGCTCGAGGTGGTAGAGCTTCGAGAAGTGCGCGAAGGACCGCTTGTCCTGGGCCACCTCCTCGAAGGCGGGGAGCACGAGCGTCTTGCGAGCGCGATCGTCCAGGCCGGCCATGGCCAGGTCGGCGACGGCGATCGCCGTACCCGGAACGTCCACGAGGCCGCAGAGGTCCTCCCCGGAGGCGAGCCGCCGGGCGATCTCGACGATGGGTTTCTCCCCCTGCCCGTAGACCAGGAGGTCGGCGCCGCTGTCCACCAGGACCGACGGCCGCACCCGGTCCTCCCAGTAGTCGTAGTGGGCGATGCGCCGCAGCGAGGCCTCGACCCCGCCGATCACGATGGGCATGGTCGGCCCGAAGGCCTGGCGCGCCAGCCGGGCATACACCGTCACCGCCCGGTCGGGGCGGCGTCCGGCCTCCCCACCGGGTGTGTAGGCGTCGTCGGAGCGGGGACGCTTGTGGGCCGTGTAGTGGTTGACGAGGGAGTCCATCGCACCCGCGGTGATGCCCACGAAGAGGCGGGGCCTCCCCAGGCGCAGCAGGTCCTCCGGCGTGTCCCAGCGCGGCTGGGCGATGATTCCGACCCGGAAGCCCCGCGCCTCGAGTACCCGGCCGACCACCGAGGCCCCAAAGGCGGGATGGTCCACGTAGGCGTCCCCGGTGACGAGGATCACGTCGAGGGCGTCCCAGTCGCGGGCGGCGACCTCGTCGGGGAACATGGGGAGGAACCTTGGGGGCATGTCCACGGGACATACATGGCCCCACGTCGCCCCGCGATCAAGCGTCCACGCTTTTTGACCGTTTGACGGGGGGCGGTATCATCGATGGGTTGGTGCGGCGCCCACACCCATGATCGACATCCAGGAATCCAGCCGGGAGTTTCGCGAGCTCGACGAGAAGCTCCGCGGCGGCGGGCTCTCGCCGGAGGAGCGGGCGCGCCTGGAGGAGCTCCGCGCGGCCGGCGGACCCGATCCCCTGGCCGAGGAGCCGCCCGGGGTGCACTGGGACGATGGGCCCGTGGAGTCACCGCTCGAGCTTCCCGAGGAGCCCGGCTCGCCGTCCATCCCGCCGCCCGACCCGGCCTTCGCGGCGGTGGTCGTGGAGTTGGCCGAGGACGCCGACGAGGTCATCCCCGAGGTTGCGGCCGAGGACGTGGAGGAGGTCCTCCCGGAGTCCGACGCCCCCGCCTCGCTGGCCGCGGTCTCCTGGGTGGACGAGGACGGTCCCGGCGGCGAGGTCGTATCCCTGGACGCGCTGCTCGCAACGCCCCCTCCTCCTCACGCCGAGTCGCTCGCGCCCCCGCTCCCGCCCCCCTTGCCCTCCCCGCCGCCGCCCTGGCCCGTCCGGGCAGCCGCACCCGATCCCTTCGCCCCCTCCCCGTCGTTCGTCGGCGGCGACCACCGCGTCGTGCTCCACACGGTCGAGGGGCAGGTCCTGCGCGGGTCGCTCGCCAACGCCGACCTCGCCGACCTGGAGCTCCCGCTCATCCAGCCCAACGGGGCGGTGGCGCGGATCCCGGCCGGGCAGGTGAAGGCCATCTTCTTCATGCTCGAGTCCGGCGAGCGTCCCGCCGCGGCCGCCGGCACGCGGGTGCGGGTCACCTTCGGCGACGGCCGGCAGATCTCCGGCCTCTCCCCCGACTACTCCCCCGACTCCTCCGGCTTCTTCGTCCTGCCGCTCGACAGCCGGACCCACACGGCGCGGGTCTGGGTCTACCGGGCCTCCGTCCGGCAGATCGCGATCGGATAGCGCGGCGCCGTTCAGTTGAGCCAGCGCCGGTCCGGATCCCGGTCGGCGTGGATCACCTCGAAGCGCCCGCGTCCCTTCCTGCGCGGCAGGCGGATGCGGCGCAGCCATTGCCCCGGTCCCTTCCCGCTCACGTGCGCCCAGGCGATCCCCTCGGCCAGGAGGTGGGGGACGAAGGCGACCACGTCTGGCAGGGAGAACAATGCGAAGAAGACCGTTCCGCCAATCGTGACCCAAACGAGCGCCTTGCCGGAGACCGGGACGGCGAAGAAGAGCAGGATCTGCCGGAACGGGTGGTTGAGCCCCCAGGCGATGACGACCGCGTTGAGCGCCACCCAGAAGCCTCTGAAGGGGTAGCCATCGAGCCCCGGCCAGGCGAGCGCGAGGAGCGATGCCACGGCGCCCGCCACCGCCGGGACGGCGAAGTAGGTGAGGAGGAAGCGCCGCTCTCCCCAGGCCTCCACGAGGTCCCGGCCGAACCAGTAGAGCACCAGGCCGCCGAAGAGCAGGTTGAGCGGATTGTCCTCGACGAGCACCCAGGTGACGAGCCGCCAGACCTCGCCACGCCAGATCTCTCCGGGGTACAGCACGAGGAGCTCCGTCAGGTGCGCCCCGCCCACCTTCGCCGCCAGGCTCACCACCACCGTCGCCACGATGAGCCCTCCCACCGAGGTGGGGACCCGCCCGCCGAAGGAGAGGAGGTTTCCGGGGCGGCCGGACGACAATGGTCAGGCTCCTGCCGGCTTGTAGAAGAGGATGATCGTCAGGCAGTGGAACTGGTTGTCCGACGAGAGCGTGACCGACTTGTCCACGATCTCCAGCTCGGGGTGCTTGCCGAGCCAGTTGTTGATGGTGTCGCTCATGGCGTCCCGATCGCGGGCCAGCGTCGCCGAGAACACCTTGCACCCCGTGAACTTCTCCATGGTTTCCCCCTCGCCCCTCAGCCTCAAGCCTACAGCGCCTCGACGATGACCGCGATACCCTGTCCACCGCCGATGCAGGCCCCGGCCAGGCCGAAGCGCCCGCCCCGCTGCCGCAGCGCCTGGATGGTGTGCAGCGTGAGCCGGGCCCCGCTCGCCCCGAGTGGGTGGCCGACCGCGATGGCGCCCCCGTCCACGTTGGTGCGGTCCCGCGGCAGCCCCAGCTCCTTCTCCACGGCCAGGTACTGCGGCGCGAAGGCCTCGTTCACCTCGAAGAGGTCGAAATCGGAGAGCTTCGCCTCGGCCCTGGCCATGGCGTTCCGGAAGGCCGGGGCCGGCCCGATGCCCATGACCGTGGGGTCCACCCCTGCCACTCCCCAGTTGACGAGCCGGGCCAGCGGCGCGAGCCCGCGCCGGTCGGCCGCCGCCCGGGTCATGACCACCATCATGGCGGCCCCGTCGGCCACGCCGCTCGCCGCACCCGCGTGGATGACGCCGTCCTTCTTGAAGATGCGGGGGAGCTTGCGGAGCCCCTCGACCGTGGTCTCGGGGCGGGGGTGCTCGTCCCTGTCGAAGGTCACCTTGCCCTTGCGGGTCTCGATCTCCACCGGCGCGATCTCGTCCTTGAAGCGTCCGGCGGCCTGGGCCTCGGCGGTGCGGCGCTGGGAGAGGACGCTGAACTCGTCCACCTCGTCCTGGGTGATCCGGTACTGCTCGGCGAGCTTCTCGGCGGTGAGCGCCATGGGCATCTTGGCCTGGGAGTCGGTGAGCGCGGTCCAGAGGGCGTCCTCGATGGCCGGGGTCTTGCCCAGCGGCACGCCGAACCTCCCCCCGCGCAGCACGTAGGGTGCCTGGCTCATCGACTCGGTCCCGCCCACCAGCACCGCCTCGGCCTGGCCGGTGGCGATCTGGAAGGCGCCCTGGATCACCGCCTCGAACCCGGATCCGCACAGCCTGTTCACGATCAGTGCGGGCGTCTCGACCGGGACCCCGACCCGGAGCCCGACATGGCGGGCCAGGTAGATGGCGTCGGCGGAGGTCTGGAGCACGTTGCCCACCACCACGTGGCCGATCTCCGCGGGCGGGAGCCCGGCGTCGCGAAGGGCCGCGCCGGCCGCGTGGACGGCCAGGTCGGTGGCCGTGAAGTCCTTGAGCGTGCCACCGAAGGTTCCGAAGGGGGTGCGGCGGCCGGCGACGAAGACGATCTCCTGCGGTGTGGCGGAACGCATGCAGACCTCCAGCTTCAGGGTGCGGAGCGCGAACGGACGATCGAGGTGACGCAGAAGGCGAGGACGGCGGCGGCGAAGAGGGTGTTGCCCAGGTAGACGGCGAAGCGGCGGCGGATCTCCTGGCCGCCGATCCCCCGGTACCAGGCGCGGGCCGCGGCGTCGCGGCCGGCCAGGTCGCGGGCCGGAAGGGGCGCCCCGTGCGCGCTGGCGAGGCGGGCCATCGCACGCCGGTGGATCTCGAGCACCTGCACGAGCGCCACCCCGGGGAGGCCGCTCACCTCGCCGAGCCTCCCCGACCTCGCCGCGCGCGCGTGGTTGGCGGTGAGGGCGGCGGCGCCGTCCGGGAAGGTGGAGAGGAGCTGGACCCGCGCGACGGCGCCAGGGTGGGGCGCCAGCTCGAAGACGTCGGCGAAGACCAGCCCGTCGGCGTCGGCGAAGGTCTCGGAGCGGAGCCCCAGCCCCCGGAGCGGCCCGTCCTCGGCGTGGCTTCCCAGGAGCCGGAATCCGAGCGGCAGGAGCAGCTCGGCGGCGGCCCGCTGCGCCTCGGTCGGGGCGGGCGCATCCGGCGTGGAGCGGGAGGAGACGAGCGACGGCGCCACGGCCAGGAGGCCCCGCCTCCCGTACCGCAGGATCATCATCGCGGCGTAGAAGCCCGCCAGCGCGAGGAGGATGGTCACGACGCGGTGGCGGCCTCGGCCGCCTTCCTCTTCTTTCCCACGATGCGGGCCGCGATGATGCCCACCTCGTAGAAGACGATCATGGGCGCCGCCATGAGGAACAGGTTGAGCGGGTCGCCGGTGGGGGTGAGGATCGCGGCCAGGATCACGTTCACGATGGCGGCGTGGCGTCGGTACTTGGACAGGAACTCGGGCGTGACGAGCCCGATCATCGACAGGAAGGCGATGATGACGGGGATCTCGAAGACCACGCCGAAGCCGAGCATCATGGCGAGCACCAGGGTGAGCTGCTCGCGCATGGTGAGGATGGGCTTCATGTCCGGCCCCGCGATGGAGGCCAGCGCCGGGAAGGCGAAGGGCATCACCACGAAGTAGGTGAAGGCCACCCCGCAGTAGAAGAGCAGCGTCCCGATGGCGACGAAGGGGATGACGAGCGTCTTCTCCTTCTTGTAGAGGCCTGGGGCGATGAAGAGCCAGAGCTGGAAGAGCACCCAGGGTGCGGCCAGGAAGAGCCCGCCGTAGAGCGCGACCTTGAGGTACACCATGAAGGGCTCGAGGGAGCTCGTGTAGTTGAGGGCCCGCTGCCCCTCCGGGAGCGAGTCGAGCACCGGCTGCATCACCCAGCGGAAGAGCCGCTCGGAGAACCAGCCGGCCACGGCCACGCCGACGGCCACGCCGAGGAGCGCCCGGACCAGCCGGATGCGCAACTCCTTCAGGTGGTCGAAGAAGGTGGCCCGGACCTCGCCCTCCGGGGGAGGAGGGTCGGTCCCCTCGGCCGCGGCGGTCTCGGCGGGTTCGCTCATGACAGCAGGGTCGGTCCGTCGTCGGGCTTCTCCGGCTCGGCGGCCGGCTTCGTCCCGGCGGCCGGGTCGGCCTGGGCGAGCGGCGCCGCAACTGGCGCGGCCGCAGCGGGCGGCGGGGCAGGCTCGGCCAGCGCCGCGTCGAGCCCCGGAACGTTGTCCACGCTGGCCGGGGGCACCGGCTGGGGCGCCGTTGCGGGAACGGGGGCGGCCGCGGTGGGGGGGGCGATGCGGGCGCGCGCCGCCTTGCGCTCGTCGGCGTAGAGCTCCTGCTCGAACTGCCCCTTCAGGTCGTCGCTGGCCTTCTTGAAGTCGCGCAGCCCCTTGCCGAGTTGCTTCGCCACCTCGGGCAACTTCTGCGGCCCGAGCAGCACGAGCGCGAGCACGAGGATGATGACGATCTCACCGAAGCCGAGGCCGAACATGGGAGGGGCGTTTATACCACGGCATGCCCTTCTGGCTCGTCAAGACCGAACCCTCGACCTACGCGTTCCAGGATCTGCTGCGCGATCGGAAGACGCGCTGGGACGGCGTTTCCAACGCGCAGGCCCAGGCCAACCTCCGCGCCATGCGCGAGGGGGACGAGGTCGTCGTGTACCACTCGGGTGAGAAGGCGGCTGTGGGGCTGGCGCGCGTGGCGCGGGGGGCGTATCCGGATCCGGGGGATCCGGCGGGAAAGCGGGTGGCGGTGGATCTGGCCGCGGGGAGGGCGCTCGAGAAGCCGGTGACGCTCGGGGTGCTGCGGGGGGCTGACGTCTTCGATGGATCGCCGCTCTTGAGGCAGGGGAGGTTGTCGGTGGTGCCGCTGTCGGCCGCGCAGTGGAGGGTGCTGCTCGGGCTGGGTGGAGTGCGGAGGTAGAATGCTCAGGATCGGCGGAGTGCGGAGGTGAGGGGGTTGGTGGATCCTTGCGACGTCTACTGCGTAGACGTCGCTGTTAGTCAGAAAACAGGTCGTGCACGTCCACCTTCGTGGCGCCGGCCTGGCCCGGTTCCTTCTGGACCGGCTCGGTGCCCTCCAGGTAGGGCTCGAGCACACCGGGCTGGAAGGGCTCCACCGCCTCGCCCGTCTTCGGGTCGATGCGGACGAAGATGATCCCCTCCGGGATGGGGAAGTCGGGCTGGGGCCGGTCGCGGAGCGCCGCCTGCATGAAGGCGAGCCAGATGGGGAGCGCGGCCCGGCCCCCGGTCTCGGCGCGCCCCAGCGGCTGCTCGTTGTGGTCGAACCCGAGCCAGACCCCGGCCACCTGGTCGGCGGTGTAGCCCAGGAACCAGGTGTCGAAGGAGTCGTTGGTGGTGCCGGTCTTCCCGGCCACCGGCTTCCCGAGCTTGGCCGCCTGCGCCCCGGTGCCCACCGTGGCCACCTCCTGCATGAGGTGCTGGAGCACGAAGGCGGCCCGCCGATCGACGACGCGCACCGGCTCCTCCCGCACCTCGGCGTATCCCCCGGCGAGCCGCTCGGAGAGCGGCGCCCAGGGGTCGGTGGGGGCGATGCGGTCCTCGAGCAGCCGCCCGTCCCGGTCGAGCACCCTTTTCACTAGGAGTGACGGTCGCTTCAGCCCCTGACGCTCCAGCACCGCGTAGACGTCCACCAGGTCGATGAGGGTCGCGCAGGAGCTCCCCAGGGCGCTCCCCAGCTCGGGCTTCACCGGCGAGCCGATGCCCAGCGAGGCCGCCCACTGCCCCAGGAAGGGCGCGCCCATCTTGCGGGCCAGCGCCTCGGCGGTCTTCACCGCCGGGATGTTCATCGAGGAGATCACCGCCGAGCGCAGCGGCACCTCCCCCTTGAAGTCCTCCCCGAAGTTCTGGGGCTTCCAGGAGCGCTCGTCGTCCCGGAAGACCACCGGCGCGTCGGTGATCAGGGTGGAGGGGGTGAAGGAGAGCTTCTCGATGGCCGCGGCGTAGAGGATGGGCTTGAAGGCGCTCCCGGGCTGGCGGCAGGCCTGGAAGGCCCGGTTGAACTCGGAGGCCTCGAAGTCGTAGCCCCCCACCATGGCCCCCACGTAGCCGGTGCCCGGGTCCTGCGCGACCAGCGCACCCTGGAGCCTGGGCTCCTGCTCCAGCGCGAGCAGCAGCGGTGCGGACGGGACGTCGGCGGGCTTGCCGGCCTTCCACGCCTTCTCCAGCGCGACGAGCTCCTCCCGCTCCACCCGGCGCACCAGCACCACGTCGCCGGCCTTGAGCGCCGTGGAGGGGCGGTCGACCATTGCGTACTCCCAGTGAACCTGGGAATTGGGGACGCGGGCCCAGCGCATCCCCGAGACCGGGAGGATCCCCTGCTCCTCCCCCACCTCGACCGTGGCCCGCCTGGCGGCGTCGTTCACCCCCGTGACGATGCCCACCGCGAAGTCGCCGGGGCGGAGCGAGCCCACCGGCCAGGCGCGGGAGAGGCGCCGCTGCAGCGCCTCGCGCTCGGCCCCCTGGACGCGGGCCACCGGTCCCCAGAAGCCCTGGCGCCGATCCACGTCGAGCAGCCCGCGCAGCATGGCCTGCTGGGCGGCCCTCTGGGCGTCGAGGTCCATGGCCGACTCGACCCGCAGCCCGTCCCGCAGCACGCGGGGGTTGCCGTGCCGCTCGACGACGCGGCGGCGCACCGCCTCGGCGTAGAAGGGCGCCACCTCCCGGAACGGGTCGTCGATGGCGTGGACCCGGACCGGCGCGTCGTCGGCGCCCCGCCGCTCCTCCTCGGTGATGGCGCCGTCCTCGCGCATGCGCCGCAGCACGTAGCTGCGCCGCTTGCGGGCCGCCTCGGGGTGGAGCACCGGCGAGTAGCGACTGGGCGCCTGCGGGAGCCCGGCCAGCAGCGCCGCCTCGGCGACGGTGAGCTCGCCCACGGTCTTGCGGAAGTAGTTCTCCGACGCCGACTCGATTCCGTAGCTGTGGTGCCCCAGGTAGACGCCGTTCAGGTAGAGCCAGAGCAGCTCCTCCTTGCCGAAGGCCTTCTCCAGCCGCGCCGCCAGGATGGCCTCGCGGGCCTTGCGCCGGAGGTTCTTGCGCGTCCCCTCGGCGAACCCCTCGGAGGAGACCAGCAGCGCCTTGGCGGTCTGCTGGGTGATGGTGGAGCCCCCCTGGATCTTCTTCTTGAGGACGTAGGTGTTCACGCCGGCGCGCAGCGTCCCCAGCCAGTCGACGCCCCCGTGCTGGAAGAAGTTCTTGTCCTCGGCGGCCAGGAAGGCCTGCACCACGTGGCGGGGGATCCGCTCGTAGGGGACCATCCGGCGCCGCTCCTCGAAGAGCTCGCCGACCACCTGGCCGTCGGAGCTGACGATCTCCGACACCACCGGCGGCCGGTAGGTCTCGAGCGACTCCACCGACGGCAGCCCCCCGGAGAGCCAGAAGAAGCCCGCCACCCCGGCGACGAGCCCGGCGTTGGCCAGGCCCAGGAGGAGGAAGACCGTCCAGCGCAGGACCGAGCGCCACCAGGGGCGCCGTGGCGGCACCCCGTCGAGCACCATCTTCTGCGAGGGGAGTTCGGGCTGTTCGGCCATCCGGGAGGACTGTAGGCAGGCCCCGGCGGCGGATCAATGGCGCTTCGCGCCCGGGACGACCCGGGGAGCGGCGCCGGGGGGCGCATCGAGGTTGGCGCGCCCCAGCACCTCGAGCAACTCGGGCGGGAGCGGGGCCTCCAGCCTGAGCGGCGCCCCGGTGACCGGGTGGGGGACCTCGAGCCTCCAGGCGTGGAGGAACATGCGCCGCAGGCCCCAGCGGGCGCGGGCCTCGCGGTTGAAGGCGAAGTCGCCGTAGCGCCGGTCCCCGGCCACCGGGTGGCCGAAGGCCTGCAGGTGGCGCCGGATCTGGTGGGTGCGCCCGGTCTCGATGTGCACCCGGAGCAGGGAGGCGTCGTGGTTCGCCGAGATCACCTGCCAGCGGGTCAGCGCCTCCTGGAACTTCACTCCGCGCTGGTCCTTGGAGCGGCTGGTCTGCTCGTGCTCGGAGAGCGGCAGGTCGATCAGGCCCGAGACCTTGGCGAACTTCCCCTTGGCCAGCCCCAGGTAGGCCTTGCGCACCTCGTCACCCTCGGTGAACAGCTCGCCGAGCCGGACCATGGCCTTGCGGGTCTTGGCCACCAGCACCACGCCGCTGGTGTCCCGGTCGAGCCGGTGGGCCGGGCTGGCGCGGTACTCCCCGGGGGGCAGGTCGGCGGGGACGCGCAGGTAGGCGCGGACCTCGTCCACCAGCGTGGCCCCCTCGATGCCGCTCCCCGGGTGGGCGGCCAGGCCGGCCGGCTTGTCCACCACGAGCAGGTGCTGGTCCTCGTGGAGAATGCCGAAGGTGCGCCGTGCGGCGCGGGGCCCCTTCGCCGCCCCCTCGGCGGGAACGAGCAGCCGCTCCTCGTCGCCGCGGATGGCGATCTTGTCCCCGTCGGCCAGCAACTGCTCGGCGCGCCCGCGCAGCCCGTTGACCCGGATCTTCTTGGTGCGGAACATCTTGTAGACGTGGGAGAGAGGCACGCCGTTCAGCGCACGGCGCACGTACTTGTCGAGACGCTGCCCGGCGGCGTCGGCGCTGACGGTGAGCTCGATCACCAGAGCTCCATCTGGGGGGATTCCTCGAGCGGCTCGGCCTGGATGCCCTCGCGCCGCAGCGACTGGGCGAACTCGGCGGCGTGGCCGTGCATGGTGAAGACGCGGGACGCTCCGGTGCCCTTCGCGTAGCGCAGCAGCGACGGGAAGTCGGCGTGGTCGGAGAGCGGGAAGGAGGCGTCCACGTTGCCGTACCAGCGGGCCCCGTCGAGCGCCCAGCCGGTGAGCACCGCCGTGCGCCGCGGGCGGATCCGGGCGACGGCTGCCGAGCGCGCCAGCTGCGGCGGCACCACCACGACCTCGCCCGGCGCCACCCCCTCCGGCCCGAGCAGCCGGACGTTGGGGAGCGGGACCCCCTGCTCCTCGTAGACCTGGTTCACCGCGTGGATGGTGGCATGGGCGCGGCAGGGGTAGCCGAGCTCGCCGAAGTGCTTGAGCACCTCCTGGGCCTTGCCGAGCGAGTAGCCGAGCAGCACCGGCGTGGCGCCGTCGGCGAGCGCGTCGTCCACGAAGCGGCGGACCGCCGCCAGGACCTCCTCCTTGGGCGGGAAGACGTACTTCGGCAACCCGAAGGTGGACTCCATGAGCAGCACGTCGCAGGGCATCACCT
The DNA here is from genome assembly GCA_903874275.1 of uncultured Anaeromyxobacter sp. GTDB lineage: Bacteria > Myxococcota > Myxococcia > Myxococcales > Anaeromyxobacteraceae > CAIOAK01. The sequence goes on from CAIQRS010000010.1 coordinate 26,284, forward strand.
CGACCGGCTCGGCGGTGCGGGTGGGCTCGGTGCAGAGGTCGCCGGTGTAGCCCACGGCGAGGCCGCCGGGCAGCGTGATGCGGATCTGGGCCGAGCCGAGGACGTGGCCGGCGGAGAAGAGCTCGAGGGTCAGCTCCCCCAGGCCGAAGGGGGAGCGGTAGTCGGCGGGCAGCACCTCGCTGCCCTTGCGGTCGCCCAGCCGGTGGCGGGCCAGGGCGGCGGTGGCGCGGGTGGCGATGGTGCGCTCGTGACGTCCCAGGTGGTCGGAGTGGGCGTGGGAGACGAAGCCGCAGGGGCGCTTGCGCCGGGCGTCGAGGTAGAGCCCGGTTCCGCGCACGCGGAGCTCACCGGCGACCAGCTCGATGGGGGAACGCTTCACGGGGAATGTGTAACAGGGGGGGCTGTCGCTGGCCCGGACGATCGGGGCCGGGGGGCGGACCTCGACGGGACGGGGACCTCCGGATTCCGGGGCAGGATGCTGGCCCGCCCGCTGCTCTCGGGCGGGAGCGTGCCCACCATCAGCCAGTTCTTCGGGATCGTCATCCAGATGTACTTCAAGGATCACGCGCCGCCACATTTCCACGCAGCGTACGGGGGCGCGTGGGCCACGGTCCGCATCGATCCGGTCGGGTTGCTCAAGGGTGAACTCCCGCCCCGAGCGCTGGGGCTCGTGACCGAGTGGGCACGTCTACACCGGGCGGAGCTCCTCGAAGACTGGGAGCGCGCTCGTAGATTGCAGGCCCTGGATCCCATTCCCCCTCTGGAATAACAATGGGGCATGCGTCTCGTCGCGGTCGTCTCCGTGAAGCTGCTGGGCGGCTTCGAGGTCGAACTCGGGTTCGACGATGGCTTCGTCCGCCGGATCGACCTCGACCCGTACCTGCACGGACCGATCTTCCAGCCTCTTCGGGACGATCCGGCCTACTTCCGCCTGGTTCGCGTCGATCCAGAGCTCCGCACGATCTGCTGGCCCAACGGCGCCGACATCGACCCGGAGGTGCTGCGCTACCTCCTCACCCCCGCCTCCTGGGAGTCGCCCAGCTGACTCACCCCGCAGCGCCCCGCCTGGCCTGCAGCGCCCCTCCCACCTCGGCCACCACGATCCCCACCAGGATGAGCGCTCCTCCGGCGAGGCCCAGGGGCGGCAGCACCTCGCCGGTGACGAAGTGGGAGAAGACCGCCGCGGCGGGGGGCTCGAGGGCGTAGATGATGGCGGCCCGGACCGCGGTGGTGTGGCGCTGCGCCCAGTTCATGACGAAGAAGGCGCCCACCGTCATCACCAGGCTCGTGAAGAGGACCGTTCCGACCAGCTCCGGCGAGGGCGCGAGGCGCACCGGCTCGAAGGCGAGCAGCACGAGGCTCCCCAGGAAGCTCACCGCGATCTGCACGAAGGTGAGCGCCACGAGCGGGTGGCGCGGGGAGAACTCGCTCGTCCAGACGATCTGGAAGGCATAGGCGAAGGCGCAGCCGAGCGTGAGCAGGTCACCGAGCTGGACGGTGGCCGTCGAATCCCCGCCGAGCGGCCGGGTGAGCATGGCGAGCCCCACCACCGCCAGCGTCACCCCCGCCCATGCCGGCCCCCCGACCCGCCGCCCCTGCAGAAACTTTGCAATGAGCGGGACGATGACCACGGCGAGCCCGGTGATGAAGCCGGAGCGGGCCGGGGTGGTGAAGCGCAGCCCGAAGGTCTGGAGCGCGAAGCCGGCGAACATGGCGAGGCCGAGCAGTCCGCCGTCCCGCAGCAGGCCGGGGGAGGGGCGCTGCCGGCGCAGGAGCCAGATGGCCCCCAGCACCGCGGTCGCGATCCCGAAGCGGAGCGAGAGGAAGGCCCCCGGGCTCGTCCCGGCGTCGAGGACGCGCTTCACGAGCGTGAAGGTCGTCCCCCAGACGAGCGTGAGCAGGAGGAGTGCGAGGTCGGCCACGGCGGCGCGGTTGTAGCAGAGGGTGCCCCGGTGGACTAGGTTGCCACCCCATGGCCCGCTTCCCGACCCGGCTCGCGTCCGTCGCCTCCTCGCTCGTCGCCGCCTCCCTCCTCGCCGCCTGCGCCACCACCCCCGGAGGGGCCCCCGCGCCCGGACCCTCGATGACCACTCCCCTGGCCTACCCCGCCGCGCCCCGCGAGGAGGTCGTGGACGTGATCCACGGCGTCCCGGTGGCCGATCCCTACCGATGGCTGGAGGATGCGAAGTCCACACGGACGGAGGCCTGGGTGAAGGCCGAGGACCGGCTTTCCCGCGATTTCCTGGCCGGGCTGCCGGAGCGGGGCGCGCTCGCGAAGCGGATCGAGGAACTGGTGCGGGTCGAGGCGGTGCAGGGGCTCCCGGTGAAGCGGGGCGGTCGCCTCTTCTACGAGCGGCGCGGCGCGGCGCAGGAGAAGGCGGTCCTCTACTGGAGGGAGGGGGCCGGTCCGGAGAAGGTCCTCCTCGACCCGAACGGCTGGTCGAAGGACGGGAGCACCTCGCTGGGCGCGTGGTCGCCCTCCTGGGACGGAAAGACGCTCGCCTTCCAGGTGAAGCAGAACAACTCGGACGAGGCGGTTCTGGAGGTGCTCGACGTCGACCGCGGCCAGCGCTCGGCGGTGGACCGGATCGAAGGGGGCCGGGAGGCTTACCCGTCGTGGACCCCCGACTCGAAGGGCTTCTACTACTCGCTCTACCCGACCGATCCGAAGATCCCGGAGGCGGACAGGCCGGGACGCATCGAGGGCCGGTTCCACCGGCTGGGCACCCCGTCGTCGGGGGACGCGCTCGTCCATCCCGCCACCGGGAATCCGAGCATCTCGCTCACGCTGTCGGTGTCGCGGGACGGCCACTACCTGCTCGCCTCGCTCGACTTCGGCTGGACCTCCAACGACGTCTACTTCCGCGATGCCCGCAAGGACGGCCCCTGGATCCCGCTCGTCACGGGGCGCAAGGCGCTGTTCCGGGCCTCCTCCTGGAATGACCGGTTCTACGTCCTGACCAACGACGCGGCCCCGATGTGGAAGGTCGTCTCGGTGGACCCGGCCGCGCCGGACCCGGCTGGCTGGACCACGGTCGTCGCAGAGCGTCCCGACGCCGCGCTGGAGAGCGCCGACGTCCTGGGGGGCCGGCTCGTCCTCCGGTACATGAGGAACGCCACGAGCCGGCTCGAGGTCCGGGACCTCGACGGCGGGGGAGCCGTCGAGATCGCCTTGCCCTCACCGGGTGCGGTGGCGGGCCTGTCAGGCGATCCGCTCGATCCGGAGACCTTCTTCGGGTTCGAGTCGTTCACCCATCCCCTGGAGATCCGCTCCCTCCGGGTGGCCACCGGGGCGACCGACCTCTGGTACCGGACCCGCGTCCCTGCCGACACGTCGCCCTACCTGGTCGAGCAGGTCTTCTACCCATCGAAGGACGGAACGAAGGTGTCGATGTTCGTCGTGCGGCGGCGCGAACAGAAGCTCGACGGTTCGGCACGGCTGATCCTCACCGGGTACGGCGGGTTCCAGCAACCGATGCTCCCCTACTTCAGCGGTTCCCGCTTTGCCTGGCTGGAGCGCGGCGGGATCCTCGCGGTCCCCAACCTCCGCGGAGGGAACGAGTACGGGGAGCGCTGGCACGAGGAGGGCATGCTCGCGAAGAAGCAGAACGTCTTCGACGACTTCGTCGCCGCCGCCGAGTGGCTCGTCGCGAAGGGGTACACGCGGCCCGAACGGCTCGTCATCTCCGGGGGCTCGAATGGCGGGCTCCTCGTGGGCGCGGCGATGACCCAGCGTCCCGACCTCTTCGGCGCGGTGATCTGCGTGGTTCCGCTCCTCGACATGGTCCGCTACCACCTGCACGGCTCCGGGAAAACCTGGATCTCCGAGTACGGGTCGACGGACGATCCGGCCCTCTTCCCGGCGCTCCACGGCTATTCCCCCTATCACCACGTGAAGAAGGGGACGCGCTACCCGCCCACGCTGCTGCTCTCGGCCGACTCCGACGACCGGGTCGATCCGCTGCACGCCCGGAAGTTCGGCGCGGCGCTCCAGTGGGCCACCACCGGCGGGCCGGTGCTGCTCCGGGTCGAGAAGAACGCCGGCCACGGCGGGGCAGACCAGGTGAAGCAGGCGATCGAGCAGGGCGCCGACGCCTACGCCTTCACGCTCTGGGCCACCGGGCGGTGACGCCGGCAGCTCAGCTCCTCCTCCGAGGCGCTACGCCGGCGCAGGCAGCCCGAGTCGATGGCGCAGCCGATCGAGGCGCGCATCGCCGCGGATCGGGTCGAACGCCGGCTCGGCTTCCAGGAAGACCACCTGGCCGTTTCCCTTCTCGATGGCCTGGTTGATCCACGTGAAGGCGCCCTCCACGTCGCCGAGCGCCACGTGGACCTGCGCCACCTCCCAGGCCTGGGTGCGGGCGAGGTCGAACCGGTCGCCGAGACGGCCCACGAGTTCCCGCGCCTCACCGTTCCGGCCCAGCATCGCGAGGACGTAGGCCTCGTCGGCTCCCTGCCCCACCGGACCGGCGAGCGCCGTCGCGGCCTCGAGCGCGGCGGAGGCCTCCGCCATCCTCCCTGCCTGGGCGCAGGCCCGGGCCAGCCGCTGGTGTCCCCGGCGGAACCCCGGCTCCATCTCCACCGTTCGCCGGTGCTGCGCGATGCCCTCTTCCCATCGACGCGCGAAGATCAGGTGGTCGCCCAGGTTCATGTTGAGCCCGACGTCGTGCGGGCCGAGTGCCCGGCCGATCTCCATCTCGGCCACCGCCTCGGCGCGCCGGCCGGTGATCGTGAGCAGGTCGGCGAGCGCCAGCCGGGCCACGGGAAGGCTGGGAGAGAGCGCGATGGAGCGACGGATCTGCCGCTCCGCCGCCGGGTAGTCGTACTCGGCGAAGATCTTCGGTCCCGCCGCGACGGCATGCGCCTCGGCCAGCTCCTCGTCGAGCTCGATGGCCTTCCGGGCCGCCTCCGCGCAGGACGCGAAGGCCTCGCGGGCGGGGAGGATCCCGTAGACGCCCTGAACGAGGAAGACGAGACCCATCCCTGCGTAGGGAAGCGCCTCGGCCGGATCGATCTCGATCGCCTCCTGGAAGCATCGCAGCGCGGCGTTGAGCCCTTCCGGGGTCCTCCGGCTCCAGCCGTAGAGTCCGCGGAGGTAGGCGTCGTGGCCCCGGGCGTCGACCTGCTTGCGCCGGGAGAGGCGGCGCTCCTCCTCCGGCGTGACCTCGGCCTCGATCTCGCGAGCGATCGCGCGGGCCACGTCCCCCTGGATGGAGAGGACGTCCCGGAAGGCACGTCGGTACTCGCCGGCCCAGAGGTGGGTGTCGGTGGCCGCGTCGATGAGCTGCGCCACCACCTGGACGTCGGGGCCGTCCCGGATCACCGAGCCCTCGACGACGAACTCCGCCCCCAGCTCCCGCGCGATCTCCGGCAGGGACCGCGCACCCCCGCGGTGACGCGCCGCGGAAGTGCGGGAGATGACGCGCAGCGACCGGATCCGCGACAGGCTGGCGATGGTGAGCTCGGTGAACCCGTCGGCGAGGTACTCCTGGTCCCTCTCGCCGGAGAGGATCTGGAAGGGCAGCACGGCGACGGTGCACGGGCGGGACCGGGTCGCCGGGGAGCGCGCGCGCTCCACCGGGCCCACGAGCCGGTACCCCTTCTTCGGAATGGTCTCGATCCGGCAAGGCGCTCCCGGCTCGTCCCCGATCGTCCTGCGGAGCAGCGAGACCGCCCGGGTGAGGACCGCCTCGCCGACGTGGGTGCGGGCCCAGACCTCTTCGAGGAGTTGCTGCCTCGTCACGACCTGGCCAGGGTGGTTCGCCAGGTGCACCAGCACGGCCATGACCTTCGGCTCGAGGCGGGTCTCGCATCCACGACCGACGATGGTTCCCCGGGCCGGATCTGCAATCCAGTCCCCCAGGCGAATGGCCGACACGCTCTCTCCCGTTCGAGGCCTTCGAAAAACCTTACCACTCCATCAGGACGCCCCACAATCCGCAGCGCTAACGTGCGGTTTCACCCAACGTTTCGAGCGCCTGGACGGCGCGGAGGAGATCGGATGGCACGCAAGCAACGGGCTGGTCGTGGGCGCTGGATTCGCGGAGTGGTCTTCACCCTGGCGATGGCGGCAGGGCTGTCCGGCTGCGGAGCGGCGGCTCCCGATTCGGAGCCGGCGCCGTCCGCGGCGCCGCTGGCCGTCGGCAGCGCCGGGTCCCGTTCGGCCCCGGGGCGACCGATCGCGCTCGTCGCCGAGGGAACGGGCGACGCCGCCTGGGTCCTTCCCCCTGCCGTCCCCCCGCTGCCGCCCGGTCTCGAGTTCCGGGCCCGGTACACCTACCCGGCCGCGGACGACGACGACCTCCTGGACCTTCAGGTCTTCCTGACCTGGACGGGGGCGCCGACGGGCCTGCCGATCGCACCGGGGTTCCTCATCACCCACCTCCGCATCCAGGTCGACCGGTTCCAGGTCTCCCGCCTGCCGGAGCCGAACCTGCTCATCACCGGGACCGTGAGGTCGGTTCCGGTGCCGTCGCCTTTCGGCGCGACGGTCGGGCGGCTCGTCGCCATCACCGGTGGATTCGCCGAGGGGGCGACGACGACGTTCACGATGCTGGGCGGCCCGGTGGCGGGATCCCACTCCACGACCCTGCCCTCCGCGACGGGCTCCATCACCTTCGCTCGAAGGGACTGAGTCCGAACGGAACGCGACTACTCCGAGGTCGTCGGGTCGATGACGGCCCGCACCTCGGAGACGCGATTGGCCGGAAATCCACCCATCTGGGCGTGCTTCCTCACGGTGGCCTCGTCCGGAGCGATGTAGACGCAGTACACCTTGTCGTCCACGACGTAGCTCTGGACCCACTGGATCTTCGGCCCCATCTCGCCGAGGACGGCGCAGGACTTCTGGGAGATCCCCTTCAGCTCGATGGGCGTGAGCTTCCCGGCTCCGGGGATCTCCCGCTCGATCACGTATCGCGGCATGTGTGCCCTCCTTTTCTCCGTATTCGCGGGGAAGGACTCGCCAGCCCGCACCTGTGGGGGCGTAAACGGCCGATGACGGCCTCCTCGCCCGCCTCACTTCCCGGCGGCGCGCGCGGCCCGGAACTCGAGCGCCGTCCCGACGGGGAGCCGCTCGATGCGCTCCACCCGGAGCCGGGGCTCCTTCCAGTCCATCGAGAACCGGACCTCCACCTTGTCGCCGACGGCGAGCCCTCGGGGCACGAGCGTCGTCGCCACCTCGAAGGGCATGACCATGGCGTCCATGCCCACCACCTTGCCGGTGGCGTCGACGAAGTCGTCGATGGCCTCGTGCCGCACCAGCACCTGCGTCCCCGCGACGACCGTCGAGGGTGGCTGCACGATCTCCCCGCGCACGACGTAGACGGGTACCCCGGCCGGCGCCGGAGGTGGCGGCGCGCTGCAGGCCGCGAGCAGGAGCAGCAGCGTCGCGGGCCGGAAGGCGCGATGGACCGGCCGGCCCTTCACTTGCCGTCCTCCCCGTCGTTCTCGGCATGGAAGGCGTGGAGCACGTGGGTCATGAAGGGGGCGAGGACGACCGCCGTGCTCGCGATGAGGACCAGCCCCGAGTAGAGCGCGTAGAGCCCGGCGAAGATCTTGGCCTGGTCCGACGGGAGCGGCTCGGTTGGACCCATCCCGCCCAGGATCATCGCAGCGCTGTAGAAGGAATCGACCCAGCCGAGCCCGGCGAAGTGGTGGTAGCCGAGGATCCCGACGAGGAGCGAGATCCCGACCAGCGCCCCGGCGATGAGGCCGGCGCGCAGGAGGCCGTGCCGGAAGACCTGCCGGCGGTGGGCCGGCCCGTGCCTCTTGCTCGCCATGGCGCCTCGGCTCCCCTCCCGATCAGATGTCGAACTCCAGCTGCGCCTTCACCGTGGCCTTGGCCTGCGCGTCCTCGTCGTACCTGTGGCGCAGGTGCACCGGCTTCTCGGCCTTCCGCCGCAGCCGGAGGTTCAGCATCTCCACGGCCAGCGAGAAGGCCATGGCGAAGTAGACGTAGCCGCGCGGGATGTGCTGGTCGAGGGCCTCGGCCACCAGCATCACGCCGATGAGGATGAGGAAGGACAGCGCCAGCATCTTCACGGTGGGGTGGTCCTCGACGAACTTCCCGATGGGGCCGGCGAAGACCAGCATCACCCCCACCGCGAGCACCATGGCCACCACCATCACCTGGATGTGCTGGGCCATGCCCACGGCGGTGATCACCGAGTCGAGCGAGAAGACGATGTCGAGGAGGGCGATCTGCAGGATGGTCCAGCCGAAGGAGGCCTTGCCGCCCTTCGCGCCCTGTGCCTCGTGGCCGGCCTCGAGCTTGTCGTGGATCTCGAAGGTGGCCTTGCCGATGAGGAAGAGCCCGCCGACACCCAGGATGAGGTCGCGCCCGGAGAACCCCTGCCCGAGCAGCGCGAAGAGGTCGGCGGTGAGCCCCATGAGCCAGGTGATGGCGAGCAGCAGGGCCAGCCGGGTGCCCAGCGCCGCGCCCAGGCCGAGCCGTCGGGCCAGCGGCTGCTGCGCCGCGGGCAGCTTCCCGGCCAGGATGGTCAGGAAGACGATGTTGTCCACGCCGAGGACGATCTCCATCGCCGCCAGGGTGGCGAGGGAGATCCAGGTCTCCGGGTGGGTCCAGATGGCGAGCATCCGGAGCTTTTACCCCAGACGGAACCGCAGGACATCCCCGTCGTCCGCGCGCACCACCTCGTCGCCCGCCTCCAGGACCTCGAGGTTGGCGAGCGTCTCCGACACGGTGAGGAACATGGCCGCGGCCGGCGCGCGGGGGAAGAGGCGGCCGGTCACCTCCCAGCCGGTGAGCGGCCCCCCTCGCAGCTCGTCGCGGATCTTCCGCTGCCGCTTCCCGTAGAAGGCCAGCAGCCGGTCGATCACCGCGCGGTGGTCGCCGAAGGGAGTGGCGTGGCCGGGCAGGACGGTGTCCACCTCGAGCGCGTGCAGCCGCCCCACCGACTCGAGGTAGGCGACCAGCGGGCACCAGTCCTCCTGCCCGTCGGGCCCGAGCTCGATGAGCGGGTTCGGAGAGACGTGCTCGAGGAGGTGGTCGTCGGAGAGGAAGAGCCGGTGCTCCCGTTCGTACAGGCAGAGGAGCCCGGGGGTGTGCCCGGGCATGTGCATCGGCTCGAAGGTGACGTGCTTCATCCGCAGGGGCTCGGCGAGGTCGAGCGGCTCGACCTGCGGGACGCGGCGGGCCTTGGTGAAGCCTTCCCTCACCTGGCGCCAGGCCTCCTCCATCACCTCGAGCGGCACCCCCAGCCGCACGAAGAAGGCCCCGTAGAGGCCGACCTGGTCCATCCAGCGCGGGAACCCCTCCGCCATCTTGGGGATGTCGCGCGGGTGGGCGTGGACCGGGACGGGATGGCCGGCCTGCTCGAGCAGCGCCGCCGCGCCGCCGTAGTGGTCGATGTGGCCGTGGGAGACGATGATCCGGGTGACGTCGCGGGGCGAGCGGCCGATGCGCGCCAGCCCCTCCATCATGGCGGCTGAGGCCTGCGGCGAGCCCAGCCCGGAGTCGAAGAGCAGCAGCCCGCCGTCCCGGTCCTCGATGGCGTAGCCGTTCACCGGCCCGCCCGCCTCCAGGAAAGGGATGGGCATGGAGATCCGGTGGATCCCCAGCGCGGCGAGCTCCGCCTCCGCGATCACGATCCCTTGCCGGCCTTGATCTTCTCGCGCAGCTCGGGGACGGCCTTGAAGAGGTCGGCGACGAGCCCGTAGTCGGCCAGCTGGAAGATGGGGGCCTCGGGGTCCTTGTTGATGGCCACGATGACCTTGGAGCCCTTCATGCCGGCCAGGTGCTGGATGGCGCCGGAGATGCCGGCGGCGATGTAGAGCTCGGGCGCGACCACCTTGCCGGTCTGCCCCACCTGCAGGTCGTTGGCGACCCAGCCTGCGTCCACCGCGGCGCGGGTGGCGCCCACGGCGGCGCCCAGGTCGTCGGCCAGGGCTTCCAGCTCCTTGAAGTCGCCCTTGGTTCCGCGGCCGCCGGAGACGACGACGCGGGCCTCGGTGAGCTCGGGGCGCGCGCTCTTCACCTCCTTGAACTCGACGAAGCGGACGGGCAGCGCGGCCAGGTCCACGGCGGCGGCGACGCCCTTCACCTCGCCCCCGGCGGCCTTGGCGGCGGGCGGGAACTCGGTGGGACGGATGGTGAACGCCTTGACCGGCGTGGCCAGGTCCACCTCGGCGAGCACGTTGCCGGCCCACATGGGGCGATGGAAGGTGATGGCCGGGCCGGCCCCGCCGAAGCCCAGCACCTCGGTGGCGGTGGCGGCGCCCATGCGGGCGGCCACGCGGGGAATGAGGTCCTTGCCGAAGGCGGTGGCGGCCGCGCCCACGAAGGTGGCGCCCACCCCCTTGGCGATCTCGACGACCACCGGCGCGAAGGCCTCGGCCAGGTAGTGCTCGAGGCCGTCGGCTTCGGCGGCGTGCACGGTGACGCCATAGGCGGCGATCTCGGCGGCGACGGCGCCCACCCCCTTGCCGAGGACGGCGACGTGGACCTTCCCGCCGGTGCGGCCGGCGATGGCCTGGCCGGCGGCGACGGCGTGGAGGGTGGCCTTCTTGAGGTGACCGCCCGACTGCTCCGCGACGATGAGGACGTTCATGGCGTTCTCCTAGAGGACCTTGGCCTCGCCCTTCAGCTTGGCGTAGAGCTCGGGGACGTCGGCGACCTTGAGACCGCCCTGCCGCTTGGGGGGCTCCGAGAGCTTCTTCACGACCACCTTGGGCGCGAGGTCGATGCCCAGGGAGGCGCCGGCGATCTCCTCCACCGGCTTCTTCTTCGCCTTCATGATGCCGGGGAGCGAGGCGAAGCGGGGCTTGTTGAGCCGCAGGTCGCAGGTGACGATGGCCGGCAGGTTCACGTCCACGAAGATCAGGCCTCCGTCCACCTCGCGCACCACCCGCACCGACTTGCCGTCGGCGGCGAGCACGATGCCCGGCACCTTCTTCTGCTCGGCCTCGCTCTCCAGGCTCTCGACCTTGGAGGCGAAGGTCCCCTGGCCGAGACCGCGCCGCTCGGCCAGGTACTGGCCGACCTGGTTCTGGTCGTCGTCGATCGACTGCTTGCCGAGGAGGACGACGTCCGGCTTCTCCTTCTCGAGCACCTTGTCGAGGATGGCCGAGACCACCACCGGGTCGAGCGGGCCCTCGTGCTTCACCAGGATCCCCCGGTCGGCGCCCATGGCCAGGGCGGCGCGGATCTCGGTCATCGACTTGTCGCCGCCGATGCTGGCGACGATCACCTCGCCGCCGTGCTTCTCCTTGAGCCGGAGCCCCTCCTCGACGGCGATCTCGTCGAAGGGGTTCATCTTGTAGTTCACGCCTTCGGTGACGATGCCCGTTCCGTCGGGCTTCACCTTGATCTTCGACTCGGGGTCCTCGACGCGCTTGGCCGTGACCAGGATCTTGAGGGGCATGGGGACTCCTTGACTCTAGAATCAACCAGGGACGCCCGATCTAGCCCGGTCCCTTCGAATGTTGCAACAACCTTCGACACGGGGCGTCACCGGGGCTCGATGTAGCCCACCGCCTCCTGCCGGACGCAGTCGCAGTTGAGCCAGAGCAACCCGCCGTCCTCGCTGGTGAAATCGACGACGTGGACCACCCCCTCCATGCGGGCGTCGTCGGGCAGCAGCCCGGCGAGCAGGTTCGGAGCGGCCCGAAGCCGGGGCTCGTCGAGGAGATGTCCGGGGTGGGCCGGGTAGAGGGCGACGTAGAGCATCGACTCCTCCACCAGGTCGTTGAAGAAGTGGGAGCCGAGCGAGACGTCCGGCACCACGTCGCCGATGCGCATGATCTCGCAGAGCACCGAGACCCGCTGGATCTCGGCGAAGGAGACCGGGACCCCGAGGGCCACCGTGGTCGTCCCCCAGCGCCCCGGGCCGAGCAGCATGACCTTCCGGTCCACGTCGGGGTCGAGCCGCATGAGGCGCCCGATGACCCGCGCCACCTCGTGCCGGTCGCCGGTGCCGAGGTTCACGTAGGCGTCCGGGTCCACGTAGACCACCCGGTCGATGGGGGTGTGGGCGCTCGGCCCCACGATGGGGCCGCGGGAGCGGAGCAGCACCCGGTCCTCGGGGAGCGCGGACGGCGCCGGCACGATGGCCCCCCCCTCGCGCACCTGAAGCGGGCGGCACTGCACCAGGTTGAGGCGAAGCTCCCCGTCGGCGAGGAAGTTGCCGGTGAACTCCACGTCCACCGGGTAGCGATAGGCGTCGCGCAGCATCCCGAGCAGCCCACGCATCCGCTCGACCAGCGGCGATCCCCAGAGAAGCTCGTCGAAGGTGAGTACCCAGCCGCCGTCGGGGCGCCTGGTCCCGAAGAGCTTGAGCGGAAGCCCGGGGGCGGACCGGGCCGCCTCGGCGAAGGGCACGGAGGTGATGGTGCGGGCCCGCAGGTCGAGCACGTCCACCCGGTGCTGCGCGTACTCGGTCTTCTCGTCGAGCGTGGACTCGGGGCGGAGCGACGGCGCGTTGAGCGCCACCAGCCGGGTGTAGTCGTCGTCGGAGCGGTCCACCGCGCGGGTGCCCAGGCCGAAGACGAGCCGCATCACGCCGGCCTGCGGGTCGATCCCGGCGTTCCAGACGTACGGGTTGTAGGAGAGGGCCACCCCCGCCACCTGCGGGAAGTAGAGGTCGCCGTGGACCGCGCCGGAGACCCGCTGCACCAGCACCGCCATCTGCTCGTCCCGGTCGAGGAGCCCGCGCCGCTCCCGGTAGCGCAGCGCCTCCTCGCTCATGCTGCTCGCGTAGACCTGCCGGAGCGCGGCGAGGAAGTCGCGGAGCCGCTCCTCCGGCGTGCCCTGGTTCGGGCAGAAGACGCTCTCGTACTTGCCGGTGAAGGCGTTGCCGAAGCCGTCCTCGAGCAGGCTCGACGACCGCACGATGATGGGCGACTGGCCGTAGTACTCGAGCATGGCCACGAAGCGGCGCAGCACGAAGTCGGGGAACTTCCCTTCCTCGACCCGGCGGCGGGCCTCGGCGGCCCCGTCGAGGAAGGAGGCGCGCCGGCGCTGCTCGCGGCGGGCAGGCCAGCAGCCGTTGCGCACCAGGTAGGTGTAGAAGACGTCGGAGCCGATGAACCAGGAGTCGTGGGGCTCGAGCATCCGGCCCCAGGCCGGGTCGCCGTTGGCGATGATGGCGCGGGCCACCAGCATGCCCGCCGCCTTCCCTCCCACGAGCCCGGTGCCCACCATCCGGCGGCGGATGGCGAGCAGGTCGTCGAGGGTGAGGTGGCGCCCGGCCATCTCGGCGAAGCGGTCGTCGCGGGTCAGCATCATGCGCAGCAGCGACTCGAAGGCGGCCCGCTCCTCCTGCGGGCGGCGCCGCCCCTCCCGGACCCCGTCGCGGATCTCGCGCGCCGCGTCCACCCGCCGGTCCCACACGTCGGCCCGCTCCACCGCGTCGAGCCGCCGGTCGGCCACGTCCACCAGGGCCTCGGAGAGCTCCGCACTCTCGGTGAGGGGGCGCAGCCGCTCCCCCTCGCGGACGTGGGGCAGGTACATGGTGGGGGAGTGGCGGCCGTCCACCTTGAGCGGGTGGAAGTAGACGTCGCGGCGGCGGCGGAAGACGTCCACCAGGATCTGGGTGGTGCTGCGCACCGCGTCCACCGCCTCGGCGGCGTGGTGGCCGGCCTGCAGGGCGAAGTAGGTCACCGTGTCGAGCTCGTAGAGGTACGGGCAGGTGACCATGAAGAAGTTGCCCAGCATGAGGTCGCTGTACCAGTCGGCCGCGAGATCGGAGAGGCAGTCGAAGACGTGGAAGGCTCCCGGGCCGGCCTCCTCGATGACCCGGTGGATCCCGTCGGTGAAGCCCTCGAAGCCCAGCGCCGGCGAGATCTCGTGGATCTCGGCGCCCGACGAGGCGTCGAGGAGCGGCTCGTGCCGGGCGAAGCGGAAGTAGACGACGCGGCGCCCCTCGGCACGGGCCAGGGCCACGAAGGGCCTGACCAGGGGCGGGTAATCCTCCAGGTCCTCCACCTGCCAGACCACGTTGTCGCCCGGACGCAGTCCCTGGAGGATCGCGTCGAAGGCGGGGAGACCGGTCCCGGGCGGATTGACCGGGATCATCGCTGGGTCGTGATCGGGCACGAAGTCACCTTCGCCCATTGCGGGGTTGCCTGTAAATCAGGCAAGCTGACCGCCTTTCGGGCAGAGGGATCGCGCCCACAACCGAAACGAGGCAGGCCATGGCGAACAAGATGGACGAGAAGCTGCAGGTCGTTTACCAGGACGTCCTGAAGCGCAACCCCGGCGAGGTCGAGTTCCACCAGGCGGTTCGAGAGGTCCTCGAGTCGATCGGGCCGGTGCTGTCCAAGTACCCCGAGTTCCGCGAGGGGAAGATCATCGAGCGGATCGCCGAGCCGGAGCGGCAGATCATCTTCCGGGTTCCCTGGCAGGACGATCGCGGCGAGGTGCAGATCAACCGCGGCTTCCGCGTCCAGTACAACAGCGCGCTCGGCCCCTACAAGGGCGGGCTCCGCTTCCACCCGTCGGTCTACCTCGGCATCGTCAAGTTCCTCGGCTTCGAGCAGATCTTCAAGAACGCCCTCACCGGCCTGCCCATCGGCGGCGGCAAGGGCGGCTCCGACTTCGACCCCAAGGGCAAGTCGGACAACGAGGTGATGCGCTTCTGCCAGAGCTTCATGACCGAGCTGTGGCGCCACATCGGCGACGTCACCGACGTCCCGGCCGGCGACATCGGCGTGGGCGGACGCGAGATCGGCTACATGTTCGGCCAGTTCAAGCGGCTCACCGCCCGCTACGAGGCCGGCGTCCTCACCGGCAAGGGGCTCGACTACGGCGGCTCGCTGGTCCGCACCGAGGCCACCGGCTACGGCGCCACCTTCTTCGTGCAGGAGATGCTGAAGGCCCGCGGCGCCGACACCTTCGAGGGCAAGACCTGCACGGTCTCCGGCTCGGGCAACGTGGCCATCTACACCATCGAGAAGATCGTCCAGCTGGGCGGCAAGGTGGTGGCCTGCTCCGACTCGAACGGCGTCATCGTGGACGAGAAGGGCATCGACCTCGAGCTGGTGAAGCAGCTCAAGGAGCGGGAGCGGCGCCGCATCAAGGACTACGTCGAGTACCGCAAGCACGCCAAGTACCTGCACGGCGGGAACATCTGGGAGGTCCCCTGCCAGGTGGCCATGCCGTCGGCGACCCAGAACGAGATCAACGGCAAGGATGCCGCACTGCTGGTGAAGAACGGCTGCATCGCGGTGGGCGAGGGGGCCAACATGCCGACCACGCCCGAGGGCATCAAGGTGTTCCTCGACGCCAAGATCGCCTACGGCCCGGGCAAGGCGGCCAACGCCGGCGGCGTGGCCACCAGCGCTCTGGAGATGCAGCAGAACGCCACCCGCGACTCGTGGACCTTCGAGTACACCGAGAAGCGGCTGGCCAACATCATGAAGACCATCCACCAGAACTGCTGGGAGACCGCCGAGGAGTTCGGCTCCAAGGGCAACTACGTGGTGGGCGCCAACATCGCCGGCTTCATCCGCGTGGCCAAGGCCATGGCCTCCCACGGCCTGGTGTAGCCGCCTCCCGATCAGCGTCCGGACGGGGGCGGCGCGTAATCGCGCGCCGCCTCCTCCCCGGTGAGGACCCGAAGCACCCCTTCCGCCAGCGCCGCGAGCTCGTCCTCCCCGGGCAGGAGCGCCACCGGCGCGATCCACTCCACGCGGCGGCGGATGGGGCCGACCACCCCCTCCTGCCACGCCATCCCGCCGGTCAGGATCACCGCGTCCACCCGGCCGTCGAGCGCCACCGCCATGGCCCCGATCGACTTCGCCACCTGGTAGGCCATGGCCTCGACCGCCAGCACCGCGGCGGCGTCCCCGGCGGCGGCGCGGGCCACCGCCTCCCGCGCGTCGCGCGTGCCGAGCAGCGCCCAGAGCCCCCCGTCGCCGAAGAGGCGGCGGCGCACCGCGCCCCGCTCGGCCCCCGGCGCGAAGCACAGGTCCACCACCGCGGTGACGGGCACCCCTCCGGCCCGGTCGCCGGCGAAGGGCCCCTCGTCCTGCGGGTTCACCACGTCCACCATCCGCCCCTCCCGCAGGGCGGCCAGCGAGACCCCGGTGCCCAGGTGGGCGACGACCAGGCGAAGCTCCTCGAGCGCGCGCCCCGTCTCCCGGGCGTGGCGCCGGGCCACCGCCCGGATGTTCAAGGCGTGGGCGAAGCTGTGCCGCTCCACCCCGGCCAGGCCGGTGGGGCGGGCCTCGGGAACGAGCTCGTCCACGCTGACCGGGTCCACGGTGAAGGCCGGGCAGCCGTGGTCGGCGGCCACGGCCAGCGCGATGGGAACGCCCAGGTTGGAGGCGTGCTCGCCGCGCGGGCCGCGCAGGAGCTCGTCGGCCATCTCCGGGGTGGCCCGCAGGGTCCCGGCCGGCACCGGCCCGAGCAGCCCGCCGCGGCCCACCACCGCGTCGAGCCGGGCCCCCGGCGCCGCGCGGGCCAGGAACTCCCGGACGGCGGAGAGGCGCATGGGGAGCTGGTCGGCCATGCGCGGTGAGGCGATCGCCTCGGGGGAATGGCGCAGCACCTCCTCGGCGAGGAGCGACGCCCCGCGGAAGAGGCCGAGCTTGGTGGACCCCGCCCCGGGATTCACCACCAGTATAAGTAGCCCGGCCTGGCTCACGCGCCCCCCTCGGCCGAGAGGACGCCCAGCGCGATGGAGAGGAGCTTGTCGTCGGTCCGCTCGACGCGCGAGGGGATGAGCACCGGCGCCCGCGCCCCCTCGATGACGTGGGCCACGGGCTTGCCGGCCAGCCAGGAGAAGGCCTTGCCCAGGATGTTTCCGGCCTCGATGGTGGGGACCAGCAGCACGTCGGCGCGCCCGGCCAGCGGGTGGTCGATTCCCTTGGCCCGGGCCGCCCAGGGGAGCAGCGCGTTGTCGAGGGCCAGCGGCCCGACCACGTGGCAGCCGGTGATCTCGCCCCGCTCGGCCATCTCCACGAGGGCCCGGGCGTCCTGGGTGTGGGGCATGGCCGGGGACGGGGTCTCCACCGCGCAGAGCACCGCCACGATGGGGCTCGGGAAGCCCAGCCGGTGGAAGACCCGCACCGCGTTCTCGAGGATGGCCTGCTTCTCGGAGAGGCGCGGGGCCACGTTCACGCCGCCGTCGGTGATGCCCACGATGCGCCGGGGCGGCGCGGTGGGGTGCTCGCTCACCATCACGTCGGAGAGGATGCGGCCGGTGCGCAGGCCGTGTTCGCGGTCGAGCACGGCGCGGAGCAGGTCGCCGGTGGGCAGCCGCCCCTTGAGGATCAGCGAGGCCTCCCCGGCCCGCACCCGCTCGACCGCGAGTGAAGCGGCCCGGCGGTCGTCGGTCTCCTGGACGATCTCGTGGTGGGAGGGGTCCTCCGAAAGCTTCCAGAGCATGTCCTCGAGCCGCTCCCGGTCGCCGATGAGCAGGCCGCGGGCGATCCCGCGCCGCCGCGCCTCCACCACGGCGCCGAGCGCCGTCTCGCTCTCCGCCGCCGGGACGGCGACCACGCGGGGGCCCAGCGCGCGGGCGCGCAGGACCAGCTCGTCGAGGGAATGGACCGGATCCACCGGCCGGGGGTTTGCCACGGCCGGGCCGGCCCCGCCAGCCCTTGCCGCACGGACCCCGAAAGGGGAGAATCGCCGACCCATTTCCGAGTGAGGCAGGATCGATCGTGGAGACGGCAGCGACGAAGGCGCCCGCTCGCGGGCTGTGGAGCGGAGACGAGGCGGTGGCCATGGCCGCCCTGGACGGCGAGGTGGCCCTCGGCACCGGCTACCCCGGCACGCCCTCCACCGAGATCCTGGAGGCCTTCTCCGCCCTGGGAGGGCGCGCCCAGTGGGCCCCCAACGAGAAGGTGGCCCTCGAGGTGGGGCTGGGGGCGGCCTTCGCCGGCGCGCGCGTGCTCGTCACCATGAAGCACGTGGGGGTGAACGTGGCCGCCGATCCGCTCTTCACCGCGGCCTACACCGGCGTGGACGGGGCGCTCGTGCTGGTCTCGGCCGACGACCCGGGCATGTCCTCCTCGCAGAACGAGCAGGACAACCGGCGCTACGCGGTGGCCGCCGGCATCCCCATGCTCGAGCCGGCCTCGTCGCAGGAGGCCTACGACTTCACCCTGGCCTCCCTCGAGCTCTCGGCCCGCTGGAAGATCCCGGTCATCCTGCGCATGACCACCCGGGTCTGCCACTCCAAGTCCGTGGTCCACCGGCGCGATCACCCGCTGCCGCCGGCGCCGGCGCCCAGCTTCGTGCGCGACATCCGCGGCCGGGTCATGGTCCCCGCCTTCGCGCGCCCCGCCCATCACAAGCTCAGGAAGAAGCTCGACGAGATCCGCGCCTGGGCCGAGACCTCCCCCCTGAACGCCGTGCACGAGGGGAGCCTGGCGCTGGGCGTCGTCACCGCCGGCATCTCCTTCCAGCACGTGCGCGAGGCCGCCCCCGAGGCCAGCATCTTCAAGCTGGGCGTGGTCTACCCGCTCCCGCTCGAGGCCCTGCGCCGCTTCGCGGCCGGGGTGGAGCGCTGCGTGGTCGTGGAGGAGGGCGACCCGGTCGTGGCCGACGCCCTGCTGGCCGCCGGCATCCGGGTCGAGGGGAAGCCGGAGATGTTCCGCTTCGGCGAGCTCTCGGTGTCGCGGGTGCGCCGCATCCTGGCCCGGGACGAGTCCCCCGAGCCGCCCGAGCCGAAGGCCAAGCCCCCCGAACTCTGCGATGCCTGCCCCTACCACCCGGTCTACGGAGCCCTGCAGCGCATGGGCTGCATCGTGGCCGGCGACATCGGCTGCTACACCCTGGGTGTCATGGAGCCCTACCAGGCCATGGACACCTGCGTGGCCATGGGGGCCTCGGTGGGCGTGGGGCTGGGCTTGCGCCACGTGCTGCCCGAGGCCCAGGCCCGCAAGGTGGTGAGCGTCATCGGCGACTCCACCTTCATCCACAGCGGCCTGAACGGCCTGGTGGAGATGGTCTACAACCCGCCCGCCACCGGCCACGTCCTGCTCGTGCTCGACAACGGCACCACCGCCATGACCGGGCAGCAGGAGCACCCGGGCACCGGCCGCACCATGTCGCACGACGCCACCGGCCACGTCTCCATCGAGGGGATGGCCCGCGCCGCCGGGGTGAAGAACGTGGACGTGGTGGACCCGGTCAAGGATCCCAAGGGCTTCGAGGAGTTGCTCACGAGGCGGCTGGCCTCGAACGACCTCTCGGTCATCGTCTCGCGGCGCCCCTGCATCCTGGCCGCCGCCGACATCCGCGCCTTCGAGAAGACCAACGCCGCCAAGGCCGCCGCCGCCTCGCCCTGCGCCGGCTGCGGGAGCGACGATGCCGCATAGCCTGTCACCAGTGGTGAACGTGGTCTTCGCCGGGCTGGGCGGGCAGGGGGTCATCAAGGCCTCCGACGTGCTCGCCGACGCGGCCTTCCGCGCCGGGCACGACGTGAAGAAGGCCGAGATCCACGGGATGAGCCAGCGGGGCGGGTCGGTCACCTCCGACGTCCGCTTCGGCCCCCAGGTCCACTCCCCCATGATCCCCGACGGCCACGCCGACTTCCTGGTGGTTCTGGCCCCCACCCAGGTGGAGAACAACCTCCACCAGCTGCGCAAGACGGGCGTGCTCTTCCCGCCCGACCTGGTCCCCGAGGAGAGCCTGAAGAACAGGCGCAGCCTCAACGTGGCGCTGCTGGGCGCGCTCTCCACCCACCTCTCCATCGCCGAGGAGCACTGGCGGGCGGCCATCCAGGACGCCCTGCCGGAGCGCCTGCTGCAAGTGAACCTGGAGGCCTTCGAGGCCGGACGGGCCGCCGAGCGGGCCCGCCCCCCCGGAAAGGGACGACATGCCGCCCCCTGATCCCTCGCGCCGGTTCCACCCGGTCAGCGCCCCCGACTACGTCCCGGCCGAGCAGCTGCGCGGCCTCCAGCTGGAGCGGCTCCAGCGCATCGTGCGGCGGGCCCACGAGCGGGTCCCGCTCTTCCGCACCCGCTGCCAGGAACGGCAGGTGGCGCCCGCGGATCTGAAGAGCCTGGAGGACCTGGCGCGCTTCCCCTTCACCCTGAAGACCGACCTGCGCGACACCTATCCCTTCGGCCTCTTCGCCAGCCCCATGGAGGAGATCGTGCGCCTGCACGCCTCCTCCGGCACCACCGGCAAGCCCACCGTGGTGGCGTACACCCAGGGTGACCTGGACGTCTGGACCGAGGTGATGGTGCGGGCCTTCGCGGCCTGCGGCCTGCACCGGGGCGACGTGGTCCAGAACGCCTACGGCTACGGCCTCTTCACCGGCGGCCTGGGGGCCCACTACGGCGCCGAGGCGCTGGGCGCCACCGTCATCCCCATCTCCGGCGGCAACACCGAGCGGCAGATCATGGTGCTCCAGGACTTCGCGGTGACCGCCATCTGCTGCACCCCCAGCTACTTCCTGCACCTCACCGAGCGGGCCAAGGAGCTGGGGACCGACTTCTCGAAGCTGCGGGCCGGGATCTTCGGGGCCGAGCCCTGGAGCGAGGCCATGCGCCGGCGCATCGAGGCCGACACCGGGGTGAAGGCCTACGACATCTACGGGCTCTCCGAGATCATCGGGCCGGGCGTGGGCATCGAGTGCTTCGCCCAGTCCGGGCTGCACGTCTTCGAGGACCACTTCTATCCGGAGGTGGTGGACCCGGCCTCGGGCGAGGTGCTCCCCGACGGCGCCGAGGGGGAGCTGGTGCTCACCACCCTCTCCAAGGACGCCATGCCCATGATCCGCTACCGGACCCGGGACGTGACGAGCCTCATCCCCGAGCCCTGCGCCTGCGGCCGCACCATCCGGCGCATCCGCCGCATCGGCCGGCGCTCCGACGACATGTTCATCATCCGCGGGGTGAACGTCTTCCCCAGCCAGGTGGAGACGGCGCTTCTGGCGGTGGAGGGAACCCTGCCGCACTACCAGATCGTGCTCACGCGCGAGAAGGGGCTCGACGAGATGGAGGTGAAGGTCGAGGTGACCCCCGAGGTCTTCTCCGACCAGATCCGCGCGCTCGAGGCCCTGCAGCACAAGCTCGAGCAGTCCCTCGACCACACGCTGGGCATCCGCGCCCGCGTCACCCTGGTCGGCCCCCGCACCATCCCGCGCAGCGAGGGCAAGGCGAAGCGCGTCGACGACAAGCGGCAGATCTGACGTCCGGGAGGAACCCACATGAAGCTCCGCCAGCTCTCGCTCTTCCTCGAGAACCGCCCCGGCGCGCTGCGCCTGCCCTGCCAGGTGCTGGGCGCCGCCGGAATCGACATCCTCACCATGTCGCTCGCCGACACCCAGCAGTTCGGGATCCTCCGGCTGGTCGTGAAGGACGCCGACCGGGCCAGCAAGGTGCTCGAGGAGGCCGGCTGCGTGGTCAAGGCCACCGACGTGCTGGCCGTCGAGGTGCCCGACCGGGCCGGCGGCCTGGCCGACATGCTCGGGACGTTCGAGGGCACCGGGCTGTCCATCGAGTACATCTACCCGCTGGTGGCCGGCCACCGCGGCAAGACCGCGGTGCTGATCCTGCGGGTCGAGGACCCCGACCGGGCCGCCGGACTCCTCGCGGGGCGCAAGGTCCGCGTCCTCACCCGCGAGGAGGCCTTCGAGGCCGTCGGGGCCTGACGGTCGGCCATGGCGCCTCCCGCCGAGAGCCGCGTCTGGGATCCGGCGGAGCTCCTGCCCCGCGACCGGCTGGCCGGGCTCCAGCTCGACCGGCTGCGCGAGACGCTGGTGCGGGCCGCGGGCACGCCCTTTCACGCCTCGGCCTTCGCCCGCGCCGGCATGGCCCCCGCGGACGTCCGCTCGCTCGACGACCTGCGCCGGATCCCGGTCACCACCAAGGACGACCTCCGGGCCCACTACCCGCTCGGCATGCTGGCCGTCCCGCGCGCGGAGATCGCCCGCATCCACGGCTCCTCGGGCACCACCGGCAAGCCCACCTTCGTGGCCTACAGCCGGGCCGACATGCAGGTCTGGTCGGGGCTGTGCGCCCGCTTCCTGGTGGCCGGGGGGCTCCGGCCCGACCACCTCGTGCACGTGGCCTTCGGCTACGGCCTCTTCACCGGCGGCTTCGGGCTCCACCAGGGCATCGAGCGGGTGGGGGCCGGCATCGTGCCGGTGGCCGGCGGGAACACTCCCCGTCAAGTGACGCTGCTCTCCGACCTCCGCCCCGACGTGCTGGTCTGCACCCCCAGCTACGCGCTGCACATCGCCGAGGTGGCCCGCGCCGTGGGCTTCGACCCGCGCGACCTGGGCCTCACCTCCGGACACTTCGGCGGCGAGCCCTGGACCGAGGAGATGCGCCTGGAGATCGAGCGCGAGCTCGGGATCCAGGCCTTCAACAACTACGGACTCTCCGAGGTCATCGGCCCGGGCGTCTCGGGCGAGTGCGGCGCGCGGGCCGGCATGCACGTGGCCGAGGACCACTTCATCGTCGAGTGCCTCCACCCGGCCACGCTCCTGCCGGTCCCGGACGGCACCGTGGGTGAACTGGTCTTCACCAGCCTCACCAAGGAGGCCATGCCGGTGGTGCGCTACCGCACCCGCGACCTGGCCTCGCTCGACCGCAGCCCCTGCCCCTGCGGGCGCACCGGGGCGCGCATGAGCCGGGTGGTGGGGCGCTCCGACGACATGTTCATCGTGCGCGGGGTGAACGTCTTCCCCTCCCAGATCGAGGAGGCGCTGCTGCGCGTCGAGGGGGCCGCGCCCCACTACGTCATCGAGATCGCCCGCCCCGGCACGCTCGACGAGGCGGTGGTGCGGGTGGAGATCCGGCCCCGCGACTTCTCCGACGAGATGCGCCAGATGGTGGCCCTGCGCGACCGCATCGACCACGAGATCCACTCCATCACCGGGATCCGCATGACCATCGAGCTGGTGGCCCCGAACGCGCTGGGGCGCAGCGAGGGAAAGGCGCGGCGCGTCATCGACCACCGCAAGGGCGGGGGCTCCGGAGGCTGACCCGCCCCGGGGAGGCGCCGGCACTCGGGTGCTGCGGAGGGGGCTCCCGATCGGGTATCCTGCCCGGTCCCGCTTCCCCCATCGCCGGAGGATCCATGCGCCTTGCCGTCCTCGCCCTCGTCGCCGTCGCCCTCGCCGCGCCCGCCACCCCCGCCGGGGCCGCCGAGGAGCTCAAGATCGGCGCGCTCCTCTCCGTCACCGGCCCGGCCGCCTTCCTGGGCGCGCCGGAGGCCCGCACGCTGGAGATGCTCACCGAGCAGGTGAACGCCAGGGGCGGGATCGCCGGCCACAAGGTGAAGCTCATCGTCAAGGACACCGGCGCCTCTCCCGAGAAGGCGGTCTCCTTCGCGCGCCAGCTCATCGACGAGGAGAAGGTCTTCGCCATCATCGGGCCCTCCACCTCCGGGGAGACCATGGCGGTGAAGGGCATCGCAGAGGAGGCGAAGACGCTCCTCATCTCGCTGGCCGCCGCCGAGGTGATCGTGAACCCGGTGGCCTCCCATGTCTTCAAGACCGCCCAGAAGGACAGCCACGCGGCGGCGCTCATCTTCCAGGACATGAAGAAGCGGGGCATCACCCGCATCGCCGTCTTCTCCTCCAACACCGGCTTCGGCAAGGCCGGCAAGGAGCAGATCGCGAAGCTGGCCCCCGAGTACGGGATCCAGATCGTCCTCGACGAGGTCTACGACAAGGCCGCCACCGACCTCTCCGCCGAGGCCACCAAGCTGAAGGGCGCGAACGCCCAGGCGGTCCTCAACTGGTCCATCGAGCCGGCCCAGTCGATCCTGGTGAAGAACATCCGCCAGCTCGGGCTCACCATCCCCATCTACCAGAGCCACGGCTTCGGGAACCTGGCCTACGCCAAGGCGGCCGGCTCCGCCGCCGAGGGCGTGATCTTCCCGCTCGGGCGGCTGGCCGTGGCCGACGCGCTCCCGGCCGGGAATCCACAGAAGCCGGTGCTCGTCGCCTACCGCGACGCCTACCAGAAGCGGTACGGCGAGGAGGTGAGCGGCTTCGGCGGTTACGCCTGGGACGCCTTCCAGCTGCTCGCCGCCGCGGTGGAGAAGGTCGGGCTCGACCGGGCCAAGGTCCGCGCCGCGCTGGAGAACACCCAGGGCTTCGTGGGGCAGAGCGGCGTCTTCCGCTTCTCCGCCGCCGACCACAACGGCCTGGGGCTCGACTCCTTCGAGATGCTCACCGTGAAGGACGGCAAGTTCGTCCCGCTGGCCAAGTGAGGGATCGTCCCATGACCCGCCCCTTCCCGGTCGCAGCCCTCCTCGCCCTCGTCCCCGCGCTGGCGCTGGCCGCGCCCGAGCCCATCAAGGTGGGGGCGCTCCTCGCCGTCACCGGCCCGGCCTCCTTCCTGGGCGCCCCGGAGGCCCGCACGCTGGAGATGCGCGTCCAGGAGCTGAACGCCCGGGGCGGGATCGGCGGCCGCCCGATCCAGCTCGTGCTCAAGGACACCGGTGCCTCCCCGGAGAAGGCGGTCTCCTTCGCCCGGCAGCTCATCGAGGAGGAGAAGGTCTTCGCCATCCTCGGCCCCTCCACCTCGGGCGAGTCGATGGCGGTGAAGGGGCTCTGCGAGGAGGGCAAGACGCTGCTCCTCTCCATGGCGGCGGCCGAGGCCATCGTGAACCCGGTCCTCCCCCACGTCTTCAAGGTGGCGCCCCGCGACAGCTTCGCCGTCGAGGTGATCTTCCAGCGCATGAAGAAGATGGGGATCACCCGCATCGGCTTCCTCTCCTCCAACACCGGCTTCGGCAAGGGGGGCAAGGAGCAGGTGGAGAAGCTGGCGGCGCAGTACGGCATCACGCTGGCGGTGAACGACGTCTACGACAAGGCCGCCACCGACCTGACCGCCGAGGTGACCAAGCTCAAGGCCGCCAACGTCCAGGCCATCCTCAACTGGTCCATCGAGCCGGCCCAGTCCATCGTGGTGAAGAACGCCCGGCAGCTCGGCCTCACCGTCCCCATCTTCCAGAGCCACGGCTTCGCCAACTTGCAGTACGTGAAGGCCGCCGGCAGCGCCGCCGAGGGAGTGATCTTCCCGGCCAGCCGCATCGTGGTGTCGGGCGAGCTCGCCGCCGGCAATCCGCAGAAGCCGGTGGTCGAGGCCTACCGCAAGGGCTACGAGGCCCGCTACGGCGAGGAGGTCTCCACCTTCGGCGGCCACGCCTGGGACGCCTTCGGCATCCTGGTGGCGGCCCTCGAGCAGGTGGGGCCCGATCGGGCGAAGGTCCGCGCCGCGGTGGAGAACATGAAGGGGTACGTGGGGACGGCCGGGGTCTTCAACTTCTCGCCCACCGACCACAACGGCCTCGACATCGGCGCCTTCGAGCTCTGCACGGTGAAGAACGGGCGCTTCGCCCCGCTCGGCAACTGAGCGGCGGCGGCGAAGCTTTCGGAATGACCCTCGACCTCGCGCTCCAGTACCTCGTCGCGGGGCTGACCTACGGGGCGATCTACGCCGTCGTCGCCATCGGCTTCAACATCGTCTACAGCGCCACCGGGATCATCAACTTCGCCCAGGGCGAGTTCGTCATGCTGGGCGGCATGCTGGCGGTGCAGCTCTCCCGCTCCATGCCGCTCCCGGCGGCGGTGGCGCTCTCCGTGGCCATCACCGCCGCGGTGGGCGCGGTGGTCGAGGTGGCCTTCATCCGCTGGCTCGGCAAGCCCACCGTGCTGCGCATGGTGGTCATCACCATCGGCGTCTCGATCCTGCTCCGCGAGGGGGCGCTCTTCCTGTGGGGCGAGGGGGTCCGCTCGCTCCCCTACTTCACCGGCGACGAGGTCTCCTCGGTGGGGATCCTGGGGGCGCGCATCTCGCCCCAGGTCTTCTGGGTGCTCGGCACGGTGGCCCTCATCGTGGCGGTGCTGGAGTGGTTCTACCGGCGCACGCTGCTCGGATGGGAGATGCAGGCCTGCGCCGCCAACAAGGACGCCGCGGCGCTCTGCGGCGTGCCGGTGCGAAGGCTCGTCACCCTCTCCTTCGCCATGGCCGCGGCCATCGGCGCGCTGGCCGGGGCGGTGGTCTCCCCCATCACCTACACCTCGTACGCGGCCGGGGGTCCGCTCGCCATCAAGGGCTTCACGGTGGCCATCCTGGGCGGCCTGGGCAACTCGGGCGGCGCGGTGGCGGCCGGGCTCGCGCTCGGGGTGGTCGAGTCCTTCGCGGTCTCGGTGCTCCCGGCCGCCTACAAGGACGTGGTCACCCTCTCCCTCCTGCTCGCCGTGCTGGTGGTCCGCCCGAGCGGCCTCTTCGCGAGCGGCGAGGCCGCCCGCCTGAAGGAGTTCTAGGCCGTGCGCCTCCCCGCACCGGCACGGGTGGCCCTCCTCGCCGCGGCGGTGGTGGCGGTCCAGCTCGCCACCCAGGCCTCCGGCAAGGGCTTCTACCTCACCCAGCTCACCATGACCGCCTACTACGCGCTGGTCGTGGTGGGGCTCTCGCTCCTCATGGGATACGCCGGGCAGATCTCGCTCGGGCAGGCCGGGTTCTTCGCCATCGGCGGCTACACGGCGGCGTTCGTCTCCACGGTGGACCTCTCGGCCCAGGCGTCGCTCCCGGCGCTCGCGCTCCTCGCCCGGCTCGGGGTCCTGGTGGCCCGGCCCGATCTCTACGGCGGACAGATACTCGGGGTGAACCCGTGGGCGGGACTGGTGCTGGGGGTCTCGCTCGCCTCCGGGGTGGCCTTCGCGGTGGGGGTGCCGGTGCTGCGGCTGCGCGGCCACTACCTGGCCATGGCCACGCTGGCCTTCGGGACCATCGTGTCGGCGGTGGTGGTGGGCACCCAGCGGCTCGGGGCGGCCGACGGCATCTCCGGCGTGCCCCCCTTCCCGGTCCTCCCCGGGGTCCGCATCGGCGGCGGCTCGGCCGACCGGGTGGTGAACTACTACCTGGCCTGGGGGCTTGTGGCGCTCTCCATGCTGCTCCTGGGAAACCTGGTCGGCTCCCGCACCGGGCGGGCCCTGCGGGCCATCCACGGCGCCGAGGACGCGGCCCGGGCCATGGGGGTGGACGCCGCCCGGCTCAAGGTCCGCGTCTTCGTCCTGGCGGCGGCCATGGCGTCGGCCGCCGGCGTGCTCCTCACCCACTACGTGGGCGGCATCGGCCCCTCCGAGACCTCGGCCATGAAGTCGGTCCGCTACGTGGCCATGGTGGCGGTGGGCGGCATGGGGAGCCTGTGGGGCGCGCTCTCGGCCGCGGCGGTGCTCGAGTTCCTCTCCCTGCGCGGCGTCTTCGGCGCCCACGACGACGCGGTCTTCGGCGGGATCCTGCTCCTCGTCATGCTCTTCGCGCCCGACGGGATCCTCAACTTCAGGGCCCGCGGGCTCCTCGCGCGGCTGCGCGGCCGGCCGGCCGGATCCGGGGAGGGCGCGTGAACCTCCTCGAGGTGAGCGGCATCTCCAAGCGGTTCGGGGGGGTGCAGGCGGTGAAGGGGGTCTCCTTCCGCGTCCGCAAGGGGGCGGTCAAGGCGGTCATCGGCCCGAACGGCGCCGGCAAGACCACCCTCTTCGACCTGCTCTCCGGCTTCCGCGCCCCCGACGAGGGCACCGTCCGCTTCCAGGACCGGGAGATCCAGGGCAGCGCCCCGCACGAGGTGGCCGCGCTCGGCATCTCCCGCACCTTCCAGAATCTGAAGCTGTTCGGCCACATGACGGCGCTGGAGAACGTGATGGTGGGGCGCCACGTGCGCAGCCGGGCCGGGATGCTGGCCGGGATGTTCCAGCCCCCCTCGGCGCGCCGCGAGGAGCGGGCGATCGAGGAGCGGGCCCGCGCCGAGATGCGCTTCCTGGGGGTGGAGCCCCTGGCCCACTCCCCGGCGGGAAGCCTGGCCTACGGCCAGCAGCGGGCCGTCGAGTTGGCGCGCGCCCTCTGCGCCGAGCCCACGCTCCTGCTCCTCGACGAGCCGGCGGCGGGCTTGAACATGCGGGAGACCGGCGAGCTGGCCGACCAGGTGCTGCGCATCCGCGAGAGGGGCGTCACCGTGCTCCTCGTCGAGCACGACATGTCGCTCGTCATGCGCATCTCCGACGAGGTGGCCGTGCTCTGCTTCGGGCAGAAGATCGCCGACGCCGACCCGCGCTCGGTGCAGCGCAACCCGGAGGTCGTCCGGGTCTACCTGGGTGAAGACTGATGCTCCGCGTCCGCAACCTCGACGTCTCCTACGGACCCGTGGCTGCCCTGCGGCGCGTCTCGCTCCACGTGAACCCGGGCGAGATCGCCACCATCATCGGCGCCAACGGCGCGGGGAAGAGCACGCTGCTCCGCAGCATCGCCGGGCTGACGCCCGCGCGGGGCGGCGAGGTGCTCTTCCGCGGCGAGCCGGTGCTGGGGGTGAGGACCGAGCGCATCGTGGCCCGGGGATGCTCGCTCGTCCCCGAGGGGCGGCAGGTCTTCGCCACGCTGCCGGTGCGGGAAAATCTAATGATCGGCGGCTCGGTGCGGGTGCGGCGCGGCCTTCGGCGCGAGGTGGAGGGGGATCTCGAGCACGTCTACCGGCTCTTCCCGCGGCTCCAGGAGCGGGAACGGCAGCTGGCCGGCACCCTCTCCGGCGGCGAGCAGCAGATGCTGGCCATCGGCCGCGCCCTCATGGCGCGCCCCGCGCTGGTCATGCTCGACGAGCCGTCCATGGGGCTCGCTCCACTCGTGGTGAAGGACATCCTGGCCACGGTGGAGCGCATCGCCGCCGGGGGCACCACGGTGCTGCTCGTCGAGCAGAACGCCCGCAGCGCGCTCAAGGTGGCCCGCCGGGGCTACGTGCTGGAGAACGGGCGGGTGGTGCTGGAAGGAACGTCGGAGGAGCTGCTCCAGAACCGCGACGTGCAGCGCGCCTATCTGGGGAGCGAGGTGATGCCATGACCGGACAGCCGGACCGCGAGGCGATGGACCGCGAGGAGATCGTGCAGCTCCAGCTGGAGCGGCTCGAGGCCACCCTCAACCGGGCGCAGAGGAGCGTGCCCTTCTACCAGCGCCGCTTCGCCGAGGCGGGCTTCGACGCCGAGGGGCTGCGCTCCCTCGACGACCTGCGCCGGCTCCCCTTCACCACGAAGCGCGACCTGCGCGACAACCACCCCTACGGCATGTTCGCCGTGCCGCTGCGGGACGTGGTCCGGGTGCACGCCTCCTCGGGGACGACCGGGCTCGCCACCGCGGTGGGCTACACCCGAAACGACCTGAAAACCTGGTCCGACCTGGTGGCCCGGATCCTGGTGGCCGGTGGCGTGGGCAAGGACGACGTGGTGCAGGTGGCCTTCGACTACGGCCTCTTCACCGGCGCCTTCGGCTTCCACCAGGGGGCGGAGCGGCTGGGCGCGTCGGTGATCCCGGTCTCCTCGGCGAGCGCCCGGCGCCAGCTGGGGATCATGAAGGACTACCGGAGCACCGCGCTCGTCTGCACCCCCAGCCACGCCATGACGCTGGCCGACGCCGCCATCGAGGCCGGCCTGAAGCCCGGGACGCTCTCCTTGCGCCACGGGCTCTTCGGTGCCGAGCCCTGGTCCGAGTCGATGCGGGCCGACCTGCAGGCGAAGCTCAAGCTCGTGGCCACCGACAACTACGGCCTCTCCGAGGTGGGCGGTCCCGGGCTGGCCGGCGAGTGCCTGGACCGGCGCGGGCTCCACGTGGCCGAGGACCACTTCCTCGTCGAGGTGGTGGACCCCGAGACCCTGGCCCCGGTTCCCGACGGAACGGTGGGGGAGCTCATCGTCACCACCCTCACCCGGGAGGCCATGCCGGTGGTCCGCTTCCGGACCCACGACCTGGCCTCGCTCACCCGCGTGCCCTGCGCCTGCGGCCGGACCATGGCCCGGATGAGCCGCGTGAAGGGGCGCACCGACGACCTGATCCTGGTGAAGGGAGCCCGGGTCTTCCCCTCGGAGATCGAGGCGGTCCTCCTCGAGGTGGAGGGGACCGAGCCCCACTACGAGATCGTGCTGGAGCGGCGGCACGGGGGGGACGAGGCGCTGGTCCGCGTGGAGGCCGCCACCCCGGGCGACGAGAACCTGCGCGGGGCGGTCGAGCGCAGGCTCGCGTCCGAGCTGGGAGTGGCCGTCGCGGTCGAGCTCGTCGCCCCGCGGACGCTCCCGCGGTCGGAGGGCAAGGCCCGGCGGGTGATCGACCGGCGCCGGCCCGACGCTCCCTGACGCGAGGCGTCGAATGACGCGCTCCGCCGTGCGAATCCGGCGAAAGCGGCCCCTCGTCGCCTTGACAGGGGGGCGCTTCCCGACAAACAACAAGCGCTTACGCGTCGCGCCCTCGCGCCGACACCGGGATTCACCCACCGTAACTGGAGGCAGCATGACGCTTCGCCACCTCGCGCCCGCGGCGCTTCTCGCGCTCGCGGTCCTTGCCTGCACGCCATCCGTCCCGTCGAACCCGAACACCGTCATCGTGACGGCCGAGTTCGACCCCTCCACCGGCACGATCCCGCAGCCCAACTCGCTGGCGATCAACCCCGCGCTGAACCCGAACCTGCTCGCCCCGCGCAACGCGCAGGAGGAGTTGCTGGCCTACTTCGCGCAGCAGGGCGGCTTCCCGCCCGACCAGGTGCTCTCGCTCGGGTTCCCCGTCGCGACGCTCACGGTGAACGGGCCG
The DNA here is from genome assembly GCA_903874275.1 of uncultured Anaeromyxobacter sp. GTDB lineage: Bacteria > Myxococcota > Myxococcia > Myxococcales > Anaeromyxobacteraceae > CAIOAK01. The sequence continues at coordinate 56,788 of CAIQRS010000010.1, forward strand.
GGCGACGTGACCTCGGCGGCGCCCGACATCGACGTCAGGACCATCGTCCCCTGCACCAGCGCGCGGGCACCGGCCAACTGCAACTTCTTCGTGTTCGACGCGCTGGCGCCGGTGGACCAGCAGTTTCCCCCGTTCGCCCCCTCGTACCCCACGCCGGCCCTGGGAGCGCGCAGCGGGACGATCAAGGCGACGCCGGGCCCCGCGAACGCTCCCACCACCTGGCGCCCCGGCGGCCTCTTCTTCTACGCGCTGCGCGGCGGCGCGAGCGGCATCAAGACCAGGGCCGCCGTCCCGCTGCAGCCGTCCTCCACCACCTACACCCTCATCTTCGGCCGGCCGAGCGACTTCACCTGCCCCTCCACCGCTCCCAACTGCGCGCTGAAGACGCTGAAGACGTTGCAGACCCAGTACCAGCCGGTCTTCGCCACCATCGAGAACAAGGGCTTCCCGCTCGACGAGGTGGTGGTGGTGGGAACCTTCTCGGTCGCCCCGGCGACGACGTGGGTCATCGCCGATCCCGGCACCGGGGCGGTACCGGTCCCCTCCAACTTCCTGCTCGACCCGCTCACCAACAAGGTCTCGTCGGCGGTCGACGAACGCTTCTTCGGCCTCCCGTTCAGCTCTCTCGACGGCTTCAGCACCACCGGCATGGACATCGCCCAGACCTCCGGTCCGATCAGCGCGGCGAGCGTCCGCGCGTCGGAGGGGAAGGGCGTCTTCATCTACAAGGCGGGCGCGACGACGGCGACCGAGCTGACCGGGGCGACCGGCGTCTACGCCCAGCCGCCGCCGATCACCATCGACATGTCCACCGGGCGCCCCTGCTCCCCGGTGAACGCCCAGGGGGACTACGGCCCCACCTGCGTCTCCAAGATCATCGGCCTCCAGCCCGCCCTGACCGTCCCCACCCCTCTTGGCCCGCTCGTCCTCCCGCCGTACGAGGAGACGACCGAGTACGCGGTGATCGTCACCAGCAGGGTCACCGACCCCTCGGGCATCCCGCTCTCCAACACCACGCTCGGGCAGATGCTCCTCTTCACCCATCCCCTCTGCACGCCGTCGCCGGGTTGCGTGGCCTCGCCTTCCACGGCGACCTCGGAGCTCCCGGGTGTCTCCGGACCGCTGGCTTCCCTCCTCGAGAGCATGCGGCTCCGGCTCCAGCCGGTGGTCTCCCAGCTGGCGACCGACCACGGCATCGCCAAGGCCGACATCGTCATGCCCTACACGTTCCGCACCCAGACCATCACGGCGCCCGCGGTCCAGCTCGGGGTAGGCCCCTACGCGAGGCTGCCGGGGGGGAGCACGGACGCGTTCCCCGACGCGCCCTACTTCAACCCCGCGGTCCCGGGTGACCCTCTCAACCCCAGGCCGGTGACCCCTGCCGCGATGGCCGCCAGGTGGGGCGTTCCCCCCGAGGTCCTGGCCACGGGCATCTCCACCTTCGTGGAGGCGACCATCATCACGAAGGACCTGCTCGATCCGGCCACGGGCGCCTTCAGCCCGAACCCGGCTGCCGGTCCGATCGGCTTCCTCCCCGCGATCGTCGCCATCCCCCAGGGGACGGCCCCCGACGGCGGCTGGCCGCTCGTGGTCTTCCACCACGGCCTCGGCCGCAGCCGCGGCGATTCGCTCTTCATCGCCTCCGCCCTCTCCGGAAGCGGGATGGTCGTGGCCGCCATCGACACCGTCAAGCACGGGGCCCGCTCCTGGTGCTCGGTCGATACCACCGTCACGCCCAGCGTCGCGACGGGCTGCGCGACCGGGGTGACCTGCGACATCACGGTGTTCCAGCGGCAGCAGGGCGATCCGGCGACCGCCAGGCCGGGGCTCTGCACCGGAGCCCTCCAGCTCGCTCCCATCGGCCCGGGCCCCTGGGACCAGACCGGCGGCGCCGGCGTCACCTCGGGCTCCTTCTTCGTGGGGCCGAACTTCTTCCGGTGGCGCGATTCGGTCCGGCAGGACATCTTCGACCAGTCGATGCTGGTCCGCGTCCTGACCACCGCCAACGGCACGGCGCTCCTGTCGGCCGCAGCCGGGAGCGTGGTCGCGATCGATCCCTCCAAGGTCTACTACGTCGGCCAGTCGCTCGGGGCCATCAACGGGACGCTCGACGTCGCGGCCAATCCGCGCATCTCGCGCACCGTGCTCAGCGTGGGCGGCGCCACCTGGGTCGACATCGCGACCACCTCGCCCAGCTTCGAGGGGCTCTATCGCGGCGTCCTCGAGTTCCTGGGAATCACGCCCGGCTCCACCGAGAACCTGCTCTTCCTCATCGCCGGCCACTGGATCCTCGACCCGGCCGACCCGGCCAATTTCGCCGCGAACCTGGTCCACTCCCCCCTGCCCAACTTCCTCGTCGATCCCACCGGAGCGACGCCTCAGGCGCCCAAGGCCGTCCTTGGCCAGGGAGCCCGCTGCGACGGCACGGTTCCAAATCCCACCAACGAGCTCCTCTTCGGGCTCATCGGCCTCGCGCCGCTCGAGCCCACGGCATCCTCCACCACTCCAGGCCTCCAGTGGTTCATGAACTCCACGGGCGGCACCTGCCCGACCGACGGCTCGGTCGGTCCAGGCGCCAATCACGGCTTCCTCCTCGACTGGACCAACCCGGCCCTGGCCACGGCCGCGCAGCAGAACGTGGTCTCCTACCTCCTCGGCGGCCCCGTCTCCCCCACCCCCGTCGTCGTTCCCTGAGGACCACCATGCGCAAGCTCCTGCTCGCCCTCCTCCTGGTCCCGGCCCTCGCCTCCGCGGGCGGCTACTCCATCCCCAGCGTCGTCTCCCGCGACCTCGCCATGAGCGACTCTCTGGTCGCCGACCAGACCGGCGCCGGCGCGGTCTTCCGCAACCCGGCGGCGCTCTCCCGCCTCTCCGGGCTCGACCTGACGCTGAACGGCGGCATCATCGGCAACGGGTCCACCTGGACCAACACCACGAGCTACTACCCGTCCCCGGTCACCACCGACTTCAAGGCGGCGACCCCGCTGGCCTTCTTCGTCTCCTGGTCGGGAAAGATCTCCGGCCACGGCTACGGCGTCGGTGCCGGCGTGAACGTGCCCGGAGGTGGCAACGTCTTCTGGCCGTCGGACTGGGCCGGGCGCCACTCCTTCATCTCGGTGGACCGCAAGCTCTTCGGGGCCTACCTCACGGCGGGCTTCGAGATCATCCCGCAGATCCGGGTGGGAGGCGGCTTCGTCTACTACTACGCCACCGAGAAGCTCTCCGTGGCCAAGGCGCTCCCGGGCGGAAGCGACGGGCTCGTCACCGTGGCCGACTCGGGCGGCGCTCCCAGCTGGGACGCCTCGCTGGAGATCCAGCCCCTGCTGGACGTCCCGTTCCGCATCGGCCTCGACTACAAGCAGCAGGTCTTCATGAAGCTCAAGGGGCCGGCCAACTTCGACTTCCCCCCGGCCTTCGGCGCCGTCTACCCGAACCAGGAGTTCAACCACGTGCTCCCCTACCCGAGCACCTTCAACGTGGGCGTGGCCTGGCGCCCGGTCCCCACCGTGGACCTCACCGCCGGCTACACCTACGAGCACTACAGCGTCTACACCTCGGACACCTTCGTGGGGCAGACCATCGACCCGTCCACCGGCCAGCCCCTCGAGCTCTCGGTGTGGCGCAACTACGGCAACGCCAGCATCTTCCGGCTGGGCGGGGCCTGGCAGGTCCTGCCGGAGCTCGAGCTGCGCGCCGGCTTCCTCTACGACGCCTCGGGCGTGAACCCGGCTTACTTCAACCCGTCCCTGCCCGACGGCAAGGCCTGGGCCGGATCGCTGGGGCTGGGCTGGGAGGTCGTGAAGGACCTCTCCATCAACGCCGCCTTCTTCAACGCCTGGTTCGAGACCCTGAACTCGGTTCCGGCCGCCAGCACGCCGACCCTCGACAACGCGTCGTCCTTCCCGGGCCAGTACAAGAACTTCGCGTGGGTCGCCAGCCTGGGCGTGAACTGGAAGTGGGACCCCCAGGCCAGCAAGCCGGCCACGGCGAACTGATCCGCATCCGCGACTGGAGTGAACACGGGCGCGCCCTCCGGGGCGCGCTCGCCGTTTCATGGCGCCGCCCGCTCTCAGCCCGCTACGGAAGGACGCAGTAGCGGGGCGAGAGCGCGCCGACCGAGAGCTGGATCTGGAGCCCGTCGTAGAAACCCTGGAGCCAGTTGGTGAGCTTCTCCGGCTCGGGCGAGTGGCCATTGGTGTTGATCTGGCGGACCAGATCCATGCGCGTCCAGCCCGGATGGACCGGGTCCGCGGTGAAGACCATGGAGCCGAGGATCTTCGGGACCTCGGTGGTGCCGGAGGTCTTCCCGTAGAGCATCTTCACCTCGCTGGGCGCGGTGTCCGTGCCCTGGGTCACGCCGGCGCGCCAGGTCACCTCGAAGGTGTAGTGGCTCTGGATCCCACCGTGCGGGATCTCCTTGGTGACGAAGTTGACGGGGTACTGGGAGTCGGTGACGAGCCAGGCCTCGCAGTCGGTCTCGGTTCGCTCCGGCCAGAAGGCGACGTCCACGCCGGTGGGGACCTGGAGCACCTGCCACACCTGGGCGAGGGAGAAGGGCACGCAGCCGCGGGCCTTGCGCTCGTTGTAGCTCGGGTTCGCGAGCACGGCGCGGGCCGGACCGATGGAGAAGGCTCCCGGGCCGGTGGCGGCCTCGCACTCGGCGGGCAGCGCCACGTCGGTGACGAGCGCCAGGGGCCCCAGGCCAGGCGGGAGTTCCGTGTTCTCGGTCCCGCAGGCACCCAGGAGGAGGGGCGCGAGCAGGACGGCCGGGAGGATGGCTCGGAGGGGTCGATTCATGGCTCACATTCTAACCGGCTTCATCTCGAAGCGCTGCTTCCTGAATAATCTAAGAAATTCAATATGATATAGTCGGTAACCCGACTTTCGCTCCGGAGGGCGACCGGGGCCACGGCGAGAAGTCGCATCATTGCTCGCATTCGGTCGTCCTGGCGTCGACACCGGCCCCGCACCGTGCTCCACTCGAACGGATGCGCAAGCCGGCCTCCATCCGCCTCGGACTGCTCCTCGCAGTCTCGGCGCTGCTCCTTTCCTGCGACGGCGAGAAGCCCCAGGAGAAGCGCTGCGTGGACGACGACGGGCGCTACGTGGACGACGCGCTCTGCACGACCGCCGCACCGGGCGCCCCGGCTGCCGACGGGGGCGTCGCCTCGTCGGCCACCGGTGGCTGGGACCAGCCGGACGGAGGCACGGCTGCGCCCCGGAGCGGCGGCTACCACTTCATCTGGATCCCGTACGGCATGTTCGGGGGGATGGGGAGCTACGCCCCCGGCTACGTCCGCACCGGGCCGGGCGGAGCCGCCACCTCCGGAGCGGCCACCTCGACCCCGGTGAGCCGGGGCGGCTTCGGCGCCACCGGCGCGACCCACGCCGGGTCCTCCTCGTCCGCGGCCACCGCCGGGAGCTGACCCGCCGATGGAACGCCGGGAGCGGGAGCCACGGCAGGACTGGCGTCGCCGGGTGGAGGAGGTGGGCTTCCCCATCCACACCGCCGACACCCCGTACTGGGACGAGTCGGCATTCTGGGCGTTCACTCCGGGTGACGTGGAGATCCTCGAGCGGGCCACCGCGGGACTTCAAGAATTGGTGCTCGCCGCGGTCGGCCACGTCGTCGAGACCGGACGCTACTGGGAGCGGCTCGCCATCCCCCGGGAGATGGCGCCGCTCGTGGCCCGCTCCTGGGAGGGGGTGGACGGGGACGGCGATCCCTCCATCTACGGCCGGATGGACCTGGCCTGGGACGGCCTGGGGACCCCGCGCCTCCTCGAGTACAACGCAGACACCCCCACCGGGCTGGTCGAGGCCGCGGTGGTCCAGTGGCACTGGCTGCAGGACGTGGACCCCGCCGCCGACCAGTGGAACTCGATCCACGAGCGGCTGGTGGCGGGCTGGAAGGAGCTCGCACCCTGGCTCCCGGTGGGACCGCTCCACTTCGCGAGCCTCCCCGTCCCCGAGGACGCCCTCACCACCACCTACCTCCAGGACACCGCCGCCCAGGGTGGCCTGCGCACCTCCTTCGTGGAGATGGGGGCCATCGGCTGGGACGAGGGGAAGCGGGCCTTCGTGGACGGCGACGGCGTCGAGATGCGGGCCTGCTTCAAGCTCTACCCCTGGGAGTGGATGGCCCGGGAGACCTTCGGCGCCATGCTGCCGCGGGCCCACACCCGCTGGATCGAGCCGGCCTGGAAGATGGTGGCCTCGAACAAGGGGATCCTGGCGGTGCTCTGGGAACTCAACCCCGGCCACCCGAACCTCCTGCCCGCCTTCCTCGAGCCGGGCGACCTCCGGAGCTACGCGCGCAAGCCGCTGCTCTCCCGCGAGGGGGCCAACGTGACCCTGGTCCGCGACGGCGAGGTGCTCGCCGAGGGGACGGACGACGGCTACGGCAAGGAGGGGCACGTCTGGCAGGCGCTCTGGGAACCATCCGTCCCCATGCCCCGCTCCCTCTCCATCGGAAGCTGGCTGGTGCGGGGCGTGCCGGCCGGCGCCGGGCTCCGGGAATCGGAGGGCCCCATCACCGGGAACCTCTCGCGCTTCGTTCCCCACCTGGTCTCCGAGGACGCCGGCGGCGACCCCCGGTTGCGCGCCCGCTTCCGGGCCATCGGCGAAGGGCGCTAAGCTTCCTCCATGGACGTCACCCCGGGACGAAGCTGGCCGCTCGGCGCCACCCTGGACGGCGGCGGGGTGAACTTCAGCATCTGGTCCCGCCACGCCACCGCGGCCGAGCTCTGCCTCTTCGACTCCCCCGAGAGCGCCCGGCCGTCCCGCTCCATCCGGCTCGACCCGTCCGCCCACCGCACCTACCACTACTGGCACGTGCACGTGGCCGGCCTCGCCCCCGGGCAGCTCTACGGCTGGCGCATCCACGGCCCGTTCGACCCGGCCCACGGCTACCGCTTCGACGGGCAGAAGCTGCTCCTCGACCCCTACGCGCGTGCGGTGGCCGTGCCCACCACCTACGACCGGCAGGCCGCCGTCGGGCGCGGAGACAACGCGGGCAAGGCCATGAAGGGCGTGGTGGCCGACCTCTCCCGCTACGACTGGGAGGGGGACCGGCCCCTGCGCCGCCGCTCGCCCCACGCGGTGGTCTACGAGATGCACGTGAAAGGATTCACCTTCCACGAGAGCTCCGGCGTCGCCGCCCCGCGGCGCGGGACGTTCGCCGGGATGGTGGAGAAGATCCCCTACCTGCGCGACCTGGGCGTGACCGCGGTGGAGCTCATGCCGGTGTTCCAGTTCGACGCCCAGGACGGGAAGGGGGGGCTCCCCAACTACTGGGGCTACTCGCCGGTCTCCTTCTTCGCCCCCCACCTGGCCTACTCCGCCGCCGGGACCCCGCTCGGCGCCCTCGACGAGTTCCGCGACCTGGTGAAGGCGCTGCACCGCGCCGACATCGAGGTGATCCTGGACGTGGTCTTCAACCACTCCGCCGAGGGGGACGAGAAGGGGCCGACCATCTCCTTCCGCGGCCTCGACAACCGGGCCTATTACATCCTCGAGGACTACCGGCGCTACGCCAACTTCACCGGGTGCGGGAACACGCTCAAGGCCAACCACCCGGTGGTGCGCCGCCTGATGCTCGACGCGCTCCGCCACTGGGTGTCGGAGATGCACGTGGACGGGTTCCGCTTCGACCTGGCGTCGGTGCTCTCCCGCGGCACCGACGGCAATCCGGTGAAGAACGCGCCGGCGGTCTGGGACATCGAGAGCGACCCGGTGCTGGCCGGCTCGAAGCTCATCGCCGAGGCCTGGGACGCGGCCGGCCTCTACCAGGTGGGCCACTTCGTGGGCGACTCCTGGAAGGAGTGGAACGGCAAGTTCCGCGACGACGTGCGCTCCTTCCTGCGCGGCGACCCGGGGCGGGTGTCCCACTTCGCCAACCGCCTTCTGGCCAGCCCCGACCTCTACGAGCAGAAGGAGCGCGAGCCGGAGCAGAGCGTCAACTTCGTCACCTGCCACGACGGGCTCACGCTGAACGACCTGGTGACCTACGAGGTGAAGCGCAACGAGGCGAACCGCGAGGGGAACCGCGACGGCACCAGCCACGAGCTGGCCTGGAACTGCGGCGTGGAGGGGCCCTCCGACGACCCTGCCGTGGAGCTGCTGCGCAACCGGCAGGTGAAGAATTTCCTGGCGGTGAACCTGCTCTCGGCCGGCGTCCCCATGATCCTGATGGGGGACGAGATGCGCCGCACCCAGGGGGGCAACAACAACGCCTGGTGCCAGGACAGCGAGATCTCCTGGCTCGACTGGAGCCTGCGCAAGGTCCACGCCGACGTGCACCGCTTCCTGCGGCGGCTCATCCGGCTGCGCTCCTCGCTCCACCCCGACCCGCGCCGCTCCGGGACCCTCACCCAGTTCCTCCGCCGGGCCCGCATCGAGTGGCACGGGGTGAAGCTGGGGGAGCCCGACTGGGGCGACCAGAGCCGCAGCATCGCCGTGACCTTCCAGGAGCCGGACGGGCCGGCGGTGGCCCACGTGATGGTGAACGCCTGGCACGAGCCGCTCGACTTCGAGCTGCCCCCCGTCGAGCAGGGATGGCGTCTCATGGTGGACACCTTCCTGCCCTCGCCCGACGACATCCGGACCTGGGAGGAGGCGGCGGTGCTCCAGACCGGGAGCTACCTGGTCAACGGCCACTCCTTCGTCTTCCTGGCGGCGCTGGCGCCGGAGCGGGTGGAGCCCGACTAGCTCCTGGCCCCGCCCTGCGACGCCATCCAGACCTCGAGCCCCTGCGCGTTGAGATCGAGGTCGGCGGCGAAGGCCTCGAGCGCCTCCTCCCGCGTCCCCTTCCAGCCGCGCCGCGAGAGCAGGCCGACGAGCTGCCCCTCGAGGCCGGCCCGGATGGCGGCCTGCCGCCCCGGCCCCGGAGGCGCCTCCCGGGCGATGGCCACGTGGCCGTCCACGGCCTCGAGCATGGCCGCGGCCGCCTCGGGGATCCGCCCCTCGATCATGCCGTAGTGGGTGAGGTAGATCCGCTCCGGCCTCTCGGCGAGCATGCGCTCGACCGAGGAGCGCAGCGCCGGCGGGTCGAACTGCACCGGGGTGGTGGTGGGGTACATGAACGGACCGCTGGCGTCGTCGAACTCCCGGTAGGAGATGCCGAAGGTGTCGCCGCTGAAGAAGCCGCGGGTGGCCGGGTCGTGCACGACGAAGTGGTGCCTGGCGTGCCCCGGCGCGTCGAGCATGCGAAGCGTCCGTCCGCCCAGGTCGACCACCGTTCCCTCCGGCGCCTCGATCACCCGATCGGCCTGCGCCGGGAACACGTCCCCGTAGAGGGCCCGGATGGCCTCCATGCCGCCGTAGACCTCGGCCGCCCCGGCCAGCAGCTTCGAGGGGTCGATCATGTGGCGGGCGCCGCGGGGGTGGACGACCAGCTTCGCCTGCGGAAGACGGGCGAGCAGCGCCCCGGCCCCGGCCGCGTGGTCGAGGTGCACGTGGGTCACGATCACGTGGCTCACCTCCCCGGTCGCGATCCCGTGGGCGGAGAGCGCGGCCATCAGGTGGGGTACGCTGTGGGCCGTGCCGGTCTCGACCACCGCCGCGCCCGACCCGCCCTTCACGATCCAGGCGGCGGCGGTCCCGGGGCGCACGTAGCCGGTGTCCACCAGGATCACTCCCGGTGCGACCTCCCGCGGCGGCGCCATGGCCGCGCTCACCGCCGGGCCCCGAACCCGGCCGGCAGCTCCATGCCCAGGTTCCGGAGCGTGAAGGCGAAGACGTCGGCGGCCTCCTCGATGCTCTTCTGGGTGGGCTTCCCGGCACCGTGCCCGGCGCGGGTCTCGATGCGGGCCAGCACCGGCCTCGGCCCGCCCTGGTCGGCCTGCAGCTCGGCGATGAACTTGAAGGAGTGGGCCGGGACCACCCGGTCGTCGTGGTCCGCCGTGGTCACCAGCGTGGCCGGGTAGGCGGTTCCCTTCTTCAGCCGGTGGAGCGGGCTGTAGGCGTACAGGGTGTCGAAGCCGAGCTTGATCTCCGAGGAGGCGTAGTCGCTCTTCCAGGCCCATCCGATGGTGAACTTGTGGAAGCGGAGCATGTCCATGACCGGCACCTGGGGGATGGCCACGGCCAGGAGGTCCGGCCGCTGCGTCATCACCGCCCCCACCAGCAGGCCCCCGTTCGACCCGCCGTTCATGGCCATCCGGTCGGGCGAGGACCAGCCGTTCTTCTGGAGCCACTCGGCGGCGGCGATGAAGTCGTCGAAGACGTTCTGCTTCTTGCCCAGGCGCCCGGCGTCGTACCAGGCCTTCCCGTACTCGCCGCCGCCGCGGAGGTTCACCACCGCGTAGACGCCCCCCATCTCCAGCCACGCCGCGCGGGCGGGGGAGAAGCTGGGCAGGAGCGGGAAGTTGAAGCCGCCGTAGCCGTAGAGCATGGCCGGGTTCCGCCCGTCGAGCTTCACGTCCTTCCGGTGGAGGAGGAACATGGGGATCCGGGTGCCGTCCTTGGACGGGTAGAAGACCTGGGTGACCTCGAAGGGAGAGGCGTCGAAGTCCACCTTGGGCTGCCGGAAGACGGAGGAGGCGAGGACCGGCAGGTCGAGCCGGTAGACGGTGGGCGGGGCCAGGAATCCAGTGAAGACGTAGAAGGTCTCGGCGTCGGTGCGCTTCCCGGAGAAGCCCGAGACCGTCCCGATGCCGGGCAGCGCCAGGTCGGCCACCTTCTTCCCGGAGTGGTCCCACACGTCCACCGCGCTCTTCACCTCGTGGGTCCACACCGCCACGAACCGGTCGCCCAGCGAGGAGACGTAGGAGAGCACGTCGGTCCCCTTGGCCTCGGGGATGACCTCCTTCCAGTCCTTCTCCTCGGGGCGGGCCCGGGAGACGGCGACCAGCCGCTTGCGGGGCGCACCCCGGTCGGTCACGAAGTAGAAGGTGTCGTCGATCACGTCCACGAAGTCGTACGACCCGTCCATCTTCCCGAGCAGCGGCTCGGGCCTCGACCCGGGCTTCGCCAGGTCCTGCACGAAGACCGCCCGCTCCGGGCTCGAGCCCTTGCGCGCCGAGATCACCAGCCACCGGCCGTCGTCGCTCGCCTTGGCCGTGAAGTTCCACTCCGGCTGGTCGTGGCGCTCGAAGACCAGCACGTCGTCGTTCTGGTGGGTGCCGATGGCGTGGTACCAGACCTTCTGGTTGGTGTTGAGCGCGGTGAGCTTCTCGGCCTCGGCGGGCGCGGCGAAGCGGGAGTAGTAGAAGCCCTTCCCGCCCCTGGAGAAGGAGGCGGTGCTGAACTTGGCCCAGCGCACCTCGTCGGGCAGGTCCTTCCCGGTGTCCACGTCGCGAACCCTCCAGATCTGCCAGTCGGACCCGGCGTCGGAGATGGCGTAGGCCACCAGCCTGCCGTCGTCGGAGAAGGCGATCCCGGCCAGCGCCACCGTGCCGTCCTTCGACAGCGCGTTGGGGTCGAGCAGCACGCGCCCCTCCACGGCCGGGTCGTCGGTGACGTGGAGGACCGCCTGGGCCTGCAGCCCGGAGTTGCGCATGTAGAAGTAGCGCTTGCCGTGCTTGGAGACCGCTGCGTAGCGCTCGTAGTTCCAGATCTGGGTGAGCCGCTCCCGGATCGCGGCGCGCTGCGGGATGGTCGCGAGGTAGGCGTCGGTCACCGCGTTCTGCGCCGCCACCCAGAGCTTGGTCTCCTCGGAGTTGTCGTCCTCGAGCCAGCGGTACGGGTCCTTCACCTTGGTCCCGAAGTAGTCGTCTACGACGTCCACCCTCTTCGTGCGCGGGTACTTGAGCTTCGCCTGGGCGGCCGGTGCCGCGGGCGTTGCGGCGGAAGGCGGGGCGGCAGGGGGGGGCGCGGCCACGTCGGCTGCGGCCAGGGCAAAGGCGAGGAGTTCTGCGAGCAAGGTGTCCTCCGGAATGGGGCGGTGCGTGCGAAATCCTAGCCGAAAGGTGGGGGGCGCGCTTGACGGCACCGCGCCCCGGACACAGTTTCGAGGACGTGCTCCGGGACGACTACCTGATGCGCCTGGTGCGCCAGCTGGCCGACGCGCTGGCCCGCATCGCCGGCCTCCGGAAGGCGGGGCTCCTCGATCAGGCCTCCCAGGAGCTCGACGCCGCCTTCGCCTCGCTGGGCGGCATCGACCCGCTGCTGGTCCGGGACGGTGACGCGGCCTTCCTCCTCTCGCTGGTGCAGGACCCGGCCCGGCGCGAGACGCTGGCCCGGCTCCTCGAGGAGCGGGACGCGCTGCGCGCCGCCCGCCGCTGACCATCACCCCGCGTGAAGAGCCCGGTCGATCCCGCGGATGGCCTCCAGGGCGCCGGCGGCGATGGAGAGGTGCGGAGCCCGGATGTCGGCCTCGCGCGGGTTCACCCGGATCACCGTCGCGCCGGGGCTGCGCCCCAGCCGGTCGGAGAGGTGGCGGATGGTGGCCACCGCGGTCCCGGCGCCCAGTTCCAGGACCACGAGCCCCTCGTCGCCGTGCTCCTCGAGGAAGGCCTCGAGCCGGCGTGCCTGCGCGCTCGACCGGCCGGGCAGCCAGGCCCCGTCGCCGAACATGAGGATGTTGGGGCGTGCCACCCGCCGGCAGTTCCGGCAGCCGGGCAGGCGTCCGGCCCGCATGGTCGCGCCGTCCACCGGCACCTCCTCGCGGCACTCCCAGATCTCGTCGCTGCAGGGCGCCGTGCACTGGAGGTGGTGGATGGATCCGTGCACCTCGTGGACCGCCGCGGGGTCGAAGCCGGCCCTCTGGAACTGCCCGTCCACGTTGGACGTGACGGCGAATCCGGGGAGCCCGAACTCGTCCATCCAGTCCCGGAGGATGCGGTAGCCGTCGTGCGGGACGGTTTCCCGGTAGAGGTGGAGCCGGTGGCCGTAGAAGCCCCAGCCGAAGGCCGGGTCCTCGTCGAAGTGGTCGGGGTTGGCGGCGTCCACGAAGGAGAGCCCGAGCCGCTCGTAGGCCGGATAGGCGTTCCAGAACCCCGCGTCGCCCCGGAAGTCGGGGAGCCCGGAATCGACCCCCATCCCGGCCCCGGTCGCGACGACGAGCGCACGGGCTCCACGAATGGCGGCCGCCGCCCGGGCACAGCTCTCCTCGTTGCCGACCATCCTGGCGCCGAGGAGAGCACCTCCCAACTTCGCTGGCAAACCATCCGGGCTCCGGGCAATATCCGCCCCTTCCTCTCACGCTGGAGAAGAACCTTGAAGATCGCGAACGGAAGGGTGGTGGCCCTCGAGTACAAGCTCCACCTGGGCGACGGGGACGTCATCGACGCCTCCGAGCCGGGCAGCCCGCTCTATTACATCCAGGGCGAGGGAAACATCGTTCCGGGTCTCGAGCGGGCGCTCGAGGGGCTCGGGAAGGACGACACGAAGCAGGTGATCGTGCCCGCCGAGGACGGCTACGGCCCGCACGACCCCCAGGGCGTCCAGGACGTCCCCAACGATGCTTTCGGGGGGGAGCTTCCCGAGGTCGGGAACCAGTACACCGCCCGTGGGCCGGAGGGGGAGGTGGTCCCCTTCGTGGTGCGGGAGCTCAAGCCCGGCTTCGTGGTGGTTGACCTGAACCATCCGCTCGCCGGCAAGACCCTCCACTTCGACGTGGCCATCCGCGAGGTCCGTGAGGCCACCGACGAGGAGAAGGAGCACGGCCACGTGCACGGCCCGGGCGGGCAGCACCACCACTGACGCTCCCCGTGCCGGGGCGAAGCGGGCCTTCACGCCCCGATCGAGCCTCCCTCGACCGGGCGTGGCGGCGTTACAAGGGTTTGCATGAACTCCTTCCGCCTGGCCGTCGCCCTCCCGCTCCTGGCTGCTCTCACCCTCCCGGTGCCCGCACTCGCCGCCGACGACCCGGCCGCCGCCGTGAAGAAGGCCGAGGAGGCGGTCGCGCTCTTCAAGAAGACCGACCCGTCGATCGACAAGTTCTTCGGGAAGTCGGCGGGCTGGGCGGTCTTCCCTTCCGTCGCCAAGGGCGCCATCGGCATCGGCGGAGCCGGCGGCAGCGGCGTGCTCTTCGAGAGGGGTGGAAAGGCCATCGGCAAGACCTCCCTCGCCCAGGTCACCATCGGCCTGGCGCTCGGCGGCCAGGAGTACGCCGAGATCATCTTCTTCGAGAACGACCTGGCGCTGACCAGCTTCAAGGGCGGCAACTTCGCGCTGGCGGCGCAGGTGAGCGCGGTCGCGGCGGCCTCCGGCGCGGCGGCCTCCGCAAAGTACAGCCAGGGCGTGGCCGTCTTCACCATCGCCATCGGCGGGCTCATGTACGAGGCCAGCGTGGGCGGCCAGAAGTTCGGCTTCGAGCCGTACGGCGCGAAGAAGAAGTAAAGGTGCGCCCCGGCGTCCTGCTCCTGGCGGCCCTTTTCGCCGCACCCCTCGTGGCGCGCTCCGAGGTGCCCTGCACGTGCAGCGCCGACTGCGTGCGCGATGTCCGGTACGGCAGCGTCTGCGTGGAGGGCAACTGCAAGCCCTACGAGGACGCCTGGAGCCTCCTCGACTGGATCGGCCTGGCCAGGGAGGAGAAGGGCCCCCCGGCCCCCTTCGTGCTCCTCCCCGCCATCCTCCCGGCCATCGGCTACAACCCGGCCATGGGGGCGCTCTTCGGGGTCACCGGCACGCTGGGGATGTACCTGGGGCCCCTCGAGACCACGACCATCTCCAGCCTGCAGGGGGTGGCTCTCTACTCCACGATGAACCAGCTCACCATCCAGGTCTCCACGGTGATGATGACGGCGCGCAACGAGTGGGAGCTCCAGGGGGACTGGCGCTTCCTCCTCTTCAACCAGAAGACCTACGGCCTCGGAACCGGACCCCAGGCCATGTCGGCCCCGGGGATGGTCGAGGACTTCAACCTGGTCCGGATTCACGAGACCGTGCTGCGCAAGGTCTGGGGAGAGCTCTACGTCGGGCTCGGCTACCGGCTCGACAGCTACTACGGCGTGGAGGACAGGGGCATGGACCTCGCGGGGCCGGCGCCGGTGGTCGGGCCCGGCTACGCCTACAACCTGGCCTACGGCTTCAACCCGGCACAGGGCGTGGTCTCGGGCGGGACGCTGGCCGCCCTCTACGACAGCCGCGACTCCACCATCGACCCGTACAGGGGATTCTACGGGTCGGCCAGCTTCACCGTGAACCCCACCTGGCTCGGCTCCTCGCAGCCGAGCACCAACATGGAGGCACAGTTTCGCACCTACCTCCCGCTCTCCGACGACGTGCCGCGCAACGTGCTGGGGGTCTGGCTCTACTACCGGGGCGTCACCTCCGGCGCGGCCCCCTACCTCACGCTCCCGTCCATCGGCTGGGACCAGAAGAACCGGACCGGGCGCGGGTACGTCCAGGGGCGCTGGCGCGGCACCCAGGAGCTCTACGGCGAGGTGGAGTGGCGCTTCCGGATCACCAGCAACGGCCTGCTCGGTGGGGTGGTCTTCGCGAACGCCGGGACCTTCGCGGCGCCGGCCTTCCAGGCGAGCGGCCCGGGGTGGAGCTACGCGAGCGAGAAGGTCGGGCTCCTCCAGTTCTTCCGGCCGGCCGGGGGCGTGGGCCTGCGCTTCATGATGAACCGCGACTCGCGGACCAACGTCGCCCTCGACTTCGCCATCGGGGAGAGCTCGTTCGGCATCTGGTTCAACGCCGGGGAGTACTTCTAGCCTCCCGCCGGGCCCTTGCGCTTCCGGCCCCCGTAGCGCCCGTCCGCCGAGGCCTGCGCGACGTGGGAGGGGACCACGTAGGCCAGCACGAGCCGCAGGATCTGCTCCTCGAGCCGCCCCGAGGCGACCAGGTCCGGACGGTCGAGGGTGGCCCGGTTCACCAGCCCCTCCACCGCGGCGACCAGCACGAAGGCCGCCATCCTGGCGTCCTGCACCTCGATGCGCTCGGAGTTCTCGAGGAGCCAGGCCTCCACCAGCAGCTCGTAGTTCCCGAAGAGCTCGTGGAGCCGCCGCAGCGCCCCGATGCGCGGCACCTGCTCCACCAGCACCCGGTGCAGCCTGGGCTCGGCCTGCTGCGCCGCCAGCATGGCCCGGATCATCTCGGTGGCGACGTCCTCGGGCGTGGCCGCCGGCGGCGCGTTCTTCATGCGCTCGGCGATGTTCTCCTGCATCCGCGAGGCGTGCTGCTCCATCACCGCGGCGACCAGCGCCTCCTTGCCGGGGAAGTACTGGTAGAGCGAGCCCACGCTCACCCCGGCCTCCTTCGCCACCCGGTTCGTGGAGAGCGCGTCGTACCCGTCGCGGACCAGGACGCGAGCGGTGGCGTCGACGATCGCGTCCACGGTGGCGCGGGACCGTTGCTGGGTCGGGGACTTGCGGGGAGCCGTTCTGATGCGAGCCATTGCTCGCATTCTACTAGAACTGGACCTGCGCGCCCATCTCCACCACCCGGTTGGGAGGCAGGCCGAAGAAGGCGCTGGCGGGCCGGGCGTTCCGGGCCAGGATGATGAAGAGCCGCTTGCGCCAGCGCGGCATCCCGGACGGCCCGTCGGGGAGCAGGGTCTCCCGCCCCAGGTAGTAGGAGGTCTCCATCACCGCGTTCTCGAGCCGAGGCCCGGGGATGGCGAAGGGGGGAAGGGCGGCCAGCAGGGCGGGCACGTTGGGGGTCTCCATGAACCCGTACCGGCCCACGATCTGGTGGATGCCGTTGCCCAGGCTCCGGACCGTGATCCGGTCGGCCGGGGCCACCGTGGGGATCTCCTCCGTCCCGATCGACACGATGAGCACCCGCTCGTGCAGCACCTTGTTGTGCTTCAGGTGGTGCAGCAGCACGCCCGGCGTTCCCCTGGGATCGGAGGTCATGAAGACCGCCGTGCCGGGGATGCGGTGGGGCGGGTGGCGCTCCAGGTCGGGGAGGAAGAGGTCGAGCGGAAGCGTGGTCCCCGCCACCGACCTGGCCAGCGCCTCGCGCCCGCGCTTCCAGGTGGAGAGCACCGCGAAGATGAAGCCGCCGGCGACGAGCGGGAACCAGCCGCCGTCGGTCACCTTGACCAGGTTCGCCCCGAGGAAGGCGAGGTCCACGATCAGGAAGGCGCCGGTGAGTGGCCAGACCACTCCGCGCGACCAGCGCCAGCGGTCGCGGGCCACCCTGTGGAAGAGCAACGTGGTGATGGTCATCGTGCCGGTGACGGCGATGCCGTAGGCGGCGGCCAGCGCGGTCGAGGAGCCGAAGCCGAGCACGAGCGCGATCGTCCCCACCGCAAGCGCCCAGTTCACCTCGGGGACGTAGATCTGCCCGTACTCGGTGCTCGAGGTGTGTCGGACGGTGAGGCGGGGCGCGTAGCCGAGCTGGATGGCCTGGTTGGTGAGCGAGTAGGCCCCGGAGATGAGGGCCTGGGAGGCCACGATGGCGGCGGCGGTGGCGATGACGACCATGGGCCAGAGCGCCCAGCCGGGGACGGCCCGGTAGAAGGGGTTCACCACCGCCTCCGGGCTTCGCAGCAGGACCGAACCCTGCCCCATGTAGTTGAGGAGCAGCGCCGGCATCGCCACCGCGTACCAGGCCATGCGGATGGGGCGGCGCCCGAAGTGGCCCATGTCGGCGTAGAGCGCCTCGGCGCCGGTGAGGACCAGCACCACGCTCCCCAGGACGAGGAAGCCCGCTCCGCGGTTGCGGACGAAGAACTCGAAGCCGTGGACCGGAGAGATGGAGCGGAGCACGCCCGGCTCCTGCCAGATGTTCCAGGCGCCGATGGCGGCGATGCTCGCGAACCAGAGCAGCATGACCGGCCCGAACACGGCCCCGACCGCCGCGGACCCCTTCTTCTGGAAGGCGAAGAGCAGGACGAGCACGAGGACCGTGGCCGGCACCACCGCCGGCTTCATGGCCGGGGTGACCTCGATGAGCCCCTCCATGGCGCCGAGCACGCTGATGGCCGGCGTGATGACCCCGTCGCCGTAGAGGAGCGCCGCGCCGAAGAGTCCGAGGACGAGCAGGGTGTTCCGGCCGCGCTTGGTGGTCTCCTGCTGGCTGACGAGCGCCATGAGGGCCAGGATTCCCCCCTCCCCGCGGTTGTCGGCCCGCATGACGAAGGAGAGGTACTTGAAGGTGACCACGAAGGTCATGGCCCAGACGACGAGGGAAAGGACGCCGAGCACGTTCTCGGGGGTGAGCGGCACCCCGTGCTCGCCGTGGAAGCTCTCCTTCAGGGCGTAGAGCGGGCTCGTCCCGATGTCGCCGTAGACCACCCCGAGCGCGCCCAGGGCGAGGGCGGCCAGTGCACCTGGGGACTTCGGGCCGGTCTCGTGGCCGTGCAGCGGGGGGGTCTTTGACGGGTCGGTCAGTCTCGGGCTCCGGTTCAGCGGGGACAGGGTTATCCGATCCGGGGTCGCCGGTCGAGAGGAGGCCCCCACCCTCTAGAGGGAGAAGCTGCCCTTCACTCCAATCTGCAGCCAGCCGTGGACCGCCCGGTTGGGGATGGCGATCTCCTGGGTGGCGCCGCCCGTGGACCTGGTGGCCCGGCTGAACTCGCCCACCGAGCCGGAAGCCCAGGGCCCCACCATCCACCCGGGGGAGACCTCGACGTCCCAGCCGCCCTGGAAGATCACGTACTCCACCCCGCCCACGTCGAGCTTGATGGTGAAGTCTTGGCTCGAGTACTTCGTGAACATCCACTCCCAGCCGGTGCCCAGCCCCACCCACGGGCCGCCCTGGTCGCGGAAGGCGTAGGTGGCCTGCAGCCCCAGCCGCAGGCCGGTCACCGAGCAGGACTCGCCCACCTTGCACTGCCCGATCTGGAGCACGTCCCAGGCGTAGGATACGTAGGCGCCCACGAACCAGCGGCGGTGCACGGTGAGCCCCACGTCGAGCTGGAGCGGGATGGACACGGCCACCATCTCGTCGATGAGGAGCGGGCCGGTTCCCGGGTCGGAGAGGATGCTCCCCATGGGGAAGGCCAGCGAGACCCTGGCTCCGACGGTGAATCCGAGCACCGGCCCGGCCGGCTCCTCCGCCGCGGCGGGTGGGGCCAGGCCGGCGAGGAGCAGCACTGCGGCTGCGAGCACGAGCCTGAGGAGCGGCGCCTTCACCCCCCGAGCGTACCGCACAATCGCCGGACCGCCTCGACCAGTTCGGCTGCGTCCACGGGCTTCAGCAGGCTGACCTCGGGCGAGAGTCCGGGGGTCTCGTCGGTACCCACCCGGGAGAGGACGACGACGGGGGCGCCCGCGCAGCCGGGGGCCTGCCGGAGGGAGGCGAAGGCCCTGCGGTCGGCGGGCGAGGTCCCCTCCAGGTCGAGGAGCAGGAGCCGGGGCGCGCAACCCTGCCGCACCGCCTCGACCGACTCGGCGGCCGACTCGACCTCGACGACGGTGTGGGCGCTGCGGCGGAGCACCCCCGCCATCCTCCCGCGGACCACGGCGTCGGCGCTCGCGAGCAGGACGTCCACCGGGGAGGCGAGCGCGCTCTTCCCGGGGGCCGAGTCCGGGGCCGAGCCGGAGATCCGACCGAGGACTCCTCCGGCGCGCGGGTCGTCGGTCACGCGCCCTCGAGGAAGCCGGCCACCGCGGCGGTCACCGCGGCGGGGGCCTCGGTGGCGACCATGTGCCCCGCGCCGGGGACGACCAGCATGCCCTTGCCGGGGAGCCGGTCGCGCAGGAACGCCGCGAACTTCGGCGGCGTGAGCCGGTCCTCCTGCCCGACCACCACGAGGCACGGGGGGCGGACCGAGCCGAGCCGTTCCATGGCGTCGAAGCCATCACAGGCAGTGAAGTCTCCGTGGAGGACGCCGGGCGCCATCCCGTCGAGGTCGCGGGCCATGACCTGCCGGACCTCCTCGGAGGCGGCCGGACCGAAGCAGGAGGCGGCCATCATCGCCGACACCTCGGCCCTGCGGGCCGGATCGGCGGAGGCCTCGAGGAGGGCGGGTGCGATCCGCAGCCTGGCCCCGGTTCCGAGGAGGAGGAGGCCCGCCACCCGATCGGGCGCCTCCAGGGCCAGCGTGAGGGCGATGGCGCCCCCCATGGAGTGGCCCGCCACGACGACCCGGGGGATCCCCAGTGCGTCGAGCATGCCCAGGAGGCAGGTCGCGTAGCCCGCGATGGTCGTCTCGCCCGGGGGCGGCGCCACCCCGTGGCCGGGCAGGTCCACCGAGAGCACGCGGCGGCCGGGCATCTCGCGGAGCGAGGCGGGCCAGGTGCGGTGCGTGCCCCCGGCGCCGTGGAGGAGGAGGAGCGGAACCCCGGACGCCCCGTCGGGCGCGTGGTCCCAGAATGCGACGCCGCAGGCGATGCTCAGGCCCATGCGCACTCGCAGGTGAAGTGGCGGAGGGTGCGGGACTGCTTGACGATGCGCACGCCGCGCACGTCCCGGGCGTTCTTCTTGACGTCGGCGATCACCTCGGCAGCGTAGTCGAAGTGACTTTGCGTGTACATCCTTCGGGGGAAGGCGAGCCGCACCAGTTCCATGGCGTGGAAGGTCTCCTCCCCGTCCTCCCGCCGCCTGCCGAACATGACCGAGCCGATCTCCACACCGCGGATGCCCCCTTCGAGGTAGAGCGCGTTGGTGAGCGCCCAGGCAGGGTAGCGCTCCACCGGCATGTCGGGGAGGACCGTGCGGGCGTCGATGTAGACGGCGTGCCCTCCGGTAGGGCGAACGAAGCCAACCCCCGCCTCGTCGAGCTTCTCGCCCAGGTACTCGGCGGTGCGCAGCCGGTAGCGCAGGTACTGCTCGTCGAGCACCTCCTCGAGCCCCACCGCCATGGCCTCGAGGTCCCTCCCGGCCAGGCCGCCGTAGGTGGGGAAGCCCTCGGTGAGGATGAGCATGTTGCGCACCCCCTCAAGCCACTCGTCGCTCTTCAGGGCCAGGAACCCTCCGATGTTCACCATGCCGTCCTTCTTGGCGCTCATGGTGCACCCGTCTGCCAGCCCGAACATCTCCCGGGCGATCTGCTTCACCGGGACGTCGGCGTAGCCCGGCTCCCGCATCTTCACGAACATGGCGTTCTCTGCGAAGCGGCAGGCGTCGAGGAGGAGCGGCTTGCCGTGGCGGTGCAGGAGGTTCGCGTAGCCGCGCAGGTTCTCCATCGACACCGGCTGGCCGCCACCGGTGTTGTTGGTCACCGTGATCATCCCGAAGGGGACCCTCTCCCCCTCGCGCCGAAGCAGATCCTCCACCCGGTCGAGGTCGATGTTCCCCTTGAACGGGTGGACAGTGGCCGGCTCCAGTCCCTCCCGGACGACCAGGTCGCGGGGCTCGGCGCCGTTCCACTCCAGGAGCGCCCGGGTGGTGTCGAAGTGGCAGTTGCTCGGGACCACGTGACCCGGCTTGCAGACGGTCCCGAAGAGGATGCGTTCGGCCGCCCTGCCCTGGTGGGTGGGCACGAAGTGGGCGTAGCCGGTGAGGTCGCGGACCACCGCCTCGAGCCGGTAGAAGCTGCGGGCCCCGGCGTAGCTCTCGTCGCCGAGCATGATGGCCGCCCACTGCCGGGTGCTCATGGCCCCGGTGCCCGAGTCGGTGAGCCAGTCGAGCAGCACGTCCTCGGCCCGGAGCTGGAAGACGTTCAGCTTCGCCGCGGCGAGCAGCTCCTCCCGCTCCGGACGGGTGGTCATGCGGATGGGCTCGACCGACTTGATCCGGAACGGCTCGATGAGCGTCTTCGGCATGGGTGAGGTGTATCACCGGGGCGCGCCCTGCCGGGCCCGGGGTGCGTGATTCCTCATTTTACGGGGAGGGGGCTTCCAAGACCGCCTCGCGGCGTGGCATTCCAGTGGATCCGCTCGCCGCCCCGTCCGCCGGAGGATCCGATGCCCGTCCGCCCGTTCCGCAAGGTCATGGCCGCCAACCGCGGCGAGATCGCCATCCGCATCTTCCGGGCCTGCACCGAGCTCGGCATCCCCACGGTCGCCATCTACTCGGAGGAGGACCGGCTCTCCCTGCACCGCTACAAGGCCGACGAGGCCTACCAGGTGGGCAAGGGCAAGAAGCCCATCGACGCCTACCTGGGCATCGACGAGATCGTCGAGCTGGCCCGCCGCGTCGGGGTGGACGCCATCCACCCCGGGTACGGCTTCCTGGCCGAGAACGCCGACTTCGCCGACGCCTGCGAGAAGGCCGGCATCGCCTTCATCGGACCCACCGGCGAGATGATGCGCAGCCTGGGGGACAAGGTGGCCGGCCGGCGGGCCGCCGTGGCGGCCGGCGTCCCGGTGGTGCCGGGCACGCCCGAGCCCATCGTCCACGACGAGCAGGCCCTCATCTTCGCCCGCCAGCACGGCTACCCCATCATCGTGAAGGCGGCGGCCGGCGGCGGCGGGCGCGGCATGCGGGTGGCCCGCAGCCAGAAGGAGCTGCTCGAGGGGCTCACCTCGGCGCGCAGCGAGGCCCAGGCCGCCTTCGGCAACCCGGCCGTCTTCCTGGAGCGCTACGTCGAGAACCCCAAGCACCTCGAGGTCCAGGTGATGGGCGACGCCCACGGCGGGCTCATCCACTTCTTCGAGCGCGACTGCTCGGTGCAGCGGCGCCACCAGAAGGTGGTGGAGTTCGCCCCCTCGATGGCGCTCGACGCGGGGCAGCGGGCCGCGCTCTGCGAGGACGCCCTGCGCATCTGCCGCCAGGTCTCCTACCGCAACGCCGGGACCATCGAGTTCCTCCTCGACGGAGAGGGGCGCCACTACTTCATCGAGGTGAACCCGCGCATCCAGGTGGAGCACACCATCACCGAGATGATCACCGGCCGGAACCTGGTCCAGACCCAGATCCGGGTGGCCCAGGGGTACCGGCTCTCCGACCCGGAGATCGGGCTCGCCACGCAGGCCGACGTCCAGATGCGCGGCTTCGCCATCCAGTGCCGCATCACCACCGAGGACCCCCAGAACGGCTTCGCACCCGACTTCGGCACCATCAAGGCCTACCGCACCGCCGGCGGCGCCGGGGTCCGGCTCGACGCCGGCAACGGCTTCACCGGGGCCCAGATCACCCCCCACTACGATTCACTTCTCGTGAAGATCTGCACCTGGGCGCTCACCTTCCAGGAGTCGGCGCGCATCATGCACCGCTCGCTCCAGGAGTTCCGCATCCGCGGCGTGAAGACCAACATCCCCTTCCTCGAGAAGGTGGTGACCCACCCGGTCTTCCTCACCGGGCGCGCCGACACCTCCTTCATCGAGCGCCACCCAGAGCTGCTCCTCTCCTCCCAGAAGAAGGACCGCGGCTCGAAGCTGCTCTCCTGGATCGGCGAGGTGGTGGTGAACGGGTCGCCTGGCGTCCTGAAGCCGCTCCGGCCCAGCGAGCTTCGCGACGCGCCCATTCCCAGGGTGGACCTGGCCTCGCCCCCGCCCCCGGGCACCCGCGACATCCTGCTGGCCCGCGGGCCGGAGGGGCTGGCCGCCTGGGCCAAGGCGCAGAAGGGGCTCCTCTTCACCGACACCACCATGCGCGACGCGCACCAGTCGCTTCTGGCCACCCGGGTGCGCAGCCACGACCTGCTGCGCATCGCCCCGGCCACGGCGCGGCTCGGCGCCGGGCTCTTCAGCCTGGAGCTGTGGGGCGGCGCCACCTTCGACGTGGCCATGCGCTTCCTCCGGGAGGATCCCTGGACGCGCCTGCACCGGCTGCGCGAGGCCATCCCCAACGTCCTCTTCCAGATGCTGCTGCGCGGCTCGAACGCGGTGGGCTACACCAACTACCCCGACAACGTGGTGGAGCGCTTCGTCGAGGAGGCGGCCGCCAGCGGCGTGGACGTCTTCCGGGTCTTCGACGCCCTCAACTGGACCAAGGGCATGACCGTGGCCATGGAGTCGGTGCGCCGGAGCGGCAAGGTCTGCGAGGCCGCCATGTGCTACACCGGCGACATCACGGATCCGAGGCGGGACAAGTACCCGCTCGACTACTACGTGTCGCTGGCCCGGGAGCTGGAGCGCATGGGCGCCCATTTCCTGGCGGTGAAGGACATGGCCGGGCTCATGAAGCCCATGGCGGCCCGCAAGCTCTTCACCGCGCTCAAGTCCGAGGTGGGGCTCCCGGTCCACTTCCACACCCACGACACCTCGGGCGTGGCCTCGGCCTCGGTGCTCGAGGCCGCCGCGGCCGGCGTGGACGTGGTGGACGCGGCCCTCTCCTCCCTCTCCGGGCTGACCGCCCAGCCCAACTTGAACTCGCTCGCCGCGGCCCTCTCCGGCACCGATCGCGACCCGGGCCTCGACCCGGCCGGACTGCAGCGGCTGGCCGACTACTGGGAGGCGGTCCGCGAGTGGTACGCGCCCTTCGAGTCGGGGCTGCGCAGCGGGACCGCCGAGGTCTACTGGCACGAGATCCCCGGTGGCCAGTACTCCAACTTCCGGCCCCAGGTGGCCGGGCTCGGGCTCCTCGACCGCTGGGAGGAGTGCAAGGACATGTACCGGAAGGTGAACATCCTCTTCGGGGACATCATCAAGGTGACGCCCACCTCCAAGGTGGTGGGCGACATGGCCATGTTCATGGTGAAGAACGACCTCCAGCCCGAGGACGTGCTGGCCCGCGGCGAGGACCTGGCCTTCCCCGAGTCGGTGGTCGGGCTCATGAAGGGCATGCTGGGGCAGGCCCACGGCGGCTTCCCGAAGCGGCTCCAGGAGGTGGTGCTGAAGGGGCAGGAGCCCATCCACTGCCGGCCCGGCGAGCTGCTCGAGCCGGCCGACCTGGAGGGGGAGCGGAAGAGGGCCGAGGAGAAGGTGGGCGGGCCGGTGGACGCGAAGGGGCTGGTCAGCTGGCTGCTCTACCCCAACGTCTACCCGGAGTTCCGCCGCCACCTCGACGACTACTCCGACACCTCGGTCATCCCCACCCCGACCTTCCTCTACGGCCTCGACCCCGGCCAGGAGACCTCGGTGGAGATCGAGCCGGGCAAGACCCTCATCATCAAGCTCAACGCGGTGGGCAGCCTGCAACCCGACGGAACCCGCAGCGTCTACTTCGAGCTGAACGGCGAGGCCCGCGCCGTGACCATCCGCGACCAGTCGGCCGTCACCAGCAAGGCGGTGCGCCCCAAGGCCGACCGGCTGAACCCCAAGCACGTGGGCGCACCCATGCCCGGCAAGGTGCTCAAGGTGAACATGATGCCGGGGTCGGCCATCCGCGCCGGCGACGTGCTCCTCGTCACCGAGGCCATGAAGATGGAGACCAACGTGAAGCTGAAGGCCGACGCCACGGTGATCGAGGTGCGGGTCAAGGAGGGGGACAAGGTCGAGAAGGACGACCTGGTGGCCGTGCTGGCGTGAGGGCTGAGCCCTACCGCCCCTTGCCGACCACCGTCGCGACGACCTTCTCCAGATCCGTTCCGAGGTACGGCTTGGGGAGCACGCCGGCAAATCCGAACTTCCCGGGGGCGGCCATCACCGCCGCGTCGAAGTAGCCGCTGCATGCGATGGCGACGACGCCCGGGTCGATCTCCCGCATCCGGGCGAGCGCCTGCTCGCCCCCCATGCCGCCCGAGACCGTGAGGTCGAGCATGGCCAGGTCGAAGGGGTTCCGGTCCGCCCGGGCGCGCTGGAACTTCGCGATCGCCTCCTCGCCGGTGGCGGCCGTCTCGACCTCGAGCCCCATCCGGACGAAGTGTTTCACGCCGACCTTCAGGACCATGGGCTCGTCGTCCATGAGCAGGACGCGGAGCTTTCGCGGCGGCCGCGCGGCCTGCGGGACCGGCGTCGCCTCGGCCGGAGACCCCGCCGACGCGGGGAGCAGCACGGTCACGGTGGTGCCCTCGCCGACGCGCGACTCGATCCCGATGTGCCCCCCGTGCCGCCGGGCGATGGAGTAGGAGGTGGCGAGCCCGAGCCCGGTCCCGGTGGCCCGGGTGGTGAAGAACGGGTCGAAGATCCGGGGCAGCACCTCGGGCGGGATGCCGTGCCCCCTGTCCTGGATGGCGATCTCGACGTGCGGGCCCGATGCGAGTCCGGGGATCTCCCCTTCCCGGAGCGCGCGCCGGCGGGCCCGGACGACGACCTCGCCGCCTTCGGTCGTGGCCTGGCGGGAGTTCACGAGCAGGTTGTTGAGGAGCTGGCTCATCTGCCCCTCGTCCACCTCGACCGGCGGCAGGTCGGCCTCCACGTCGATGTGCGCCCGGAGGGAGGAGCCTCCCAGCCCCAGCTTGACGGCGTCCTCGAGGAGCTTCCGGACCGGGAGGACCTTCCGGGCCGGCGCGCCGCCCGAGGCGAAGGTGAGGAGCTGCCGGGTGAGGTCACGGGACCGCTCGAGGGCGGAGAGCGCCACCTCGAGCTCGCGCGCAGCGAGGCTCCCGCCGGCGACGTGCCCCTTCGCCAGCTCCACCTGCCCGAAGACGGCGGTGAGCAGGTTGTTGAAGTCGTGGGCGATGCCGCCGGCGACGATGCCGAGCGACTCGAGCCGCTGCGCCTTGCGCAGCTCCTCCTCGGTCCTCTCCCGCTCGGTGATGTCGAGGAGGAACACCAGCATGGCCGGACGCCCCAGGTGCTGGATGGGGCGGGCCAGCTGCTCGATCTTCCGGATGCCGCCGGGGAGCACGACCCGGTAGGTCACGGACCGGACGGTGCCGGCGACCTCCTTGCCGGCCTCGGCGGCGGCGGCGCGCACCCTCGGGAGGTCGTCGGGGTGGATCCGCTCGCGGGCCCAGTCGGCGCTCTTGCCCACGAACTCCCCGGGGGAGACCCCGGCCAGCGCGGCGACGAGCGAGTTGGCGTAGGCGATCCGTCCCTCCTGGACGATGAGGATCCCGGCCAGCGAGCGCTCGGCCATCTCGCGGAACTTGTCCTCGGCGTCGTGACGGGCGGTGACGTCCTCGAGGACGCCGATCATTCCGGCGGCGGTTCCGGGCGTGGCTGGCTCGAGGGAGAGGGTGATCTCGGCCCAGAAGGTCGTGCCGTCCTTGCGGAGCCCCCTTCGCTCCAGGGAGACGGTCTCGGCCTCCCCGGCGCGAACCCTCCGGGCCGCCGCGGCGTCCACCGCGCGGTCCTCCGGGTGGACGATGTCCGTCCGGCGCATCCGGGCGAGGTCGTCCTGGGTGTAGCCGGTGATCTCGCAGTAGCGACGGTTCACCTGGAGGAAGCGGTCTTCGGCGTCCACCGTGAAGATGCCCACCGGGGCCCGCTCGAAGGTGCTGCGCCAGCGGGCCTCGCTGTCCCGCAGGGAGTGGGACAGATCGACGGCGCGCTGCCGGGCCCGGAAGCTCTGCACCGCCGCGGCGGAGAGGCCGGTGAGCAGGAGGGCGATGACGGCGATGACGGCGAGATCGACTCCCGGGGAGCGGGTCCGGGCGGATTGCACGTACCGTTCCCCTGCGCTGAACCGGATGGTCCAGGTCCTCTGGTTCACCTGGAGTGGCATGGAGTAGGACAGGGCCACCGGCTCGGGTTCCCCGCGCGCGCTGTCGTACAGAAGTGGGGCTCCTCTCCCCCCCGGGCCATCGAGGATCTCCATCCGGAACTGGACCGGCAACTCCCCCAGGATTCCCTCCATGAGGTCGTTCATCCGGAGGGGGCTGTAGACCCAGCCAAGCAGGGCCGCCATCCGTGCGGGCTCGTCCCCGTGCTCCCCTTCCCGCCCGTGGACCGGCATGTAGATGAGGATGCCTCCCTGGACGTCCCGGTCGGTTTCCTGGACCAGCGTCACCTTGCCCGACGTCGCCACGTCCCAGCGATCCCGGGCGCTCTCCATGGCCTCGCGCCGCACCGCCTCCGAGAACATGTCGTAGCCGAAGGCGCGCAGGTTCCGACCCGTGAAGGGCTCGAGGTAGACGATGCTGGTGTAGAGCGCGCGTGCCCCGGCCGGCTTCACCTCATATTCCGGGAAGCCCTCGGCCCGGACCGCCCGCAGGTGGTCGTCGAGCTGCTCTGGCCGGACGACGACGGCGAAGCCCACGCCCTGTATGCCCTTGTAGGCCCGCCCCAGCTGGAGGGCGGCCACGTAGCGACGGAAGTCATCTCGGGTGACCTGGTCGGAGGCGGCGAAGAGCCCGGCCGCTCCCCGCAGGATCTCGTCGTAGGCGTCGAACCGTTCCGCGATCTTGGTCGTCACGCGGCGCGCATCGAGCTGCAGGTGATCCTGGAGAGCATGGCGCTGGGAAGCGGCGAGGGCGCTCCACCAGGAGAGCAGGAACGCGGACGAGACGAGGAAGACCGCGACCGGCAGGAAGCCGATCCAGCGACGCTGCCTTGTACTCAGGGTCAATCCGGCCATCGCCCTCCCCAGGGCATCCGAACTCGACCTCTGGATGATGTCACGCCCGGCCGGGCTTCCGGGGAGCCCTAGGTGGGTGCACCCTCGGTTTCCCGGCGGGCTGCCGACGGGTCCACTTCGAGATCGGCCCGGGCCGGGGGTGGCCGCCGTGCCGTCCCCGCCGTATCGTGCGCCGATGAGCAATCCCCTGCCCCTCCTGGTCGTCCTGGCCGTCGCCGGCTGCGCCGCCCTCGACTCGGCCACGCAGCCCACCGTGCCGGTTCCCATGTCGGAGGTCCCGCCCGGACGGCCGGGCCAGAACCCGGGCCTGTCGGGGGAGGTGCGATGGGCCGACCCCTCCCGGGCCCAGGCCACCCGGGGCGCCGCCTTCGACGACTGGACGGTGAACGGGCCGGACTGGAAGGTCGCCCGGCGCGTGGACGGGACGTGGGCGGGGACGTTCATGGGAAGGCCGGTGACGCTGGCCCCCACGCTGGGCACCATCTCGGGCTCCGGCATCGACCTCGTCGTGGAGCGGCACGGCGCCGGGACCTGGATCACCGGGACGGTCTACGACGCGCCGGTGAAGTTCGAGGTCTCGATCTCCAGGGTCAAGGGGTTCGCCGGCGGGAACGCTTTCGACCTCTCCCGGCAGGGGCCCGGACAGTACGACGGCCCGGCCGGAATGCTCACGCTGCGCGGCGCCGCGGGCACCAACGCCGCTCCCATGCCACAGGTGGCGCTGGCGCTCGTGGCCGCGCTCCTGCGCTGACGCGGCCGCGCCCAGAGCGCATCCCACAACCCCCGGCCGTCGCGAGGCGAAGCAGTCCGTCGCCGAGGGAGGCGCCCGAGGAGGGAGCAGCGCAGGCGTAGTGGAACTACGTTGAGCAGCGCACCGACGAGGCCGCCTCTCGCAGGCAGGAATGCTTCGCCGCAGTAGGCTGCGGGGTTGTGGGATGCGCTTTAGGGGGAGATGGCGAGCCCCAGGGTCAGGTCCCCCTGGACGATGGGGATGCCGGAATTCACCCGAAGTGAAGCGCCATTCGGGCCGGAGATGAAGGTCCCGGAGTCGAAGAACACCGGCATGAGGAAGCGGGCCTGGAAGCGCAGGCCGATGGCCTCGGAGATCCACCACTTCACGCCGCCGCCCAGGTTGAAGGCGAAGATCCAGGTGTCCTGGGGCTGGATGGTCACCGCGCCCTCCAGCTGCACGTCGGACGGGCTGAACCACGCCAGCCCCAGGCCGCCGGAGATGAAGGGCTCGAGCTTCCCCTGGGAGAAGGTCGTCAGCCCGCCCACCTGGAGGTACTGGGTGGTCACGCCGAAGGGCGGGCTGCTCGCGTAGAAGATGCTCGTGGAGTCGAAACGGGCCCGGGGCCGGGCGAAGAGGTAGAGCACCTCCACCTGGGACTTCCCGTCCACCTGGATGCCGAGCGCGACGCCGGCGTCGGGCCCCGGGTCGAAGGTCAGGGTCCCGGCCGAGGTGTTCACGCCGGAGCTCCAGAAGAGGCCGCCCCAGGGGGTGACCTCGATGGTCCGCGGCGATGGCTCCTGGTACCCCTGCCTGGTGTAGGACTGGGCCCCCGCCGGGCCGGCGGCGCAGGCCAGCAGGAAGGCCAGGATCTTCGAGCCCCTCCGTCGAGTCACGCGGTGTCGCCCTCCGGGCGCCGAGTGTAGTCCTCCGTCGGCACCTGTCACGAACGGTGACGGATCCCGCCCCCTGCGTGTAGGATCGCCCGGATGTCCTGCCCCGCCTGCGGCTCCCCCAGGGTTCGTCCCTCCCGACCCAAGGGCGGGCGCGAGACCCTCCTGCGGGTCTGGACCATGACCCGATACCACCAGTGCCGGGAGTGCGGATGGCGCGCGCGCCTTGCCCGGACCTCCCACGACGCCGGGAGCGATCCCCCCGACCTGCGCTTCTGGACCGTGGCGGCCCTGGTGGGTCTGGGCTTCGTTTACGTGCTCCTCCGGGCCGGCTGATCGGATCCCGATCGGGGCATGGTCCGAAATGGGCCTTCCCGCGGCGCCGGTTGTTGGGTCAGATGGTTCACCTTGAGCGACCTGGCCCACTTCGCCGTCTTCTGGATGTCCGGCCTTCTCACCGGAACCCTGCTCGGCTGGGTGCTCTGCCTCGGTAAGGTGACCGATACCCTGCAGCCGGCGGTTGGTCGGCAGCGGGGCGACGGGGCGCGACGGGCTGGCTGAAGGCGGGGGCCGGCGGGCGCCCTCAGCCGCGCTGCCGCAGGAGCCCCAGCAGGCCGGCCATGATCCCGCGCTCCTCCGGGCCCGCGACGACGTCGATCTCCCCCCGGTCGAGGAAGAGGCCGCCGCAGGCGAAGCAGACGTCCGCCTGCACGCCCCGGTAGGCCACCTCCTGGAGCTCGAGCCCGCACTTGGGGCACCGCATGTGGTGGAGCGCGCGCAGCCGCTCCCGCTCCGCGACCTCGGTCGAGAGCCGCACCTGGAGGGCCAGCTTCCGCTTCTTCTCCGCGTCCTCCCGCGCGAAGAACTCCTCCTCGGCGAGGTTGGTCTTCAGGGTCCTGGTTTCGGCCATGGCGTGTTCTCCTTTCGTGAACTTCGGTTCGTGAGCTGCGTGGTCGACGTCAGCCGTGCTGCGGGCGGGGGGCGGCGCCGCGGACGAGGGGGTTTCCCGGGGTCTCGAGCGCCAGCGGGTCGCCGCTGATCCGTGCGCCGGCCTCGTCGGCCAGGTACTCCCGCGACCGGGAGATGCCGAGCTGGACGAGGGTGGCCCCGATGGGGGCGACCAGGGCGAAGAGCAGTCCGGAGGCGCCGGCCCCCTCCCCCTCGCCGTCGCGGTTGCCCAGGAGGCCGGAGAAGGCGAAGACGCTGCCGAGGTGGCTCACCGCGGTGGCCAGGCCCGCCGCGACCGTGGCCACCAGCACGTCGCGGTTGGCGACGTGGGCGATCTCGTGGGCCAGCACGCCCCGCACCTCGCGGGGGCCGAGGAGCTCGAGCAGGCCACGGGTCACGGCCACGGCCGCCTTCTCGGGGTTCCGCCCGGTGGCGAAGGCGTTGGCGTATGGGGCGTCGATGAGGAGGACGCGCGGCTTCGGCAGCCCGGCCCGGGTGGAGAGCTCCTCCACCATCCGGTGCAGCTCGGTCTCCTCCTCGCGCGAGACCTCCCGCGCGCCCGACATGCGCAGCACCAGCCGGTCGGAGAAGAACCAGGCGAACAGGTTCATGCCGAGCGCCAGCGCCAGCGCTCCCCACATCCACTGCGGGCCCAGGGCGGCCCCGGCGGCGACGACCAGTGCCGAGAGCGCGCCGAGGAGAAGGATGGTCTTCAGCTGGTTCATCGTGCTTCCTCCGTGCTCGGCGATCCGTCGCCGGCAGGGAGAAAGGTAAGGGCCCGCCATCCTGCGGCCATCACGAAATGTCTACGTGTGACTTAGGTTTTTTCTAAGTTTTCCGTCGCACGCCGGCGCCCCGCGCCGCCTCGGCCATGGCCACCGCCGCCGGGTGGCGCAGGCGCCGCTCCACGGTGAGCACGTAGAAGCGCTCCCGCACCTCGTCGGTCCGCCCCACCGCGACCACCCCGTACTGGGCGCAGACCTCCTTCTCGATCGTGTCCGGCACCGCGAACACGCCCATCCCCCGGGCCCCGAAGGCCTTGAGGAGCGCGCCGTCGTCGAACTCTCCGGCCACCACCGGCTCCACCTCCCGCGCCGCGAACCAGGCCTCCAGCCCCTGGCGCAGCGCGGTGCCCGCCGCCGGGAGCAGCACCGGCGCCCCGGAGAGCGAGCCCGGGAAGCCCTTGCGCAGGTGGGCCAGGCGCGGCGCGGCCAGGAGGACCACCCCGCACTCGACGAGGAGGTGGCCGAAGGCCTTGACCCGCACCGACTCGGGGGCCGGGCTGTCGGAGAGCACCGCGTCGAGCTCGTGCAGCGCCAGCGAGGCCAGCAGCGCCGGCAGCGGCCCCTCCCGGCAGACGAGACGTAGATCTTTCACCCCGTCCACCGCCGACTGGAGCATCCGCTCGGCCACCAGCTTGGGGATGACGTCGACCACCCCCACCGAGAAGGGGACACGCTCCCGGGAAGGCGCGCCCTTCAGCACCTGCTGCAGCTCCCGGCCGGTGCGGAAGATCTCGTCGGCGTAGCGCTGCACGGTGCGCCCCACGTCGGTGAGCACGAGTCCGCGGCCGCGCCGCTCGAGGAGCGGGTGGCCCAGGGCGCCCTCCAGCGTCTTGAGTTGGCTGGAGATGCTGGGCTGGGAGATGCGCAGCTCCTCGCTCGCGCGGGCGATGCTGCCCACCCGGGCCACGACCCAGAAGTAGTGGAGGTGGTGGTAGTTGAGCCATTCCATTCATCCACTATACCTAATTATTACCTCGATACTTCGTATCGCATGGAAGGTGACCCGGACCTAGAGAACCGGGATGGAACACACGGTTCTCGAGTGGGCGGTCTTCCTGGCGTTCGTCCTGGCGATGCTGGCCCTCGACCTGGGGGTCTTCAACCGCAAGGACCACGTGGTCGGGCCGCGCGAGGCGCTGGGCTGGTCGGCCGTCTGGGTCTCGCTGGCCCTGGCCTTCGGCGGGTGGGTCTGGTTCCGGCACGGCGGCGAGCTCGGCCTCCAGTACCTGACCGGCTACGTGATCGAGAAGTCGCTCTCGGTGGACAACATCTTCGTCTTCGTCGTCATCTTCGGCGCGCTGGGGATCCCGCCCATCTACCAGCACCGGGTGCTCTTCTGGGGCATCCTCTCGGCGCTCCTCATGCGCGGCGCCATGATCGCCGCCGGCTCGGCCCTGCTCTCCCGCTTCCACTGGATCATCTACCTCTTCGGCGCCTTCCTGGTGCTCACCGGCGTGAAGCTCCTGCTGGCCCGCGGCGCGGCCGACCACCCCGAGAACAGCGCGGTCTTCAAGTTTCTCCGCCGCATCGTCCCGGCCAGCCCCCACCTCGACGGCAACCACTTCTTCACGAGGCAGAACGGCAAGTGGCTCGCCACCCCGCTCTTCTTCGCGCTGGCCCTCATCGAGGTGACCGACGTGATCTTCGCGGTGGACTCGATCCCGGCCATCTTCGCGGTGACC
Organism: uncultured Anaeromyxobacter sp.; assembly: GCA_903874275.1. Lineage (GTDB taxonomy): Bacteria > Myxococcota > Myxococcia > Myxococcales > Anaeromyxobacteraceae > CAIOAK01. The sequence continues at coordinate 89,891 of CAIQRS010000010.1, forward strand.
AGCGACCCCTTCATCGTCTTCACCTCCAACATCTTCGCCATCCTCGGGCTCCGCTCCCTCTACTTCCTCCTGGCCGGGTTCGTGGAGAAGTTCACCTATCTCAAGCCCTCGCTGGCCTTGGTCCTCATGTTCGTGGGGGCCAAGATGGCGCTGGTGGACGTGGTGAAGATCCACGCCGCGGCCTCGCTCGCGGTGGTGCTGGGGATCCTCGCCGTCGGGATCGTGGCCTCCGTGCTCAAGAACCGTCGCGACGAAGCCGCGTCGGCCGCGGCCTCGGCCGAGGCCTCCCGCGTGGCCCCGCTGGTGCGCAAGGAGGCGGCCTGAAAGCGCCGCCCGGCGTGGGTCACCGACCCCGGGGGCGCCGCTTCCTGGACTCGACGTCGGCGAGGAGCGCACGGGATTCGGCGTGCTCCGGGTGGGCCGCCAGCAGCGCGCGCAGCGTCCCCTCCGCCCCGTCCAGGTCGCCGGCGCGGGACTGGTAGTAGCCGAGCGTCCAGGCGTAGCGGAGGTCGTCGGGGCGCAGCCGCGCGGCCGTCCGGGCCAGGGAGGCCGCCTCGGCCGGCTTCCGCTCCCCGACCAGCACCGCCAGGTTGAAGGCGGCGGGCGCGAGGCCCGGGTCGGCCAGGAGCGCCGCGCGCAGCATCTCCTCGGCCCCGGCCCGGTCGTTCCGCTCGGCGAGGAGCAGCCCCAGGTTGAAGGCGATGCCGGCGTGGCCGGGCTGCTGGGCGCGGGCCTCGCGCAGGAGGGTCTCGGCCTCGGCCCCCCGCCCGTTCACCGCGAGCAACATGGCCAGGTTGGCCCGGGCCAGGAAGAGCTCTCCGTCGATGGCGATGGCGCGCCGGTACTGGCTCTCGGCGTCGGCGCTGCGCCCCAGCGCGGCGTACAGGTTCCCCAGGTTGTAGGGGCCGGAGGGCAGGTCGGACATGTAGCGCTGCCCGGCCTCGTACTCGGCGAGCGCGGCGGCCCATGCCGTCTGCTGCGCCCCGGTGAGCCGCCGGGAGGGCGGGCTGGCCAGGCGCGCCGCCGCCTCGGCGCGCACCCAGCGGACCGGGTCCTGGAGGAGCGGGCCGAGGAGCACGGCGAGCCGATCCGGATCGGCCTCGTTCACCCGCCCGACCGCGGTGACCCGCAGGAGCGGTTCCGGGTCGGAGAGGGCCTTCTCGACGCCGGCGCGGGCATCGGCTCCCGGGTAGCCGGAGAGCAGCTCCACGGCGGTGGCCCGGACCACCACCGGGAAGCGTGGATCCCCGGCGAGCCGGACGAGTTCCGCCTCGGCCTCGGGCTCCCGGGCACGCCCCGCCGCGATGGTGGTCCCGTAGTGCGGCTTGCGCTTCTTCCCGTACCAGCCGTCGTACCTCTCCTGCACCCAGGAGAGCTTCCGGTCGGCGTGGCACCCGGAGGCGCTGCAGGCGTTGGGCACGCCGATGGAGGCGGTGAGGTCGGGGCGCGGGATTCGCATGGAATGGTCGCGCCGGAAGTGCACCACCATGAAGTTCTGGCCGGGCATGTGGCAGGAGACGCAGAGCACCCCGGCGCTGGGCTTCCCCTTCCACTCCGCCTTGTGGAAGTGGTGGGTCGGCGCGTCGTAGGTGTCGGCGCGGTGGCAGCGGGTGCAGAGCCGGTTGTCCTCCTCGTGCCGCTTGCCCGAGTGGACGTCGTGGCAGTCGGCGCAGCGCACCCCGTTCGCGTGCATCTTGCTCTGCGTGAAGGGGTGCCACTCGAAGTCCTCGTCGAGGATCTGCCCGTCGGCGTGGAAGGTCCCCGGGCCGAGCAGCGTGGGAAGGTAGGCGTCGAGCAGCTCCCCGCCGGGCGCGGCCGGGTCGGCGAACTGGGCGCGCCGGGAGTGGCAGGGGGCGCACTGCGCGGTCATTTCACCTGGGGTGAGACGGGCCGTCTTCGCCACCAGGCCGGCGTTCTCGACGGCCGTGCGCCCCATGGCCGGCTGCTCCGCCCAGGCCACGTGGCGCGACCCCGGGCCGTGGCAGGCCTCGCAGCCCACCATGATCTCCGACCAGGTGGTCTCGTAGGCGTCCTTCTCCGGGTCGTAGCGCTTGCGGACCGCGGTGGAGTGGCAGTCGGAGCACATGGCGTTCCAGCCCTGGCCGGGGCGGGTCCAGTGGAGCCAGTCGCCGGGCGGCGCGGCCGGCCCCGGGTTCAGGTGGAACCAGCGCTTCGCCCTGGTGTCCCAGGCCGCCGAGAGGGCCTGGAGCCGCCCGCCCGGGAAGGGCACCAGGTATTGCTGCAGCGGGGCCACGCCGAAGGTGTAGGTCACCTCGAAGTCGCGCATCTGGCCGTCCGGCCCCTCGGCGTGGACGAGGAACCTCTCCCCCTGCCGGAAGAAGCGCCAGGTCTTTCCCCGGTGGACGAGCGTCGCCCCGGAGAAGTCGCCCAGCACCGTGCCGTCCCTGGCCGCCTGCATGGCGAGCGCGTGGTTCGACCCCTTCCATGCCGTGAAGGCCTTCTCGTGACAGGCCTTGCACTTCTCGCTTCCCACGTGCTGGGGCGCGGCGTCCGGCGTCGTGCGGGGCGGGCGGAACGAGCGCACCGCGAGGTACAGCGGGACCGAGAGCACGATGGCCGCCGTGGCGGCCAGGCCCGCGATCCGGTAGCGGCGCAGGGTCGGGTCCATCTAGAGGTAGGTCACCTGGCCCGGCTCGAAGCGGGCCCGGCCGATGCGGCGGGAGGTGTCCACCTTGACGATTCCCCCCTCGATCACCACCGGGAAGAGGTCGAGGGGGCGGGTGGCCGGCGGCGCCAGCACGTCTCCCCGCTCGTCGAAGCGGGAGGCGTGGCACGGGCAGGGGAAGACCCGCTGCTTCGCGTCCCACGGCACCATGCACCCGAGGTGCGTGCACCTCGAGGAGAGCGCCAGGAAGCCCCCGTCGGCGAGGCGCGCCAGGTAGAACTTGCCGCCGGGGAAGGCGCGCACCGACGACGGCGTGAACTCCCCCACCGGACCGGCCACGACCAGCGCGGCGCCGCGCCCCGCCCCACCCTTGCCGGGGGCCAGGTAGGCCACCACCACCGCCAGGAGCTCGACGCCGGCCAGGATCCCCAGCCCCTTGCCGACCTTCCCCAGGAAGTCGCGGCGGTCGGGCGCGGCCGGCTCGATGGAGGGCGCGGTCACGGGAGCACCAGCGCCATTCCCTGGCCGCGGAGGAACACGCCGACCAGCGTGAGCACCCCGAAGGAGGCCAGCGCGAAGCTCACTGCCGACTGGACCGACTCGATCCGGGTCGCGCCCCGGCGGCGCGACAGCCAGGCCGCGCCGAGGAGCAGCATGGCCATGGCGGCCAGCGGCAGCGCGCCGCTGCGGACCGCGGGTGGAATCCCGGGCAGCCACGGGGGGGCGCGTCGCAGCGGTTCGTTCGCCACCACCAGCGCCGCCGTCCCGACCGCGCCGACGGCCGCCGCCACGAGCGCGTGGCGCGCACCCCGCGCCGATCCGAACCAGCGGCCGGTGGGCGGCTGGCGCCCGCCCAGCGCCGGGAGGGCGAGGAGCAGGACCACGCCGAGGAGCGGGACCCCCACCGCGCCCAAGGCCGGGTGGAGGTGGACCAGCAGCTCCTGCACCCCCATGAAGTACCAGGGCGCCTTGGCCGGGTTCGGGCTCATGCCCGGGTTGGCCTGGGCGAGCAGGGGCGCGTCCCACAGGGCCGCGGCGACCATCACCGCGGCCAGGACGCCGAGCGCCATGGCCCCTTCACGTTGCGTGAGGTTCGGCGAGGTGGGCACGAGCGCCCCGCGCGGGGAGGCCCGGTCACCCGAGCCCTCCGGCAGGATCACCCCGCCCACCTTCCTCACCAGCCAGAAGTGGAAGGCCAGCAGGAGCAGCATGGCGATGGGCAGGATGGCCACGTGGAGCACGAAGAAGCGGGCCAGCGTGGCCGGCCCGACGTCGGCGCCGCCGCGCGCGGCGCGGAGCAGGAGCCCGCCCACCATCGGCGCGTACTCGAGCATCCCGGTGGCGATGGTCACCGCCCAGAAGGCCAGCTGGTCCCAGGGCAGCAGGTAGCCGGTGAAGGCGCAGGCGACCACCAGGAGCAGGAGCGCCACCCCGGCGAACCAGTTGCCCCGGCGCGGGGGCAGGTGCCCGCCCCGGTAGAAGACGCGCAGCAGGTGGAGCAGCGTGACCAGCACCATCCCGTTGGCCGCCCAGTGGTGGACGTTGCGCACCAGCGCGCCGAAGGGGACCTCGTCCACCAGCCGGGTCACCGTCCCGTGGGCCCGCTCCGGCGACGGTTCGTAGACCACCAGCAGGAGCGACCCGGTGACGGCCAGGATCAAGAAGAGGACCGCCGCGCCCCCCCCCAGGCCGAAGGTCCGGGACAGCGGGAGCGCAGCGGCCGGAACGAGCTTCGGGTGCAGGTGCAGGACGAGGTTCGAGAACCCGGAGGGCTTCCGCGCCGGGAGCGGGGCCTCGCGTGGATCCGTGACCGGGCTCAAGATCCGCGGATTCTAGCCTACGGCTCAGAAGTAGCTTGCCAGGATGAGCCCGACCTGCGGCGACCAGCTGCGGCTGGGCTGGAGGCTGGTGATGGCGCTCCAGTTGATCTCGACGGTCTGCCCCTTCGCGAACAGGTCGAAGCCGATCTGGACGCCCGCCTGCATCCGGAACTGGGTCCACATGGCGGGCTGCTGCTGCCAGAAGAGCTCGGCATTCGCGAACGGTGTGATGGGAACCCTTGCGACGGCGAACTCGCGCTCCAGCTGGAGGCGGCCGCGGTAGCGAAAGAAGGAGCCGGTGGCCCCGTCCACCAGCCAGTTGAAGGAGACCCGGTTGCGCTGGGAGACCAGGAGCCCCGCCGGAAGGTTGAAACGGGGCGTGAGGTCGGCCTGGAGGGTCCAGGTGCTTCCCGGCCCCTGCGTCCCCGGATCGACGTTGGCGTTGTAGAGGGCGCCGACCCGCAATTCCACGGCGTGCTCCTTGGCCACGTCGGGGCTGAGGAGGTCCTGCAGGACCGCCGCGACCATCCAGGCCCCGTAGAGGGCGAAGGAGATCTGGGCGACCTGCTGGGCCGGGACGAGGTAGGGCTGCACCTGCGCCTGGAGGCGAAGTCCCTTGCCGACCTGGAAGTAGGCGTCCACCTCCGGCTGGTACGACGTGGATCCCTGCGGGCCGAAGAAGCCCTGGGCGTGGGCCGGTCCCGCCGCGAGGAGCGCGGCGACGAGGACCCCGACGCGAGATGGCAGCCCTTTCACGCCGCGCATTGTATCGAGCCTGGGCCGCGCGGCATCCACGGGATGCTTGCGCGCCGCCCGGAGAAGGGGGAACCTGCGCCCGCCGTTCCCGATCACGAAACAAGGAGGAGCACGATGACCCGTATCCTTGCACTGGCCCTCTTCGCGGTTCTCGCCGCGGGCTGCGCCACCACCTCGAGCGTGAAGGAGGAGCTGGCTCCCCTTTCCGCCAAGGTGACGACCCTCGAGCAGCAGCAGGCCGCGATGCAGGCCAAGCTCGCCGACCTGAGCAAGAAGTCCGACGCGCAGTCCGCCGAGGTCCAGGCCCTCCGCAAGGAGATCGCCAGCTACAACGCGGCTGCCCAGAAGTCCGCTGCCGACGCCGACGCCGCCGCCGTGCGCGCCGAGACGGCCGCCGCCAAGGCCGCCAAGGCCTTCGAGCTGCGCCAGATGAAGGGCGCGAAGTAGCAGTTCCGGCGCCGGGGGGGGCGCGGCCTTCCGCCGTTCCCCCTCGCGCGCCATCGCCTCGCGGCTCGATCAGCTCCGGTCCGGGGCCCGCTCCTGGGTGACGTCCACCGGGAGGCCGCGCGGGTCCGAGAGCGCCTCGTCGAGCTTCGCCGCGTCCACCGAGCCGAGAAGGGCGCGCTTGCCGAGGAGCCGTCGCGCCTCGGCGGCCAGGTCCACCTTGGCGTCCTGGTCGTGGTGGATCTCCACGAAGACCCGCCCGGCCCGCACGCCGATCTTCACCGGCTCGCGGACGATCCGGACCTCCGCCCCCACCGCCACCCGGTCGAAGAGGACCGGGATGTCCTCGGGGTAGAGCCGCAGGCAGCCGTGACTGGCCCGGCGCCCCACGCCGAAGGGCGTGTCGGTCCCGTGGATGAGGATCGACCCCCTGTTGAGCCGCAGCGCGTGGGTCCCGAGCGGATTGTCCGGCCCGGGCGGCACCACCGCCGGCAGATCGGGCTCCTCCTTGCGGATCGACGCGGGTGGGTACCAGGGCGGGTTCACCTGCTTCTGGATCACCTTGAAGGTGCCGGTGGGGGTGGCCCAGCCCTCGGTGCCGATGCCCACCGGGAAGGTCATGGCCGGCCCGGGCGTGCTGGGGAAGTGGAAGAGGCGCATCTCGGAGAGGTTCACCACCACCCTCCCCGGGGCCGCGGCCCGGGGCACGATCCAGGAGGTGGGGAGGGTGACCATCGCGCCCACGGTGGGGACGAAGGCGTCCTGCCCCGGGTTGGCCGCCTCGATCTCGTTGAAGCCCAGGTCGTACTGGCGCGCCATCTCGATGAGCGAGTCGCCGGGCAGCACCACGCGCTGGCAGACGGTCCCGATGACCTCGACGGCCTTGCATGCAGACGGCGTCTCGCAGGCGGCGGCCTGGACGATGGGGCAGGGCGGTGCGACCACGGCGACGGGCGCGGGCGCCTTCGGCTTCTCCGGCTCGGGCGGCGGGGGCGCGTGCGCGCAACCGGCCCAGAGGGCGGCCAGGAGGGCCCAGGCTTCGGGGCGGTGGCGAAGGCGTGCCAGCATGGCGCAAGGGTTAGTGGAAGGAGGCGGGCGTGACAAGGGGCGCGGGCGCGGTTAGCGTTTCGCGGCGATGTTCGCGACCACCCTCCTGACACTGGCCCTCGCCGCCGGTGACGCCATGGCCGAGGAGATCGACCAGACCCCTTCGACGTGCCCGACGACCGGCGACGTGGTGGCCGTGTTCACCCGCAAGCGGGAGATCTGGCTCTGCCGCCACGGGTCGTTGGTGGGACGGATCCCGGTGGCGCTGGGGCGGGGCGGAAACGGGAAGAGGCGGACGGGCGACAACCGGACCCCGCTCGGCGTGTACGGCTTCGGGACTCCGAGGCCGTCGAAGCTCTACGGGACCTTCATCCCCTTCGACTACCCCACCCGCGAGCAGGCGTCGCGGGGTCACTCCGGCGGCGCCCTGGGGATCCACGGCCCCCCGCGCGGACAGGCCGAGCCCGAGTACCCGACCACGGCCGTGGACTGGACGATGGGCTGCGTGGCCACCGGGACCGACTCCGACATCGAGACCGTCGCCGAGTTCGTGCGCAGGTACCACCCGGCGCTGCTGGTGCGGTGAGGTCAGGCCGGGTCGGCCGCCGCCGGCATCTCCACGCGGAAGGTGGAGCCGTGGCCCGGGTCGCTCGAGACCGTGATCGTCCCTCCGTGCGCCGTGACGATGGAGTGGCAGATGGGGAGCCCCAGCCCCATCCCCTCGCCCACCTTCCGGGTGGTGAAGAAGGGATCGAAGATCCTCTCCCGGGTCTCCGGGGCGATTCCCTTGCCGTCGTCGGTGACCTCGAGAAGCGCCATTCCCGGGGAACCGGGGCCGACGACGACGCGGATGGCGACCTTGCCCTCCGCCTTCGCGGCCCGGGAGGCGTTGGTGACCAGGTTCACGAGCACCTGGCCGAGCTGTCCGGACGAGGCCATCACGTCGGGTGCGCCCCGGTCCTCGACCTGGACCGTGGCGGCGTGCGCGATGGAGCCCGGAAGCCAGCGCATGGCCTCCTCGACCACGGCGAGGAGCCGGACCCGGGCGCGACGCGGGTCGGGACGCCCGAAGAGGCTCAGGTCTTTCACCACCCGTGCAATGCGTTCCCCACCCGCCTGCGCGTCGCCGAGGGCCTCGAGCGCCTCCCCGAGCCTCCGGACGGCGGAAACCCGGTCGAGGTCCGCGCTCGAACCGAGGGCCTCCCTCACGGCCTGCACCTCCTCGACGGCGATCCCCTGCCCGGCCATCTCGGCGGTGAGGGGGTTGTTGATCTCATGGGCCACGCCCGCCACCAGGGTGCCCAGCGCGGCCAGCCGCGACGCCACCACGAGTTGCTCCTCGAGGGCGCGCTTCTCGGTCACGTCCTGGGTCATGAAGAGCCCGTGGGTCACCGCGCCGGACCCGTCGCGGACGGGCTTGATCAAGACGTCGATCAGGTGGCCGCCCAGCGGGAGCTGTACCCGGCGCGACTCCCCGGCGAGCACCGCCCGGTAGGCGGGCTCGACCATCGGGAGCACCCTGGGAGGGGTGAGCTCCTGGAGCGTTCGCCCCATCCACGACCGCGGGCTGGCGTCGGTGACGGTGTTGGTGCCGTCGATGAGGACGTAGCGAAGGTCCCGGTCGAAGAGGCCGACGACCCCGTTCGGGAAGTTCTCCATGACGGTGCGCTGCAGCGCCTCGCTCCGCTGGAGCGCCTCCTCGGCCTGCTTCCGTCCCGTGATGTCCACGAAGGTGACGACCACGTGGTCGATGTCGCCCGGCTCCCGGAGGATCGGGTAGGCGTTGACGAGCACCCAGACCAGGTCGTGCGTCGCCGGGCGATTCACCCCGACCACCTGATCGATCACGGGCCCCTTCGTCGCCAGCACCCGCTCGACCGGGTACTCGCCGAGGGGCATGGCCGTGCCGTCGTCGCGGACGAACCGCCAGGCAGGGTCGATGGCGGCCTTGCCGCGCAGCTGCTCCTGGGTGAGCCCCAGCATCTCGGCGGCCCTCGCGTTGCTGAGCCGGATGGTCGTGTCGGCCTCGTGCACCACGACGCCGGCGCCCAGGTTCTCGACGAGGCTCCGCTGGCGCTCGTCGCTGGCCCGGAGCGCCTCCTCGGCCTCCTTCTGGGCCTGGATGTCGCTGATGGTCCCGGCGATGCGGATGGCACGGCCGGCCTCGTCGCGTGCCGACACCCCGCCGCGGCTGCGGACCCAGCGCCAGGAGCCGTCGGCGTGCCGGGTGCGGCACGCCCGGTCGAAGTGCTCCTCCCCGCCCGCCATCACCGCCTCGTAGACCGGGCCGAGCTCGCGGAGGTCGTCGGGGTGCATCCGCGCCCGCCAGTCGTTGGCGCCCGCCACGGTGTCCGCGGCAGGACGGCCGGTGATCTGGTTCATGCGCGCGCTGTGGAGCACGTTTCCGGTGACGAGGTCGCGCTCCCAGTAACCGTCGGTGCTGACGTCGAGCACCGATTGCAACCGCTCCCGGCTGGTGCGCAACTGCTCGACGAGCCGTTCCTGCTCCCGCACCGCGAGGAACTGCAGGCGGCGGGCGCGGTGGAATCGCCAGGAGACGTAGCCGGCGGCGAGGTTTGCCGAGAGCAGGGTGTTGCCGAGCAGCAGGAGCACCGGGATCGGGGGCGGGTTCCGGAACCCGGCGATCCAGCTGACGCTGGCTCCCGTGGCGATGGCCGATCCGATCAGCTGGAGCGCGAACCGATTCGGGACGAGCGTCCAGACCGCGAAGATCAGCAGGAGGTCGGACACCACGGGCACGAAGTAGTCGGGCGGGCGGGTGCTCTGGACCCCCGCGATCACGAGCGACGCCGTGGCCGCCCAGGCCAGGCTCCAGGCGTCGAGCACCGATGGACGCCGCGTGCGCAGCGCCGCCCAGATGAAGCAGACGGTGAGAACGACGTGCGCGGCGCGCAGGATGGCCAGGATCAGGACCGTCGGCGGCCCGACGAAGCTCCGGTCGGTGGCGAAGAAGGCCGAGGAGAGCAGCGTCAGGCCACCGGCGACGATGGCCGCCGTGCGCCCGTCGGAGCGCAGGTACCGGGCGCGGAACTCCGCCTCCAGCTCCGGTGGCCGGAGGGTCGTCCCCACGAGGCTTCCGGGCCCTCCCACTGCACCCATGGTGACGACGCTAGGCCCCCGGCCACAGGGGGTCAAAGGGCCTTTGGGGGCGGCCCTGGCGATCCGGACCGAGATCGTCTATTTTGTCTCCTTGCGCGTATTCCTGGTCTACGTGAGGGATGAGGACTACTTCCACCTGCTGCCCCCGGCGGCGGGTGACGACGGCCCCGATGCGCGCGTTCGGGCGATGGCCTTCCCCCCCCTGGGCATCCAGACGCTCGCCCCCATCCTGCGCCGGGCCGGCCACACCGTCCGGATGTTCGACACCTGCCACCCGCGCATGCGGGCCGACGGGGTCGCCGAGGCGGCCCGCCAGGACGCCCCCGACGTCATCGCCCTCTCCTTCCTCTCGGTGACCGCCTACCCGGGGCTGAAGAACTTCGCCCGCAAGGTGAAGGTGGCGAACCCCGGGATCCCCATCATCGTGGGCGGCGCCTTCGCCTCCATCAACGCCGCCCGGATCCTGGCCGATTGCCCGTTCATCGACCACGTGGGCGTGGGCGAGGGCGAGGACCTGCTGGTGGACTACCTCGACAACCTCCACGGCGGGCTCGGCAACGTGGCCGGGCTGGTCTGGCGGGACGGGGGCGAGATCGTGAAGAACGTCCCGCGCCCGCTGCTGCGGGACCTCGACAAGTACCCGTACCCGGATCGCACCTCGCTCCCCATCGACTACATCGAGTCCTTGCCGCTCGACGTCCCGGCGGTGCTCTCGCTCGACAAGTTCTGCACCATCCAGACCTCGCGGGGATGCCCCTACACCTGCATCTACTGCGACATCCCCTCGCTCGCCGAGGGCAAGTGGCGCAGCCGCTCGGCCGAGCACGTCCTCGGCGAGATGCAGGAGCTCTCCGACCAGGGCTACCGCTCCATCTACCTCACCGACGACCACTTCCTGCTCAAGCGCAAGCGCATCGCCGACATCTGCAACGGCATCATCGACCGCAAGCTCAAGTTCCACTGGGGGTGCGAGGGGCGGGTGGACTCGATGGGCATCGAGGCGCTCCCGCTCATGGGCAAGGCCCACTGCGACATGCTGGCCTACGGCATCGAGGCCGGCACGCAGAAGATGCTCGACCGGCTGGGCAAGAAGCAGAAGCTCGAGCAGATCGAGCTCGCGGTGGGCGCGGCCAAGAAGCACGGCATCGCCCGGGTGCACGGCTTCTTCGTCATCGGCGGGCCGGGCGAGACCGCCGAGGACATCCGCGAGACCTTCCGCTTCGCGGCCCGGCTGCCCATCGACACCTTCGGCTTCAACCGGCTGGCCGTCTACCGGGGAACGCCGCTCTGGAACGAGTACGCCAGCCGCGGCATCGTCGACGACGACCGGGACTGGGACAAGACCTTCAAGTGCTGCGACATCGACCCCGACACGGTTCCCAACGACGAGGTCAACGCGCTGCGGATGAAGGGCTACGTGTCGCTGCTGCTGACCCGGATCGTGAAGAGCCCGCTCCGGACCTGGGGGCTCTTTCGCACCTTCAACCGGCACATGCCGGCCCGCGACCTCTTCCGGCTCATCAGCGGCCCGTTCCGCAAGAAGGCGGGGCCCTCGCCCGCCCTTCCGGCGCCGATGGTGGACGCCGGGATCAAGGTCCCTGTCCGGCTGGCGAGCTGAACCCGCCGGCTGCGTCGTCTAGCCGACCAGGTCCTCGGTCCCGTCCACGCCCAGCACGTTGCCGGTGAGCCAGGTGGTGTCGGGCCGGGACAGCGCCACGATCACCGCCGCCACGTCGGCCGGGGTGGTGAGCCGCTTGGCCGGATGGATGGCCAGGCAGTGCTCGATCATCAGGGCGTTGCCGGGGATCTTGCGCAGCGCCGGCGTGTCGGTGACCCCGGCCCGCACCGCGTTCACCCCGATCTTGCGCGGCACGAGCTCCACGGCGAGCTGCCGGCAGTGGCTCTCCAGCGCCGACTTGGCGGCGGAGACGGCGCCGTAGGAGGGCCAGATGCGGTGGCCGCCGGCGCTGGTCATGGCGTAGACGTGGGAGCCCGGCCCCATGAGGCCGGCCTGGAGCACGTCCTGCGTCCAGTAGACGAGGCTGTGGGCCATCACGTCGAGCGTCATGTCCATCTGGGCCCGGGTGATGGAGTCGGCCGCCGCGTCGGCGACGAAGGGCTTCAGGGTGCCGAAGGCGAGCGAGTGGACGAGGACGTCCACTCCGGCCGGGTTTCCCTCCCCGGCGAGGACGCGCCCCATCTCGGCGACCACCTCGGCGCGCTTCTCGGCGTCGGCGGCGTTGACGTTGAAGAAGATCGCCTTCCCTCCCGCCGCGGCGATCTCCGACTGGATGCGGTCCACGTTGGCCAGGGTGGCCCGGCGGTCGAGGTGCACGCCGAAGACGTTTCGGCCGGCGCGGGCCAGCGCCAGCGAGATGGCCTCGCCGAATCCGGACGACGCTCCCAGGACGAGGGCCCACTTCCGCGTGTTTGGCATCGGCAGAAGATGGTCGAGCGGGCCGCTCCGGTCAAGCCGGCCCAGGATCCGGGCTCACCGCGAGGCGAGCGCCTTGACCAGGTGGTAGGGCTTGCGGAGCCCCAGCAGCTCCACGGGGTTCGCCTTGAGGTCCGCGAACCGGAGCCTGGCGATGTCGGCCTCGGAGAGGCGCGGGCCGCCCTCGTTCGCGCCCCGCCGGACCACGCCCACCCCGCGGTCGCAGTCGAGGACGCAGGTGGAGAGGTCGGGGTGCTGCCGCAGTGCGACGATGGCCTTCCAGACGTCGCCCGTCCACGCCCAGTCGAAGGGAACGCCCTGGGCCTCGGCGAGCGTGGCGGCTTCCTGGGGAGAGCTCGCGACCATGGCCTGCCCCTCGTTCCTGGGCAGGCAGTCGTGGAGCAGGATGACCCCGTCGGGGTTCAGGTACTCGAGCGAGTTCACGCAGTCGCGGTAGGCCTGCGCCCAGGTGTGCAGGCCGTCGATGAAGACCACCTCCACGCCGTCCGGGAGAAGGCGCGGCGCCTCGGTCTCGAAGAAGGAATCGCTCGTGCGGGAGACGTAGACGACCCCCGGCTTCCCGAGCTCGGCGACCACCAGGGGGGCCGGGGCGATGGGGTCCACGCCGATCCTGGTGGGCGCCTGCACGGCGGCGAAGCACCGGCCGTCGGAGACGCCGATCTCGAGATAGGTCCTGGCCCCCAGGGCCTCGATGCACCTCTGGATGACGTCCCTCCGCGAGACGGAGTTGCGCATCAGCCACGGGATCGGGGTTCGCTTGTAGCTTCGCTGGATCCACTTGCTGGGCATCGCTTCTCGTTCCCTCCGGCCGGTCCGACAGGCCGTGGTTATAACCGAACCCGGCCATGACCGACGACCGCTCCCTCGACGCCACCACCGCCACCGCCATCCTGGGGGTGGACACCATCTGGGGCGGCGACGTCCTCGACCCCTCGGGGGCCGGGCGCTTCATCGCCGACTCCTGGTTCTCCGACGAGCCGCTCCCGGTCGCCTACACCCACCCGGCGGCGGCGCGGCTGCGGAAGTCGGGCGGCGTGGCCGCGCAGGAGGCCGACCTCGGAGCGGTGGACGCCTACCTCGCGGCGGTGGACGTGCCGGGCGCGGTGCGCGACCTGTCGGCGCGGAGCCGGGAGAAGGGCGGGCTGCGCGGCGCCTACCTCGAGGGGGTGGCGGACAGCCTCTCGGTCATGTGGGACCTGGCCCAGGAGCAGCTCGGGAGGGGGCCGGCGGTTCCCTATGAACGCTGCGTGAGGTCCTCCTGCGGCCAGCCCCCCACCCCCTCCCGGCCGGAGGAGAAGCGGCGGCGCGTCGCCGAGCTGCTGGCCCGGGCCGGCCACCCCTCCCGGACGCCGAGGGAGCTCCTCTCCGCCGTGGAGGCCTGGCGCGCCGGGCGGCTCGTTCCGCGCCACTCCATCCGGCAGCTCTCCGACGCCTTCGTCGCCTGGCTGGAGGAGGGGACGCGAATGCACGTGGTGCCGCACCTGCCCGCCTCCCTCCACGGCGTGCCGCGCGCCAACGTGCGCTTCCTGCCCCTCGCGGACGCGGTGTTCTCCGGCTCCATGAACTACGTGGGCCGGGCCCGGGACGCGGGGGGCGCGCCGCTCTACGAGGCTACCTACGAGCTCAACGCGTCGCTCCAGATCTCGGTGCCGGAGTTCGCGGCCCTGGTGGCCCACGAGGTGGTGCCGGGGCACGCCACCACCTTCGCGCTGGCGCAGGGGCTCCACGTGCAGGGGAAGCTCGGCTTCGAGGGGACCGTGCTCACCATGAACACCCGGGGAGCCACGCTCTTCGAGGGGATCGCCAACAACGCCATCCTCATGGCCTTCGGGGTGAGGGAGGTCGAGGATCTCCCCGACGAGGACCTGCAGCTGGGGACCCTGCTCTTCCTCCTGCAGGACGACGCCAAGAACCAGTCCTCCTGGCTCACCTGGGGCGAGGGGCGGTCGCAGCCGGAGGTCGCCGCCACGCTGCGGGCCGACTACCTGGTCTCGGCGGAGCGGGCCGACAAGCTCTCTGGCGCGTGGGGGCGCCACCCGCTGCTGGGCCGCATGGTCCTTCCCGCCTACCGCGCGGGAACCGAGAAGGTGGCGGCGCTCCGCCGCGCCCACCCGCCCGGGCGGATCATCCCGGCTCTCTTCGGCGTGAACGGGCTCGTGGACGTGGTCACCATCGACCAGGTGCTGTGAGGCGCGTTCGGGGGAAGCGAATCGGGTCCGGTGACGCCCGTTTGCGCGGTTCCCGGGTGACACGAACATGCGGGACTTTGCGACATCGCTCCTCGGACCAAGAATGAGTCCGACGCGGAGGCGCCGAGGAGGGTCGGCGCCGCCAGCGGTTCCCGGGGGGGGGGCTCGTGAAACACATTTCGATCCTTGGAAGGGTCCTGGGTCAGACCAGCGTCCACTTCTGCGGGGGCTGCGGCGTGGCGTTCCTCGCCGACGGGAACGTGGACGTCTTTCCGATCGACGTGGGCGGGACGCCCAGGGAGTTCTGCGCCTGCTGCCACGAGTTCCTCGGGGATCGGCTCTCCTCGAGGAGCATGGCCCGGACCCCGGGCTACGACGCGGAGGGACAGGAGCTGAACGCCAGGTTCCCGCGCCTGACCCCGACCCAGAAGCGGCAGCACCGGCACCGCGAGACCCAGTGCCAGCTCGAGGACGCCCTCCGGGCCTACTCGAGCAGGTCGGGCGTCCGGCAACCCGCGCCGCTCTTCACGGCAAGCTAGTGGGACGCATGAGACCTGAACTGGTGACGCGGTGGTTCCGGATGGCGGTGGCGGCCTCGATGGTCCTGGGCTGTGCCCTGGCCCACGGCGCGGAGGGGGAAGCGGGTCCACCTCGACCGCCTGTCGAGGTGACGGCGGCGCCGCCCGGGTGCAAGAGCCTCGGCGAGGTGAAGGGCTCCTGCTCGAGCAACCCTTGTGGTTCGGAGATCGCCAGGCAGGATGCCCTCAACGAGGCCCGGAGGATGGGCGCGACCCACGTGAGGGTCACCTGGGCGGGCCGTTACGGCGCCTACACGGAGATCTGGAAGGGGATCGCCTATCGCTGCCCCGCCGCCCCTCCGGTTCAGGGGAAGTAGGCGGCCACGTGTGCCGTCCTGCCTCGGGCAGGCAGGTTAGAATCTCCAGGCATGGCGACCCGTTCAAGAGAGAGAAGCCCGGCACTGCGGACCGCAGGCTCCCTGCTGGCGGCGCTCGTCGTCTCGGCCTGCTCCTCCTCCACGGGAACCGGCTACCTGGCCCAGGCGGTCGCGGTGGCCGACCTGGACGGCGACGGCCGGCCCGACATCCTCTCCGCCATGGCCGCGGCCCCACCGCCGGGCATCCTGAGCGCCCGCATCCAGGCGCCGGGGGCGGCGGGCACCTTTGCGAACCCGGTCCGGAGCCCGACCGGTGGCGATCCCGTGGCCGTCGCCGTGGGGGACCTGGATGGCGACGGCCTCCCCGACGTCGCCGTGGCAGATGCAGCCGCGGCGGCCGACGGAAGCCACTCCGTGGACGTGCAGTTCCGGGTCGCGGGGACACCGGGGGCCTTCTCCGCGCCGGTCGCCCTCCCCCTCGGAACGCTCACGCCGCGCGACCTCGCGCTCGCCGACCTGGACGCCGACGGCAGGCTCGACATCGCCGTGGCCGCGGCCGGCTCGAACGACGTCCAGGTGCTCTTCCAGCAGGCACCGGGGAGCTTCGCCGCTCCCGTCGGATTTCCCGTCGGCGGAGGGCCCACCGCGGTGGCCGGCGCGGCGCTCCTCGGCACGGGTGGAACGGACCTCGTCGTCGTCACCGCGAACGGGAAGCTCTCGGTCCTCCTCCACGGGCCGGCACCGGGGACGTTCCTGCCCGCGGTGAGCTACGCGGCCGGGACGAGCCCGGCGGCGGTCCAGGTCGCCGACATGAACGGCGACGGTTTCCGGGACGTCCTCGTCGCCAACCTCGACGGGACCCTCCTGGTCTTCCTGCAGGCCCCCGTCGGCGACGGCACGCTCCTGCCGCCGGTGGTCCACGACACCCTCGACTACGGCTCCTGCTCCATCGCCATCGGCGACATCGACGGCGACGGCCGTCCCGACGTCGTGGTGGCCAACGCGGGCCCTCCGGGCTACCCGGGATCGGTCTCCGTCTTCATGCAGGACCACGCCGTGCCGGGGCAGCTCGGACTGCCGGTGCGGTACCCGGGCTACTGGGGCCCGCTCTCGGTGGCGCTCGGCGACCTGGACGGCGACGGACTGCTCGACATGGTCGTGGCCGACGGAACGCCGTACATCCGCTTCCAGAGTACGGTGGCGCCAGGGCTGTTCCTGCCCCCGGCGTGGCTCAAGTTCTGAGCCGAACTGGCCTGTGACGGCCGATCGTTGTACTCAGTCGGCGTGCGCCAGATCATTCCCCTCCGGGAGCGTCCCGTGGACTGGATCCTGCTCGGGTTCTTCGTCGTGAACCTGGGCTTCATCACCTACATCGTCGATCTCGAGCAGCTGGTGATCGCCGACGTCACGAAGTTCGAGTACCCGCTCTGGCCTCCGCGCGCGCTGGTGGACCTGGTTCACTGGTGGGGAAACAACTTCGACCCGCTCCAGAACGCCAGGCCGCCCTGGTGGCGCGCCACCATCTGGCTCGACGTCCTGCTGTTCGGGCCGTTCTACGTCGCGGCCATCTGGGCCACCGTGAAGGGGCGGGAGTGGATCCGCATCCCGGCCATCTTCTGGTCCGGCGTGATGTTCGCCAACGTGTCCATCATCATGTTCGAGGAGTACTTCGGCCCCCACGCGACGCCGGCACGCGGGATCGTGACCCTGGCCAACCTCCCCTGGTGGCTCCTGCCGTTCTTCGTGACCTGGCGGTTCCGCGGCGAGCACCCCTTCAGCCGGGAAGCACCGACGCGGACCAGCCTCTCGTCCTTCCGGGCCTCTGGCCCGCAGTGAACTTCTCGCCTGGGCCTTCACGCCGACCACGAAGAGGGCCAGGACAGGCGACGCATTCAGGTGGCCGGCTACAGGAACCGTCGGACCGCTTCCTCGGCCGCCTTGCGGCGGCAGCACCATCCGTACAACGGGCCCGCGATCGCCTGGGCGACGCCCTCCACCGTGTGCCCTGCGCGCACTTGCACGGCATAGGCCTCCGCTTCCCAGCGCATGCGCCACGGGTTCCAGCCGAAGGGAAGCAGGAGGAGGTAGCTCACCCAGAACCAGATCGGGTGCTCCGCCTGCTGCCGGACGTGGACGAGCTCGTGCGCGAGGGTGAGGTTGCTTCCCGGCTCCCGCATGAAGACGTGCCGACCGAAGGTGATCCCGAGTGCCGGGAACCAGGACCAGAGGCGATGGAGTGTGTGGGTGGGGCGCGGCGTCCGGGAGAGGTCGGACATGCGGCGATTCTATTTGAAACTACCTCCCCCGTGTCTCTTAGGCCGCGAAGGCAGGCGCGTGTCCGCGGGCCCGTGTCCCGCGCCGGGACCTCCCGCTTGGGTTGGCACGCATATTCCGTTCGGCGAATCCAGCATACGGGCCCTAGTGTGGATCGAGGGAGGCGGCACGATGGGAATCCGTTCGAATGTGACCCGCAGCGGTGCGCCCGAGGATCTCGACGGCGGGCGAGAGGCCAGGGCCGAGTCTCGAAAGCCGGTGCCCGGAGCCGACGCGCCACGCCCCACCTGGCGCGCTCCCGTGATCGCCCGGTTCCCGATCCGGGTGACCCGGGACCTTCCGATGTCCTGAGCCCCGGCGGATTCCACATGGCGCGGACCCGACTCGGTACGTGACCCACGCCGGGACCTCCCGCTTGGGTTGGCACGCATATTCCGTTCGGCGAATCCAGCATACGGGCCCTAGTGTGGATCGAGGGAGGCAACACGATGGGAGTCGTTTCGGATGTGACCCGCAGCGGTGCGCCCGAGGATCTCGACGGCGGGCGAGAGGCCAGGGCCGAGTCTCGGAAGCCGGAGCCCGGAGCCGACGAGCTACGCCCCACCTGGCGCGCTCCCGTGATCGCCCGGTTCCCGATCCAGGTGACCCGGGACGGTCCGTTGCGCACAAGCTAGGCCGACCCCGCATGACGTTCGTCCACTCCGCCTTCGGCCTCCGGTGGCGGACGCCGTTCTCGTGCCCTCCCCTCTCGCCCGCCCCGGCCGGCGACATCGTGGACGTCGTCGTCTCGTACGGCACCGTACCTCGGGAGCTCCCTTCCTCCCGGGCGCGGTTGGAGACCTGGCAGGCGGCATGCGGCGCCTTCCTGCTCGACGGCGGCGAGCGAGCCGGGCGGTTCCTCGTCGAGGGCGGGGCGCGCGTCACGGTGGAGCGTGCCCCGGCGGCCGACGAGGATGTCATCTGCTCCCTCCTCATGGGCGCGGTGTTCTCGATGGTCCTCGCGCAGCGGGGGATGCTCGTCCTGCATGCCAATGCCGCGGCCTGCCCGGGAGGGGCCGTCGTCCTATCGGGCGAGCCCGGGGCAGGGAAGTCCTCGACGCTCGACGCGCTCGTCCGACAGGGCTGGTCGATGCTCTCCGACGACGTCACCGCCCTGCGCCTCGGTGACGACGGGCGCGTGTACGTCCTTCCCGGGGTCCCGCAGCTTCGCCTGTGCGACGACACGGTGTCGCGCCTGGGCCTCGACAGCACCGGCTGGCGGCGCCACCCGCTGCGGCCGGCCAAGGCGGCCATGCCGACGCATCCGGTGATGGCCAGAGACCCCGCTCCGCTGCTCGCGCTCCATCTCCTGGAGAAGCACCCGGGCGACGAGGTTCGCGTTCGACCCCTGACCGGCTGGAGCAAGTTCGCCGCCCTGCAGACCTGCCTGTACGGGCCGTCCCTGCTCGAGGATGCGCCGGGTCTCTTCACCCTCGCATCGGCGGTCGTCCGGCAAGCGGGGGTCTTCCGCATCGAGCGCCCCGAGGCGCGCTGGACGGTCCCCGAGATCGTGGACGTCATCTCGAGCGCCGTTTCGCCACCGCTGGCCAGGGCATCCGGGCGATGACCCGCTCCCCGGGCTCGAGCCGCGACGGTGCGGTCCCCGCACCCCTCGACGGCGGCACCGTGGTCGTCCACGCCAGGGATGCGGCGACGAGCCAGGTCGACCAGGACCTCGTCATCCTCAACCTGCGCCGGGACAGCTACGTCGCGCTCGATGCGATCGGCAGGCGCATCTGGGAGTCCATGGAATCCCCGCGACGGGTCGATGACCTGTGCCTCCAGCTGTGCCGGGAGTTCCAGGGGGACCCGGAGCAGATCACGGCCAATGTGCTCGCCTTCCTGGACGAGCTGGCTCGCGAGGAGTTGCTCCATGTCGTGGCCGGCCGATCTGCGTAGGCTCGGCTCCCTGAGCTGCCCGGAGGTCGCCCTGCTGGCGGAGGCGATCGCGTGGACCGGGATCATGCGCACCGCGGTGGGGCGGGTGCCGCTCGGTCGCATCACCGGATGGATGGGACTGGCGCAGGGGGCGACACCGACGACCCTCGCGCCCTCACTGCTGGTGCAGGCCGAGTCGGTCGGCTGGGCCGTCCAGGTCGCCGCAGCGCGCGCTCCCTGGCAGGCCACCTGCCTCGTCCAGGCGCTGGCCGGCGTCGCGATGCTGCGCCGGCGGGGGATCCCCGGCGCGCTGAACCTGGGAGTCGCGACCGACGGCCTGGCCACGCCGTCGGTGTCCGCTCACGCCTGGCTGTGCTGCGGCGACGCGGTCCTCACGGGAGGCAGCGCGCTCCGGCGATACAGGGTCATCACCCGCTTCGTCGGGTGAGAGGCGAACCATGGTTGGCGCTCGGCTACAGGGCGGCCCTACCTTGTCAGTCCGAACGTGGCCCGAAGGGCGTGGTTCGTCTCCGGCGGGTTCGTCTGGGTCTCCGGAAGGGACACGAAGACCGTCTGTCGGATCGACCCGTCGGGCCTCTGGCCCGCGGTGAACTTCTCGTCTACGCCTTCGTGGCCTGGGCAGCGCCCTTCCGGGCCGGGGTCTCGGCGAGGACGCCGACCGCGGCGCCGGCCACCGCGCCGCCGACCGCGAAGAGGGCGCCGACGCCCGTGACGCCCATCACCATCCCGAAGACGATGAGTGCGCGGACCGCGAAGGTGGGCACCACCGGCGTCCCGAAGATCCCGCCCGCCAGCATGACTCCGGCGTAGCCACCGTAGAGCAGCGCGGGGAGCAGGGCGATGGCGAGGAAGAGGGCCAGTCCGACTGCGGCGCCGACGATGCTGGGGGTCTTGCGGTTCATGGGGTTCTCCTTGGTTCCGTCGAGGTTGGTAGACGGGAGGAGGTACTGCAGGCGGCTTGCCAGGACGGCGCCCCTGGAGTTCCGGGAGGTTGGCGGAACGGCTGTCGGGATTCCCCGACCGACCGACGGGGAGTCCCTACGCCAACGGACTCCTTCGCGACGGAATCGAGGGTCACTCCTCTGCGGGCGCGGCAGGCAGCTCCACCCGGAAGGTGGAGCCCTTGCCGACCTCGCTCTGCGCGGTCAACGTCCCGCCGTGTGCGGTCACGATGGCGTAGCAGATGGCGAGGCCGAGTCCGGTACCCCTTCCTTCGCCCGCAGGTCGCGTCGTGAAGAACGGGTCGAAGATCCGTTCGAGCAGGGGTGGCTCCATGCCGACGCCCCGGTCGATGACCTCGAGGCGGGCCATGCCCGGGGCCCCCGGCCCGACCCGGACCGTGATCGCTCCGTGCCGTCCCGGAGGCGTCGCGTGGGCCGCGTTCGTGACGAGATTGACGACCACCTGCTCGATCTGCCCCTTCGCGACGAGGACCTCGGGGGCCCCGGCGTTCTCCACCTGGAGGGTGGCGGCCTTCCTCACGAAGGCGGGAAGCCACCGCGACGCTCCCTCCACGACGTCGACCAAGCCCGTCCGGACCCTTCCGGAATCGGGTCGCCCGTAGGTGGTGAGATCCCTCACGATCCTCGCGATGCGCTGGCTGCTCTCCTGGGCCTCCCGGAGCGCGTCGACCACCTCGTCGAGGCGTCGCGCCTCCTCGGCCCGATCCAGGGCGGTGTCCTGCCGCAGATCTTCCTGGACCTCGCGGGTGATCTCGATCGCCACGCCCTGCTCCGCCAGCGTGGCCGCGAGCGGGTTGTTCAGCTCGTGTGCGACGCCCGCCACCAGCGTCCCCAGGGCCGCGAGGCGCGACGCGACCGTTAGCTGGGCCTGGAGGGCGCGCGGCTCCGTGATGTCGACGAGCGCTCCGATGAAGCCCGTGACCGCACCGCTCTCGTCACGCAATGGCTTCCCGATGGATCGGACCCAGACGGTGCGCCCCGCGGGCGTCAGGAGCCGGTACTCGTCCGAGCAAGGGCTCCCCCTCGATACGGCATCGCGCCAGACGCGCAGCACCCGCTCTCGATCCTCCGGATGAACGATGCTGGACGCTCCCAGGCCGTAGGCTTCCCGCTCCGAAGCGCCTGTCATGGTCAGCAGCGTCCGGTTGACGAAGACGGGGGCGCCCTCGGTGTTCGCCTGGAAGATCCCCGTCGGCATCTCGTTGGCCAGGAGACGGAACCGGGCCTCGCTCTCGCGGAGCGACCACTCGTACGACTTGCGCTCGTGGATGTCGGTGACCGTCCCCGAGATCCGGACGGCGGTCCCGCCAGGATCGCGGTCCGCCACCTTCCCGCGGGCCTGGACCCAGCGAAGGCCCGTGCCGGGGACCCGGACGCGGTACTCCCACGTGAAGCGATCCTTCTCGCCCGAGAGGAGGGCGGGCATGCCCACGCGGATCTGCGCCTGGTCCTCCGGCTCGATGAGCCCGATGAGCTCCTCCAGGGGCACGTCTGCCGTCTCCGGAGGTCTGCCGATGATCTCGCTGTAGCGAGCGCTCATGAAGACTCGACGTCTCTTGACGTCGAGGTCCCAGAAGCCGTCGGAGCTTCCCTCCAGCACTCTCGCCAGCTGTTCCTCGTTCCTCTGGGCCGCCTCCTCGGCCTCCTTCCGCTTGCCGATGTCCTTGAAGATGGAGACCAGGTAATCGACGCGCCGGTCCGGGCGCCTCACGCAGCTGACGGAGAGCAGCGCCCAGAGCGTCGTCCCGTCCTTGCGGATGAATCGCTTGTCGAGCGAGTAGCGGTCGATCTCCCCCGCCATCATGCGGTCGAACTCCACCACGTTCGTCGCCGCGTCACCGGGATGTGTCAACTCCAGCCATGTCCTGGAGACCAATTCGTGTCGGGAGTATCCCAGCATCGAGCAGAGGTGGTCGTTCACGCGCAGCCACCGCTTCTCCGGGCTCGTGATCGCGATCCCGACCGCCGGAGAATCGAAGAACGCACGAAGCTGCGCGTTCACCTCTCGGGTCTCCTCCTCCGCGTCCCATCGCTCGCTGACGTCGACGAGGACGACGCGAACCTCCTGCTCCGAACCTTCGACACCTTCGACGGGTCGGACCTGGCACGAGAGGTGCGCGTGCATGGTCCTTCCCTCGGCCGGGCGCAGGGCGACCTCGCAGGACTGCGGGGCCCCGGTCCGGACCACGGCCCCCAGGCAACGGTTCCACCTGTCGGCTTCCTCGTCAGCCATGAAGCCGGCGAGCGTTCGCCCGATCAGCCTGGCCCTGTCCACCCGGAGGAGCGTCGCGGTGGTCAGGTTGGCTCCCGTGATGATTCCGCCCGGGGTGAGGGTGAGGTATCCGACCGGCGCGAACTCGTACAGATCGACGTAGCGATCGTACGAAATCTCGATCTCCTGCCTGCTCAGCCGCAGATCCTCGTTCTGCATCTCCAGCTCGATCTGGTGGACCTGGAGCTCGTGCAGGAGGGCGGACGCGGGCTGGCTCGCCGCTCGGGCCTTCGGGTCCCGGGCATGCCGCGCCTCCGCCCGTTTCCGCAACTCCGTGCGGTCGCCCGTGACGGACTTCTTGGCCAGATCACACCCCCGAGCGGCTGGCGCTGCCCCTGGGTAAGAATGGTCTCATCTTCCGGGCCGACGGGCACCGCCAAGTCGTGCCGCGCCCCAATCGGGCGTGGGCGGGGCAGTCTCCGGAGAAGAGCAAAGGACCCGCCAGACCTTGCGGAAGATGTGCTCGAGCGTGGAAGGGACGATGCCGGCCCCCCGGTCGATCACGTGGTACACAGCCTTCTCGATCCCCTCAAAGGATTCCGCCATGAAGCGTCTCGTCGCCGCAGCCCTCGCCACGCTCGCCACCACCGGGTGCGCCGGAATCACCGTCACCCAGCTCTGGCGGGATCCGGACTTCGTCTCCCGGCCGGGTACGCGCGTCTTCATCATCGCCGCCATGGACAACAGCGCCAACCCCGCCCAGTTCGAGAATGCGATGGCCCAGGCGCTCCGGGCCAGGGGGTTCCAGGCCACGACGAACCTGGGCAACTTCCCCCCTGGCCGGATCAGTCGGATGGCGATCCGGCAGTACGTCGCCGAGAACCAGGTCGACCTGATCCTCATGACGCGGCTCACCACCGAGCCCGCCACCCCGGTGGTCGTGACCAAGACGGCGGTTGTTTCCTCGGGATGGCCGGGCAACTTCTCGACCGTGGCGGGTTCCCAGACCATGGTCATCCAGGGCACCAACGTGAACGCCCGGGTCGAGGCCTTCGACGCCCGCACCGAGCCCAACGCGCTCGTCTGGAGCGGCCAGACGAACACCGTCGACATGAAGACCGCGCCGCAGTCGCTGGGGACAACGGTGGCGGCGGATCTCGTCGCGGCCCGGATCCTGGTCCGGTAGCCGCCGTGCGCCACGTGGACCGCGGCGGCCCCGCCCTCAGGGTGTCGGCTCGCGAAATCACTCTGGCCCTGCCACGCTCGAAGAGGGCCACCCGCGCCTCGACACGCTTCACCAGGTCGGAAATCGGCAGGATGATCGGGACGCCGCCCTCGAGCACCAGCCGGTGGACGAAGTGCGGGTCGTAGCACATGCGTAGCAAACCCAGGGGCCTGACCCGGGCGTCGGGGGCCTGCTCGCCACCGCGAAGGTAGCCCAGGGGGGAGCGGAGCCAGCGGGATCGCGCCGGGACGGGGATAGCGGCCACTCTGCAAGATTCGTTGGGATAAGGAACAGGGAGGGAGTTTCTGCCACCGCGGACCATCCGGTCCACGGCTTCCACTCCATCGCCTTGATCTTCCCCCCCGGCTCACCGCCAGCGCTGGGGAGAGCCGCGTGAACCACCACCATCAGCGCCCCACGGCGCGCATCGCATGCGCGTCTCAGGCGCCATGGCCTCCAGCGTCCGCGCCAGGAGACCCCCATGACCCAGCAGGAGATTCGCGGCATCTTCAACCCCGTCGCCCGCCACATCACCAACCTGGCCGACCAGGAGGACCGGCTCCAGGAGGCCATCTGCATGACCTTCGAGATGGCCGCGAGGTACGCCGATCGCGGTCAGGAGCTACTCGCGATGCGCCTGGCGGGGTCCCCGTTGAAGGAGTTTGCTGAGTACCTCGGCCTCTCCATCCGTACGGTCTTCGCCCGCCCGAAGACACTGGGGCTACAGCTCGCCGACCGAGCCGGGCTGCCTGTAGAGGGGACCTCGCCGGCGGCGGCGCAGATGGCCGAGGCATGGCGACGCGGCCCACCGGCACCTCGAAGCCGTGATCCCCCTCCCCTGGATGTCGACGTCCCGAGCGCCTGGCTAGAACGAGGTGACCTGCGTCGGAACGTTCTTGTCTGTCCCAAGCCCATTGTTCCCGAGACCGAGCTCACCCTCGTTGTTGTATCCCCAGGCCCAGAGCGTCCCGTCGGTATTCACCGCGAGCGTATGGGAGGCGCCTGCCGCAACGGATGCCCAGTCGGTTCCCTCGCCCACCTGCGTCGGAACGTTCTTGTCTGTCCCACGCCCATTGTTCCCGAGGCCGAGCTGGCCCGAATAGTTGTATCCCCAGGCCCAGAGCGTCCCGTCGGTCTTCACCGCGAGCGTATGAAGGGCGCCTGTCGCAACGGACGCCCAGCTGGTGCCCTCGCCCACCTGCGTCGGAACGTTCGTATTGGTGTTGTTCCCGAGACCGAGCTCGCCGTCGTTGTTGTAACCCCAGGCCCAGAGCGTCCCGTCGGTCTTCACCGCGAGCGTATGAAGGGCGCCTGTCGCGACGGACGCCCAGTTGGTGCCCTCGCCCACCTGCGTCGGAACGTTCGTGTCGGCGTTGTTCCCGAGACCGAGCTCGCCGTCGCTGTTGTAACCCCAGGCCCAGAGCGTCCCGTCGGACTTCACGGCGAGCGTATGCTGGAGACCTGCCGCGACGGATGCCCAGTTGGTGCCCTCGCCCACCTGCGTCGGAACGTTCGTGTCGGCGTTGTTCCCGAGACCGAGCTGGCCCTTGCCGTTGCCACCCCAGGCCCAGAGCGTCCCGTCGGTCTTCACCGCGAGCGTGAAGGAGGAGCTTGCCGCAACGGATGCCCAGATGGTGCCCTCGCCCACCTGCGTCGGAAGGCTCTTGTTGTCATCGTTCCCGAGGCCGAGCTCGCCGTAGACGTTGTCACCCCAGGCCCAGAGCGTCCCGGCGGTCTTGATGGCTAGTGACGAATAGGACATTGAGCTGGAGTACAGGACGGCACCAACCACCGGGGTCGCCACGACGTGTCCGCTGAAGGTGAAGGCGGTCGCCGTGCTGAAGGTGAAGGACCAGGGCACGCTCACCGTCTGGCCGGGAAAGATGCTCCAGTAGAAGTAGAGCCCGTTCGCGTTCGACAGCCCCGATCCCATGGGCGCGACCGACGTGCACGCCTCGTGGCCGGGGGTGATAGCGTCGATCACCAGGTAGACGTTCCGCAGGACCTTGGTGGTGTAGTTCGACGTCACCTGCACGTTGCCCTTGTATGCATTGACGCCTGCGCCGCAGCCGTCGGACACGGAGGCGGGGAGGCCTTCATCGGCGTTCTTCGTGACGTCGTTCGACACCGTGACGGTGTCGGCTCCGCCGCCCTCGTCGATGATCACGCCGGCGTACAGGGCACCGGGACTTCCCGGCGCGACCGGGCTGGTGCGGACGACGAACGTGCCGGCCGCCGGATCGACGTCTGCCGTGAACGTGGCGAGAACGACTCTCCCGTCCACGGGCCCGCTCTCGACGATCGTACGAGAACCACAGGCAGCGGCGAAGAGAGCGGTGACGACGAGCAGTCTCCTCATCTCGATTCTCCTTCGAAATCCAAGGGCATGATTCCGGGACACGGCGTCCGCTAACCGGACCCGATCACTCCGCCGCCGTCCGGCCCGCTCCCCGTGAACAAGGTCGCCCTCGACACGGCCCGCTTCTTCGCGATCCGTGGAGGCTGGTACGGGGACCGGGTCTTCCGGAATTCGTCACGCTCGGGCGCCTTCGCCTCGACCTTCGGAGCCGACTTTTTCATCGGGTGTTTCCTCGGAGCCGCATCGGAACGACGAGCGGTCTCGTGCCAGGGGTACCTACGTCCCGCCCCCCGACGGTCCGCGTCGTCGCATCCTGCATCCAGCTGCCGAGTGCGAATCCTTGCATGCTGCCAGGTGGACCTGTGGCATCGAAGACCGAGACGACCCAACAGGGAGCCGATTGGGCCAGCCGGGACACTTTCCCAGCCCCGTCCCAGCTCCGCAGTGGACCTGGGAGCGTGGCTCGGGGCCTTCCCCGAGCAGGACCAGGACATTCTCGCGACGCACCTCGCGGGGGCCACGTTTGCGGACGTCGCCGATGACGTCGACGTGTCCATCTCGACGATCTTCTCGCGGCTGAAGGCGCTGGAGCTGATGCTGCCTGACCGATCCGGGCTTCCCGTAGCGGGGACGACGCCGCACACGCTCCCTATCGCTCCCCGCCCGTCCCCTCGTGCTTCACGCCGTTGAGCAACACCACGGCGAGGTCCCGGGTCCCGTTTGGGTTCGGCTCATGGCCAGCGACCTCGGGAGCGTACCGAGGGAGGAAGGAGATCCAGGCGGGCCCGACAATGCCAGCGTCCCACTCCCTGGGCCGGGCCTGCGGGTAATCTTGTTCGAGCGGGTCCTGCTCCCTCGCCGTCGCGGACATAGGCAGGCACTCTGGCCAGTCGGCGCAGCGGGGGCAGCAGTGGAGTCGATGCGCCGTCACGGTCGAGACCTGAACGGGAACGACGAGCGGACCCCGGGGCTTCCGCGGGCTCCCGGTCAGTACGCCGCCCGGAAGATGCTGGTGTCCGCCTGGCCCCAGACGAGCCCGGCGGATGTCGCAACCTGCCGGAAGTTAAACAAGGTGGGCATCCCCACGGTGAGAATGGCCGAACTTCCTTTAGTGAGCCGGACGACGGTCTTCGAATTCTTGCACGCAGCCCACACGTTGCCACTCTCGTCCTGTTCCACGTTCTGGGGGGAAACGCACGTCGCCGCCAGTGCGGTGACGGTGGCGGCGTCCGGTCCCGTCGGGACGAGGGTGCAGATTGTGCTAGTCGAGGAGGCACCGAACCAGAAGGTCCCATCGGACGTTTGCGTGAGGCCAGTGGGCGTCAGGCAGTTTGCGCCGGTCAGGTAGGTGTTCACGAGCGCTCCTGCTTTCGTGTATTCCCGGATCGCGCTGTTGACCTCGGTGCTTCCTACCGTCACGAAGATGTTGCCGTTGGACCCGAACACGAAGTCTTGTGGCCTGCCCGCGATGGTCACCACGTCGGTGATGGTCGGAGGGTCTCCCACGCTGACCGTCTTCAAAGGACTATTGCTGACGTTCACGGTGTACATGAAGAAGGCGCGGGTCGAGTCGGCAGGGTCGATCCGGATGCGCTTCACTCCCACGCTGCCAGCGTAGGCTGACACGGAGGAGGACGTGCCGCTCCCGTCGGCGTTCATGTACCCGACGTACGTCGGGCTGCTGTACGTCCCGAACCAGATCCGGCTGGAGTCCACGGCGAGGGAACTGGGATACACGGCGGGCAACGCAGCTGCGGACGTGCCGTCGAGGGTCCCGTCGTACTTGATGAACTGGAGGTTGAGGCTGTTCGGCCCGTAGACCATCCGCGTGCCCGTGTCCTGGAGGGTCCCGTAGAAGCCGGTGTCCGCGCCGAATCCGGTGTGCTCGGCTCCCAGCATCGCCACGATCCTCCCCGAGAAGGTGAACCGGGTGGCGCTGATCGAGGTGAGGAAGTTCCACTCCTGCGTGGAGGATGTCGTGGCGCCGCCTTGTGTGGCCCATGCGAGCGATCCGTGAGACCAGAGGCCGTAGGTTGCGATGTCAGTCCCCGGCTCCACATTCAAGCCCAGCCCGGTAGGCGCGGCGACGCTGTTGCAGGCCTTCATGCCGGTGGTGCTCACCGAAGTGATCTCCGCGTAAACGGCGCCGAGGAAGGTTGGGGACGGGTACTTCTGGGTCACGATCACCTTGGCGCCGGTGACGTTGGCGCCTCCGCACGCTCCCGTGGGGGAAGGCGCGTTGTTCCAGACATCGGTGCCCACGACGGCGCCGGTGTTCGTGATGGTCACGGTGGTCGCACTCTCGGGGATCACCGCCTGGGTGCGGGAAAGTGGACCGGCGCTTTCGTCGGTGGTGACCGTGAAGGTCCCCGCCTCCGTATCCACCTCTCCGGTGAAGGTGCCGACGGTCACGTACCCGGGCGGAAGCGGGCTCTCGACGGGCTTCTGCGAACCACAGGCGGCGAACACCAGGGCTGCAACGACGATCAGTCTCTTCATGTCGAATCTCCTTCGAGGTCCAAGGGCAGGATTCCGGGCCACGCGTCCGCTAACCGGACCCGATCACTCCGCCGCCGTCCGGTCCGCTCCCCGTGAACAGCGTCGCCCTCGACACCGCTCGCTTCTTCACGATGCGGGGGGGCTGGTAGCTCCGCCGCCCCGGGCGCTCGCTGCGCTCGGGCGCCTTCGCCTCGACCTTCTGCTCCGTCTTCTTCATGTGCTTGTTCCTCGAGTGGGTGCGCGGTCGCGGCGCGCGGTCGCTTCATCGGGGTGGAACGCTCCAGCCTCGTCCCGCCCCCCGACGGTCCGCAACGTCACAACAGCACGTCTCACTTCACGTGAAGGCTTCGCAAGCACCGCCCCCCCGTACACCCTCTTCCGACCCAAGGAGGGGGCGTCGATGGCGCATCGGGTACGCCTCGTGGCGCATCGGGGCGGTTGGGGGGGGTCGCGTCAGCGCGGCGAGCGACCGGGCCGCTGCAGCTCTTCTGGCGTCTTCCCCGTCCAGCGCCGGATGGCGCGGCGGAAAGCGTTGCGGGAGGAGAAGCCGAGGCGGCGGTACACGTCCGCGACCGGAAGCCCTTGCTCTCGAAGCATGCCGACCGCGGCCTCCTGGATCGTGTCCCCGAGAACCGCCGAGAACGTGAGCGACTCGTCGGCGAGCCAGCGCTGCAATGTCCGCACGGTCGTCTCCAGCGAGCCGGCCACTTCCTGAGCGGTGGGCCGCCGATCGAGCCCGATGCTCAGGATGGCCGCGCGAACACGGTCAAGGTTTCTCCTGCCCCTTCGCTTCGCCAGTTCCCGCTCCGCCGCCGCCACGAGGATCGCGCGGGTGCCGGGGGAGGCGAATCGCATCGGCCGGTCGAGGGTTCCCGGAGGGAGGCGAAGTTCCACCTGCTCGGCACCGTAGTGGATGGGCGCGCCGAAGGCCTTCTCGAGAAGAGCGCTGGACGAACGCGGTTCGGGACCGGTCAGCAGGAGCTCCACGGGGTTCAAGGGACCGATCATCTCCCTCAGCCCGGCCACGACGCAGGCGGCGAAGGACTGTCCGTCGAGGGGCAGCGGGCGGAGCGCCGGGGGGCGCTTGAAGAAGATCGCATCGAACTCCGGCGTCGAGCGGACACCGTATTCCGTGTCGTCGACGACGAGGTCGGAGAACCGGCTCCACGTCTCCCACGCCTCGCGCACGTCCCTGGAGAGCGCGGCGCAGTGGCCGACGACGCCCGTCGCCTGGTACGGGATGCGGGCCCCGACCGCGAACCCGAAGGCTGGGTCGCCGGACGCCTCGACCGCAGCGCCGAAGAAGGCGTTGTGACGCCGCAGGGGAGCCCAGCCTTCCGGGTCCTCCAGCTCGGCGCGGGTGAACCCGTGGCGCGCGAGCAGCTTTTCGGCGGGGATGGTGCGGGCGTCGAGTTCCTGGAGGACCGCGCGTGGATTCCAGGACCGGATCTGCGGTTCCCGGGCGGCCGTGGGCCTCACGGGGTTCGCCGATTTCCTGGCCCTCCTGCCCGGACTCATGGGGGGGGTTGTACCACCTCGAAATGCGGCTCGCGCGCGGAAAGGTTCGCCAGTATCCTTGTCGTGTCGCACGCCTTCGACAAGGATCCCCATGCCTCGCCACGAGACTCGCCGCTGGGAAGCCAGTCCGGACGCCTACGGAGGCAGGGCCTCCCGGCGCTCGTTCAATTTCCAGGCCTTCATCCCCGACGACATCGGCAAGCTGGACGTGGTCCTGCCCGCCACGGTCACGGCTCGCATCTCCGAGGCCGAACGGGCCATCCAGTCCCTCAACCAGCCTTTCCTCGCCCACCAGCTCGGCGCCCTGGCGCCGCGCCTCCTGCGCGCCGAGTCGGTCGCCAGCTCGTGGATCGAGGGGCTCCAGATCTCGCATCGCCGGCTCGCCCGTGCCGAGGCGGGCGGGGACGAGGCGCGGGACGACACGGCAAGGGCCGTCCTCGGAAACATCGCTGCCATGGAGGGGCTCGTCGGACTCGCCGACGGCGGCCGGCCGCTTCGTCGCAACGACCTGCTCGGCGTTCACAAGACGCTCATGGACCTGACGCCCGACCCATCCGGAGCCGGGGAGCTTCGGGCCAAGCAGAACTGGATCGGCAGCAACCCGCACTCGCCGGCCGATGCGGACCACGTCCCGCCGCCACCGGAATACGTGGCTGGGCTCATCGACGACCTTCTCGGGTTCGTGAACCGCGACGACCTTTCGCCGGTCTTCCAGGCCGCGGTGGCCCACGCCCAGTTCGAGGCCATCCATCCCTTCGCCGACGGCAACGGCCGAACGGGCCGGGCGCTCGTCCACTTCATCCTCCGGCGCCGCGGTCTGGCACCGCGCTTCGTGCCGCCCGTCAGCCTCGTCCTGGCAACGCACAAGGACGCCTACGTCCGCGGGCTCGACCGCTACAACACCGGCGGCACGGCCGGCCTGATCGATTGGCTCGACGTCTTCGGCTGGGCCATTCAAAAGGCCGCGCGACGCTCGGAGCGGCTCGCCGACGAGGTGGTGAAGCTCCAGGCCTCCTGGCGCGAGCGAGCCGGGAACCCCAGGACCGACTCCAGCGCCGAGGCGCTCATCGGGGCGCTCCCGGCGAGGCCGTTCCTGACCTCGGCCACCGCCGCGGAGCTGACGGGGCGCTCCCTGCAGGCCAGCAACGTCGCGCTCACGGAGCTGGAGGCCGCGGGGGTGCTGAAGAGCGTCTCCGGCGGCCAGCGCCGCCGCGCCTTCGAGGCGCCCGAGCTGCTGGCCCTCCTGAACGCCTTCGAGCGCGACCTCGCGGTGCCTGAGGGAGAGTCGAAGCCCGTGCGTCCTTCGCCGGCCGGCCGCCGCCGGTGACGGGGCACGCCGACCCGCGCATGGTCGAGCGCGTGTACGGCCGACTCCCGATCGAGGACCTCCGGAGGCGCCTGGCTACCTCCATCGGGGCGGACTGCAACACC
This sequence comes from uncultured Anaeromyxobacter sp., assembly GCA_903874275.1. Classification (GTDB taxonomy): domain Bacteria; phylum Myxococcota; class Myxococcia; order Myxococcales; family Anaeromyxobacteraceae; genus CAIOAK01. The sequence goes on from CAIQRS010000010.1 coordinate 121,661, forward strand.
GGTGCAACAGACAGAGTCGAAAATGACGAATCCGGCGGATCCATCGGATCGCCGGACTCAGTCATTTCAACGAGTTTGGTGCCTGGACCCGGAATCGAGCCAGGGACAAGGGGATTTTCAGGCCTGGTCCGCGCGTGGCCAAGGCCTCGGGATCCGCTGGAGAGGCGGCGGGGGCCGAAGGCGCCTGAAGCACATTTGTGTCAGCCGGACGCGGGGAGCGAGGGGCAGCTCGCCTTCGGGTTTGGACCCGAGATCCGGCCACGGGGGTGACTGGGCTGGAATGCGATGTGGACATCCTGGTGGAACTCGAGCCCGGCTTCCTCCGCCGCTACTTCCGCGACAAGGTCCTGGAGGAGGCCGAGACCCAGTATGTCGCAGCATGACGACGCGGTCCGGTTGCGCCACATGCTGGACGCCGCCCGAAAGGCGGTCGAGCAGGCGGCTGGCAGGTCGCGCGAGCAGGTCGAGGCCGACGAGATCGGGCAACTCGCGCTGGCCCGCCTGCTCGAGATCGTGGGTGAGGCCGCCGGCAAGGTGTCGCCAGCGTTCCGAAAAGGCGCGGGAAAAGTCGGAGGCGTTCGAGACGACGGAGAAGGTGATGCAGACGTTTCGGATTCCTCGGGAGCTCGTGGGGAGGCTCCGGGCAGAGGCGGACCGGAGGGGGCTCGATCTCGCCGCCTAGAGACGCGAGCAGGTAAAATCACGCGGCTCTACGCAGGGCTTCGAGATTGTTGATGGCGGCGCAGCGGCGAACGTCGAGGGTGTTCTTGCGGGCGCCCTTGTAACGGGCCCTGGGCCCCTGAACGGCTCCGATGCGAG
>CAIQRS010000011.1 GCA_903874275.1 uncultured Anaeromyxobacter sp.
GTAGCTGTGGTGGTAGTAGCGATAGATGCCGTCCTCGGCGCCCCAGTGATCGTCGACTCGAGCGATCAGCTCTACGAGACTCGGGAGCGCTGCCTTCATTGCGGTGAGCAGCGCCTGGACCTGGGGATCCGGATCCCACGATTCGGGAGTGTTCATCGCTTGCGCCGCCTCGCTCGCGAGGCCTGAATCTCTTGCTGCATCTGCGGGTATCGCGTCTCCCGGAATCTGGACGGGAGGCGGTCGCCAACCACGACCACTGAATCGGCGATCCGCTCGAGCCGGATCAGGACCGGCTTTACGTCGGCAAATGCGAGCGGCCGCGGCCGCTCAGCAGAGTGCCTTGGCCTTTTCGAGGACAAGCCGGACCTTCACACCTGAAATAAGCCCGTTCTCGAGTCGGAGTTGGCCCCGGCTCTTCTTGCCCAATTCGAGTGCCCGAGCGTCGGCCTTGCGGCTCTTCCGCTTCTCGGCGGAACGCCTCTCGAACAGCCTCTTCTCGATACGGACGCCCTTCATGACGGCTCCAACCTGACGCAGGCTGCATGTCCCGTCGACCGGGCGCTCGCGGGATGGGGGCAGGGCGACCCGTCGGACCCGTGCGCTAGGATTTCCCATGCTCCACGCCTTCAGGCTCGGCCCCATCGAATTCCCCGAAGGGGACCAACTCGTCTACGCAGCCCTGGGCGACGCCGGTCCGGTGCAGCCAGTGTTCGCCCGCAGCGACGAGGAAGGGCTGCGCGATCTCGTCGCCGCCGGCGGCGGCGAGCCCGTCCAGTGCGAGCCCGGTCTCGCCACGGCCGCCCGGTCGCTCGGGCTCCGCTCCGGCCGTCTGCCGCCGGAGGTGCTCCAGTTCCGGGCGTCGCTCGCGGTGGCCCTCGCGCTCGGGCCGAAGGCGAGCACCATCGGCGCGCGCGAGCTGGAGGCGCTTTTCGCCGCCTTCGCGCGCTTCTGGAAGGCCCGGACCTGGGAGCGGTTCGATTCCGATCTCGCGGTCCCGGTCGTCGTTGCGGCCCGCGGCCGCTCGGGCGTCCACGAGGCCTCGGTCCTGGGCGGCGGCGGCGAGCAGTTCGGCGTGGCCCTCTATCCCGAGGCCGGCTCGGTCGTCCGCATGACGAGGCTGGTGGACGAGGACCGCCTCGACGAGGTCCAGAAGATCCCCTCGATCTCGGTCACCCTCCAGGACGAACCCCCGTACGTCGTCCGGGCCATGGAGGACGCCCACGGGGTCCCGGGCTTCCCGACCCCGCTCGCCATCGGCGGCGGCAAGGTGAAGCTGGCCTCCGCGGCCGACGTCCGGCTGCTCACCGCCGCGCTCGATGCCTTCGTGTCGATGATGCCGCACCGGCGCGAGGGGAGGGGTGTCGCCGGCGACGGCTCCGACCGCTGCGAGGTGACCGTCGCCATGCCCGCGACCAGCTCGACGCCGGCGCCGGTGCGCGAGGCCGACCCCATCCGCGCCCGGCTGCGCACGCCCCGGAACGCGCCGTGCCCCTGCGGGAGCGGCCGAAAGTACAAGAAGTGCCACCTGGCGGAGGACGAGGAGCAGGCGAACGGTCCGGCACGCGAGGAGACGCGGCGCGTGGCGGAGCGCGCGGCCGTCCACGCCATCGACGAGCGCCTCACCGAACGGATGCTCGACCTCGCCGAGAGTCGGTGGGGACGGAAGTTCGACATCGTGGACGCCCTCGGCGCCATCGGGATCCCGGCCCAGGAGGCCGACTTCTTCTCCGCCTTCGCCGCCCATCACTTCCCGGGGCCAGAGGGGATCCCGCCACGGGAACTCCTCCTCCGCGAGGAGGGACGGAAGCTGAAGCCGGAGGAGCGAACCTGGCTCGACGCGCAGGCCGCCGCCCTGGTTTCGGTGTGGGAGGTGACGGACGTCGCGCCAGGCCAGGGGATCTCGCTCCGGAACCTCCTCGGCGACGAGGAGCGGTTCGTCCGGGAAGTGGCCGGCTCCCGGGTGCTGAAGCCCCGCGACACGCTCCTCGGCCGGGTCGTCGATCACGCGGGGACGACGCTCCTCTGCGGCATCCACCCTCGAGCGCTCCCGCCGAGGGAGGGCTCTCTCGTGGTGAAGGCGATCCGGAAGGCCGTCCGTTCCCGGGCCCGAGTCGTGCCCCGGAACAAGCTCCTCGAGGCGGCGGCCGACGGGCGACTGCTCGGACTCTGGCAGACCGCGGCCCTGGCGATGGAGCGGCGCCCCCTTCCGGAGCTTCGCAACACCGACGGGGAGAGGCTCCTCCTCACCACCGACCACTTCACCGTGTCCCCTGGTGCGGAGGTGGGGGTGCGCGCCCGGCTTTCGGCCATCGCCGGCGCCGAGACGGACGACGTGGAGGACTCTGCCGGGAACTTCCGGGTCACCTTCACGCGGCCGGGACACACCATGTCGTCCGCGCTGGAGAACACCATCATCGGGGCCGCGGAGATCGACGGGGACGCGCTCCGCCTGTCCACGAACTCGGTCGAGCGCGCCGACGCGCTGCGGGCGATCGTGGAGCAGGCCTGCGCCGGGCTCGTCACGTTCCGGGCGCGCGAGCACGCGGATCCGGAGGCGGCGCTGCGCCGCGGCGGGCCGCCCGGCGGGCTGGCCAGTGGAGGGGAGGGCGAGGAGCCGCCCGAGCTCCAGGCCATGGTCCGCGCGGTGAAGGAGAAGCACTACCAAGCATGGCTCGACGAGCGGATCCCGGCGCTGGGCGGGCTCACGCCGCGTGAGGCCGCCAAGGGAAAGGCGAAGGACCGGCAGGCACTCGCCCTCCTCGTGTCGGAGCTCGAGAACCACGAGGGCCGGTTGCCGGAAGGGCAGCGGTTCGACGTCGTCGGGTTGCGGAGGGAGCTCGGGCTCCCGGGGTGAGACGGGTCGCCCCTCGACGGAACCGGAACGCTTCCTATTCGGGATCCGCGAGCTCCCGCTCCACCTCGTCGACGAGGTCGAAGAGTTCCCGCGCCTCCCATGCCCGGTTTCGCCTGGCCAGCGTGAGGGGCCGAAGGACGCCACACCCTGCGAGGGCGGCGATGGCCTGGTTCACCGCCTGCTTCGACCGGCCGAGAAGCTCCTGCCCGGTTGCGACCGTGACGATCGGATGGGCCGGCAGCGCCACGATGAGCGCCTCGACGCTCGAGTGGCGTCGAGGCTTGCCGGAGCGCTCCCTCCACGCCGCCTGCAGCGCCGCGAGTCGTGCACCGAGATCGGTCGCCTTCCCGGCGGCGCGGCCGATGGCTTGCGAGAACAGGTCGAGCCACTCGTCCGGGCGATCCTCCCGAAAGGCCATCAAACCCGAGACATAGGCGCGCGCGTCGGCTGCGAGGACGAGGCTCACCGGTGGGACGTGGCGGGGTGCGAGGCCGCGACGCCTGAGGACGACGTGAATGAGCGCACGCCCCACGCGGCCGTTCCCGTCGGCGAAAGGGTGGATGGTCTCGAATTGAGCGTGGGCGATGCCGGCCTGGACGATGGGAGAGAGGTCTTCCCGGTTCATGAACGTGACGAGGTCGTCCATGAGCGCCTTCAGCAGACGGGACGGAGGTGGCACGAAGACTGCTCGGCCCGGGTTGAAGGCATTCCCACCGATCCAGTTCTGGCCCGTGCGAATCGTTCCGGCGATCTGCGGAGTGGTCGTCGCGAGCATGAGCGTGCGATGGACCGCCAGGATGTCCCTGAGCCGGAGCGGCCTGGCGCAGGCGCCAAGCCCGACCGCTTCCTCCATGGCGGCGACGTTCCCCAGGACCGACCTGGCCGTCTCGTCGCGAGTGGCATCCTCATCCACTTCCGCACGGGCCAGACGCCGCTGGGACAGGATGAGCCCCTCGATGCGGGAAGAGGCCACGGATTCCGCGCGAAGCAGGCGCCGCGCCAGGACCTCGAGGCTGGCTAGTCGGGGAGGGTCGCGGTTCAGCGCGTCGACGGCACGTTCTGCGGCGGAGATGGTGGCAGCGACGCTCGACGGGATGGAGAACTGAAGGTCCGCGATCGGATCGGGAACGAACGCCTGGTAGCGGAACGACCTGCGTTCGGATCTCCCGCCGGGGACGTTGGGATCGGCGGGCCAGGTGAGGGTTTCGTAGCGGCTCATGAGAAAGGAAGCTTTACCAGGGTCGATCCTTGGTCAATGTTTCCTTTTGAACTTGGACCGAAGCCGGGCCATCGTCAAGGTTTCGAGGTGGCACCGGAGGCACCGATCCCAGTGCTCTCGAGGCCCACGGGCTGGCCGGCAAACGCGCCAACCGATCTCGCTTGCTGGATCCGTGCTGGACGGAATGCCGGCGGATGATGACGACGGCCGGTCTGACCGTTCGCTGCTCTCGGTGCGGCAGCTGGCCAAGTTCCTGGGGGTGTGCCCGGCAAAGGTCTACGCACTCTGCGAGCAGAAGAAGTTGTCCCACTACCGAGTCCTGAACGGCATCCGGGACGACCCCGGAATCGTGAAGCGGTTCCTTGCGGCTTCCCGTCGTGGAGGGCAGCGAAGGCGGAAGCGTCCTTGAGCACTGGCATTGGTCAGCGTATGTATTGTTCCGGAAGAAACATACAACATGCCGGCCGCTACCCATCCCCAGCTTCGCCCGGGCCGTGTCTACCGGACGCGTGAACTCGCCCGTTGGGGAGCAAACCCGCCCCGCTTGGCGAAACGCCTGGTCAGGGAGGGAAAGCTGATCCCCCTCGCCCATGGTCTCTACGCGCACCCACGCCGGGGGCGTTTCGGGGTCGTCCCCCCGGGGGACGAGGAGCTGATGCGCGCCTTCCTGGACGGCGCCCCCTTCGTCTTCACCGGCCCGGAGCATTGGAATGCACTCGGGCTCGGAACGACCGCCGTCTTCTCGGCGCCGCTCGTCTACAACGGCAAGCGTTCCGGAACGTTCAGTCTCGGCGGGCGGCGCTTCGTCCTCCGCCGCGTCGCCTTCCCGGCCCGCCCGACGCCCGAGTGGTTTGCCGTCGACCTTCTCGAGAACGCCGGGGCCGCAGGGGCATCCCGGGATGACCTGGGCGACGCGCTGGCGCGGGCACTGGCGAGGGGAGCGCTCGACAGGCGGAGCCTCCACGAGGCGGCCCTCAGGTTCGGCACGAGGAAGACCCAGGAAATCGTCGAGCGGGCGGTGGAGAGGAATCCATGCGAACCAAGGAGGAGCAAGCCATGGCCATCGACTGGGACAAGGTCGACGAGATCACGCTCGCCCTGATGCAGTTGACGACCTTCGAGGACAAGTCCGGTTCCCGAACCTGGAAGGGTCACGAATGGAACGTACTCGAGAGGCTCCACGAGAAAGGGTGGATCTCGAATCCCGCTACCACGGCCAAATCGGTCGTGTGGAGCCACGAGGGGAGGAGACTCTCGGAAGCCCTCTTCGAAAAGCACTTCAAGAAGGTCGTCTGAGGGCGCGGCGGGCCTTCTTCGCCCCCTTCCCGACGACCTTCCTCGGCTTCCGGACAGGGCGCGCCGGCTTCGCCTCCATCTCGATCCCGAAGATCTCCCCCAGGTTCTCCTCGCCGATCGCCGCGCCCGCCCGGTTCGCTGCCGCGAGCCCCTTCGCCCGTCCGGCGTCGGCGATCAGTTCGGCCCCATCCACCCCGCGCAGCGTGAAGAGGAGATCGGGTGCCTGGTCGAGCCGTGCCCCCACGCCGTAGAGCACCGCCGCGAGGTGCTTGCAGAGCATGACGCCGTCCGGACAGGAGCACGACATCCGGATCTCTCGCGTGCCGGGAAAGAGCCCCTTCTCCCGGTGGCAGAGCACTGCCATGACCTCGGTGGAGAGCTTTCCCGTGAGGAGCTCGACGACGGTTCCGATCTGGCCCGCACACTCCTGCCGGGCCCGCTTCCAGCGCGCCGGGGCGAGGGGCTCGATGCGAACCAGTACGTCGTAGATCTCGGTTCCGGAAACCAGCGCCCGAAGTTCACCTCTCGTGACCTGAAGGTCGATGACCGAGCCGTTCCGGGCGTAGGTCCGGCCGCGAGGAAGGCGGCTCTCGTAGTCGGCGTAGGACTCGAGGTGGCTGCACCAGGCCTTTCCCCAGAAGGTGGTCGCGATGTTTCGCCCGGAGATCTCGACCGGACGAGGGTCATGTCCCTTCTTCCGGAGCTGTGCCAGCTTCCGCGCGGCGCGCCTTCGGCGCTCCGCCACCGAGACGTATGGGGCGAAGCCGTAGTACCCGTAAGCCATCGACCCTCCTTGCGGTCATGTATCCGACGTCGCGCTTCGCAGGTCCAGCGAGACCAGCCGGAGGAGCTCCCGGTCGTCGAGCTCGGTGAGGCGAACCTCGCCGCCGCCTTCCAGTAGATCGCGCGACAGGGCCTGCTTGTCCTCGAGCATGGCGTCGATGCGCTCCTCGATCGTCCCCCGGCACACCAGCTTGTGCACGAGGACGCCGCGCTTCTGGCCGATGCGGAAGGCCCGGTCGGTGGCCTGGTTCTCCACGGCCGGATTCCACCAGCGATCGAAGTGGATCACGTGGGTGGCTGCGGTGAGGTTGAGCCCGGTTCCGCCCGCCTTCAGCGAGAGCACGAAGAACGGGATGCTCTCGTCCTCCTGGAACCGCCGCACCAGCTCCGACCGCTCCTTCACCCGGGTCTCGCCGGTGAGGATGAGCCCCGGGCGTCCGAACGCCCCGCCCAGAAAGCGCGCCAGCGGCTCCGCCATCTCGCGGAACTGCGTGAAGACGAGCGCCTTCTCCTGGCGGGAGGAGACGACCTCGGCGATCTCCCCCAGGCGGGAGAACTTGCCGCTCTCGACGGGCGCCCATCCGCCATCCCCGAGCCACTGGGAGGGGTGGTTGCAGATCTGCTTCAGCCGCATGAGGTAGGAGAGGACCACCCCTCGCCGCCGCATCCGATCGCCGGGCGCCACGCTCGCGACCTCCCGGGAGAGGGCCTCGACCGACTCCTCGTACAGCGCTGCCTGGCGCTTCGTCAGGCCGCAGAAGGCCTTCACCTCGGTCTTCTCCGGGAGATCGGAGATGACCGCGCGATCGGTCTTGAGCCGCCGCAGGATGTAGGGTCGGACCAGTTCCCGGAGCCCGGCGTGGGACGATGCGCCCCTCAGATACGCCCCGAACTGCTTCGCGGATCCGAGGAGCCCGGGGTTCACGAAGTCGAAGAGGGACCAGAGATCTCCGGCGCGGTTCTCGACCGGGGTTCCGGTGAGGGCCAGCCTCCACCCGGACCGGATCTCCTTCACGGCGCGTGTCTGGCGGGCGCCGGGGTTCTTGATGGCCTGCGCCTCGTCCAGCACCACGAGGCCGAACGAACAGGTGGCGAGCCAGGAGATGCGGGCCACCCCGGCGTAGGACACCACCACCAGGTCGACCCCGCGAACCGCCTCCGGCGTGAGGGCCTCGAGCTCGCTCCGGGGCATTGCCGACGGGTGAACGACGAGCACGCGAAGCGAGGGGGCGAATCGCCTCGCCTCCGCCTGCCAGTTCGCCAGCAGCGACGCCGGGACCACGAGGAGGTGGGGACCAGGGATGGTGCGACGTCGCTTCAAAAGGAGCAGGAGGGCGAGGACCTGGATGGTCTTGCCGAGCCCCATGTCGTCGGCCAGGCAGCCTCCGAGTCCCAGCCGGGAGAGCGTCCACAGCCAGCGAACGCCCTCGCGCTGGTAGGGCCGGAGCTCGGTGAGAAGCGCCGCGCCCGGGTCGGCCGCCTCTCCGCCGGCCTCGCCGCGCAGCGCCGCCAGCGTCTCGCCCAGCCAGGCGCCCGCCTGGATCCCGACCCACTCCCGGTCGGCGACGGGCTGGCCATCCTCTGCGGCCCCCATGTCGGCTCCGGAGAGGAGGCGCATCGCATCGACGAAGGAGAGGCCGTCCGACGCGCTGCGTTTCGCCGCCTTCCACCGGCGGAGCAGCTCGTCGAGCCGCTCGGCGTCGACCTCGACCCATCGTCCCTTGAGGAGGGCGAGCCCGCTGCCTTGCTTCCGAAGCGCCTGCAGCTCCGCCTCGGTGACTTCCTGGTCCCCGAGCGTGAGGCGCACGTCGAAGTCGAGCACCGCGTCAAGTCCGAGGCCAGCGGGCTGGCGCTCGCCCACGGAGACGGTGACGCGCGGCCGCGGCGCTCGGGTGCTGCTCCACCAGTCGGGCACCCGGACCACCACCCCGCATTCCTGAAGCCCCGGGATCTCGCGGAGGAACTTGTGCGCCTCGGCAGGCGTCCAGGCCTGCGGCTGGAACAGTCGCCCGGAGTCCGCCATCGCCTTGACGAGCGCGCTCCGCTCCGACGCGCGCTGGACGGGCTGAAGGAGGGCCAGAAGTCGGCGCCGGTCGGCGGTGGAGGAGGCCTCGCGGACGGCGTCGCCGAGTGGCCGGTGCTGCGGCTTGCCTCCCTGGGAGAGCCCCGTCGTGTAGGTGGCCAGGAAGGCAAAGGGCCGATCGGCATCGCGCTTGTTCTCGGCGAGATGGAAGTGGACGCGACCGACCACCGCCCACGTTGGATCGCGAGCGGCCAGCCAGTCCTGGACGGTGCCGCGCAGCCCCTTCATCTCCGCGCGCCACGCCTCGACGAGGTCGGTCCAAAGGGCGGAGAGGACCTCGAGGCTCAGGTACTCCGACCCCGGCATGAGCGGGGCTCGCGCGAGCAGCATGGCGAGCTCGCCCTCCCGGGGCCGAGGATCGGCCAGCTCCCGACGATCCTCGAGATCGGGCAGGGCACAGAGCGCTGAGACGAACCCACGTCCGAAGTCCCGCCAGAAGGCAAAGGCGGGAGGGAGCGGTGTCGTCCCCTCCGCCGATCCCAGGTGGAGGAGGCCTGCGCCGTGGCCGCGCTGGAAGGCGGCTCCGATCCTCTGCGCGACGGCAGGCTCCAGCGAGGGATCGGAGGACGCCGCCGGGCTCACGACGACGTGCCCGGAGGGGGTGAGGGAGATGGCGATCGGCTCGGTCACGAGGGCTGCGCAGGATACAGCCACCTACCCACATGAGGCTCGTCCGGGTGGGGCGCGGTCTCTATTCGCTGGCGGCCGGGACACCGACCGCCGACCGGACGATCGTCGAGGCGGCCCGGCACGTGCCGCGAGGTGTCGTCTGCCTGCTATCGGCTCTCCGCCTCCATGGTCTCACGACCCAGATGCCTCCAGCGGTCTGGATGGCCATCGACGGGAAGTCGCGTCGACCAGGTGCGGATGGTCCGCCGCTGGAGGTTGTCCGGATGTCCGGCCGGGCCCTGACCGAGGGAGTGGAGGAGCGTGTCATCGAAGGCGTCCGGGTTCGCCTTTACGGCAGGGCAAAGACCGTGGCCGATTGCTTCAAGTTCCGGAACAAGATCGGTGTCGACGTGGCTGCGGAGGCGCTCCGGGACTATCGGCGGCGGCGAGGCAGCGTGGATGAACTCCTGCGGTACGCGGAGGTCTGCAGGGTTGCACGGGTGATACGGCCTTACCTGGAGGCGCTGTCGTGAAGAAGCAGCCTTCGAACCTCGGCGCCTCCTCTACAGGATCTCGGTGTCCGAGCACGCAGGAAAGTTCATCCTGAAGGGGGCGATGCTCGTGGCGGAATCGATCTCGGGAGAGCTGACCGAGCCCGTCGCCAGGTCGCAGCTGAAGCTCCCGAACCGGAGGATGAGGTTGAGGCTCTTGCCCCCGTATCCACTCTCGGCCTGGAAGACGGGGCCGGGGGCGTCGCCGCTGGTGCGGTGGGCGCCCGACGCAAATCCCTTGAAGACCAGGACCTCCGGGCCGCGGGAGCTCTCGGAGTCGTACGAGAGGGGGGCCGTCCCCTGGTCGTACGTCCCGACGGTGGCCCCGGAGGCGCCCGTACCCGTGCCGCCGAAGCTGGACCCGAACTCGCCCGAGGCATGCTGGAACACGCCCGCCTCCCCGGCCGTCACGCGAATCTTTCCTCCCACCTCGATCACCACCGGGAGGTTCACCTCCCCCTTCTCGAGACGGGCCTCGTGCCGGATCTCGAAGGTCCCGTTCCACGTCCCCGGACCGAGGAAGGTGGGCACGTCCAGGGTCGCGGGCTCAGCGGCCGCCGCTGTCCGCGCTATTGGCGACCTCCGGGAGCTTGCAAGGGAGGCAGAACGACTGACCCAACGCGATCGAGGTCCAGTACGAGGCGGCGGCGAGATCCGGCAGGGAGGCCTTCAGGACGGCCCACTTCTGGCGCGCGTTCTTCTTCACGATGGCGTCGACCTTGGCGCCGAGCTGTGCCTCCGTCACGAGCCGCTGCGCCTCGGCGATGTTGCCCGCGCTGACGGCCGCCTTGATCTTGGCCTCCAGGGCCCCGGCCGAGACCTGGAGCTTGCCTGCGTCGGAGTCGATCGACTTGGCCACGCCGAGCTCCCGCTCGTGCTTGGTCATGATGACATCATACTCGCTCACCTCTTCCCCCTCCTCGTTCCGAACGATCCGGAAGAAGCTGCCTACCGTGCTGAAGTAGCGGTTCGTGATCGCCTCCCCCTCTTCTGGCGAGCGGCCCGCATCCTCCGCCAGCTTCAGGAAGACCGCCTTCGCCTTGCGCTGCGTCTCGTCGTCCAGGTCATCCCCCCCGATCGTCGCGCCGGTCCCCTCGTAGGCCCGCCCCTGGATGGCGCACGAGACGATCAGGGTGTCCCCCTCCCAACGTCCTGCGATCGACGCGAGGTACCTCCGGACGTCCACCGCCTTGGCCTTGAAGAGCCAGGAGCGCGGCGGACTCTCCGGCCCCCCGGGAACGGCCCCTGCCGGGAAGCACGCACGTTCCTCGGCCACCGCAGTCCAGGGCCCCGCGACGAGGACCACGAGGAGCAACGCACACGAGACAACGATCCATTTCGCCATGGATCCCCCCTCCTTAGGTAGCCGTGAGCAGTTATTCCTTCACCAGTTCCACCCGCCGGTTCTTCGCGCGCCCCTCGTCCGTGTCGTTGGTGGCGACGGGCGCGAGCGGCCCCACTCCGTGACCCTTCAGCCTGGCGGCGGCGACACCGTGCTGGGAGACGAGCGCCTGCACCACCGCCTCTCCCCGCGCTTGCGAGAGCTTCATGTTGGCGTCCATCGACCCGGTCATGTCGGTGTGGCCCACCACGAGCAGCTTGAGGCCTGGGTTCTGCGCCAGGAGCTTGGCGATCTCCTCCAGGGCGGGCCTGGAGTCGGGCTTCACGTCGGCCTTGTTGGTGTCGAAGTAGATGCCGTAGACCGCGACGTGGCCCGTCGCGTTGATGTCGTTTCCGAAGGCCGCGGCATCCGCGACGATGTACTGCGCCATCTGCTTCTTCTCGATGATGCGCAGCCAGATCCTGCCGTTTCCCTTGTCGGCCTGGGCCCAGGTTTCGCGACCATCCTTCACGATCTTCGCGGTCACCCATCGATTGGGGTCGGAGTAGACGACGGTCCCTCCGACCTTCGCGATGGCGGCCTCGTAGTTCCGGACCACCGCGAGCGCGCTCGGCTCCTTGCCCGCCGCTCCGGTGTACGTGTACGTGAAGGTGGTGAACCTGCCCTCGATCGGGGTCTGGATCTTTGCGTTCTTGCCCGTCTGGAAGGAGTACGTTCCGTACTCCTCGACCTTGCAATCCGAGATGGAGTAGTCCGGCATGTGGGTCGGGAAGAGTGCGTGGTCCGCGCAACCCGCCTTGTCGGCCGCCTGGCCGCCGGTGGGAGCCAAGGTCAACAGCGCTGCGAGAATGGGTGCGAGGCGGGTCATGAGCGCTCCCGGTCGTTTGGGTAAGGAGAAGTCGTTCGAACACTATCCAGACGAGACCGGGCTTCCGCCAAGGCCCCGTACGTGACGCATTCGGGGTTGACGCCCGAAGAGGTCGATTTCAAAGGGAGAGGGAAATCGTCGGTTCGGTGGTCGTGTGCCGAGACATCACCGAGCACAAGCGGTCCGAGGCCGAGCGCAATCGGCTGCTGATGGCCATCGATCAGGTCACCGAGACGGTGGTCGTGACCGACCGTCGGTCGCCATGACTCCGTCCGCGGCGGAACCACTGACGATTACCCCAAGGCCCCGGATTCTCCCCAACTCGATGCTCCGCCTCCTCGCGGCCCTCCGCCAACAGCTCGCCACCCTGGCCGGGCGGAGGCACCCCGACATCCGGCCCGCCGATCGGGTCTTCTGGATCCTGCTCCGCCGGTCTTGGAGCCGATGGGCTCAGGCCCTCGCCATCGTGGAGCCGGACACCGTCGTGCGCTGGCATCGCGCCGGGTTCCGCACCTACTGGAACTGGCTGTCCCGACGCGGAAAGCGCTCCGGCCGTCCTCCCCTGCCTCGGGAGGTCCGAGCACTCATCCGGAGGATGGCCACCGAGAACCCCTGGGGCGCGCCCCGCATTCACGGAGAGTTGCAGTGCCTCGGCTTCGACGTCTCCGAGCGCGGCGTCTCCCGGTACCTGCGCTCCCTGCCTCGAACACCGAGAGCCAACGCCACCTGGACGACCTTCCTCCGGAACCATCGGGAACGCATCGCCGCGATGGACTTCTTTTCCGTGCCCACCGCGATGTTCCGCGTACTTCACGTGTTTCTCGTCATCCTCCACGGCCGGCGCGACGTGGTCCGCTGCGCAGTCACCACCAGTCCAACCGCTGCCTGGGTGTCGATGCTCATGGAGCCGACGCGCACCAGCTACCAGAGCCCCTGGCAAAGCGGAGTCGCGGAAAGATTCGTCGGGACCGTCCGCCGGGAACTTCTCGACCACGTCATCGTCCTGAACGAGCGCCACCTTCGGCAGCTGCTCGAGTCGTTCGTCACGTACTGCAACGTGGACAGGACGCACATCGGGACTTCAGCGCTCTCCAGAATTGACCCGGGTTCGCTCGGGAGAAGTAACCCAGGCGCACGCGGAGTGATGTGGGCTACTGCGCCGAACTGAGGACGGCGCGGAAGAGGTAGAGGCTGCCCCGGCAGGCGACGATGGCCGTCATGGCGGCCAAGAAGCGTCCCTGTCGAGAGTGCGGTCGGTGGTTCTCGCCGAACATGCGGGTGGGGAACCGGCAGCGGACGTGCTCGCGGACGGAGTGCCAGGTTGCGCGCCGAGTGAAGACGCAGGCGGGCTGGCGGGA
>CAIQRS010000012.1 GCA_903874275.1 uncultured Anaeromyxobacter sp.
ACCGACTGCTGGACGTCCAGCGCCCGCGCCTGCTCCTCTACCTCCACCCGGCCGTCGACCTGCTGGAGCAGCGCCACCGTCCGGTCGAGCCCCGCCTCGAGGTCCTCGGGCCGGAACACACCCTGCCCCACGATCGCCGTCGGCTGGAGGAGCGGCGTCTCTCGCTCGATGGTGAAGTCCCCGGTGGGCGCCGTGGCGAACGTCACGCTCCCGGTGCTCCCGTTGCCTCCGGTCACGGTGTAGGCGCCCCAGCTCCCGGTCCCGGAGATGGCCAGGTCGCTCGCGTCGAAGAAGACGAACGGGACCGCGAAGACGGTCGCGCCGTTCCCGGTGTAGTCGACGTGCTTGGCGGTGGTGGAAATCGTCATGGGTTCCTCACTCCTCGTAGACGGCGCCGAGTAGGCTTCCCTTGCGCCGCTTGCCGTAGATGCTGCCGAGCACGTCCGCGCCGACCGGAGAGGTCCGGTCCCGTTCCTCATCCATCCAGTAGCCGAGCGTCGACTTCGCCTGGCCGACGGGCAGGCCGCCGACGATGGCCGCCGTCTCCGCGGCGTGGCCGGCGAAGGCGCGCAGCTCCTCCTGCCAGTCGTCGTCCTCCGCCCACTTCTCCTTCACCTTCCAGGCGGAGCTCGCCGTCTGCGCCGCGGCCGAGAAGACCCGCTCCGTGGGCGACAGGGAGACGTTCTTTCGGTTGTCGATTGCCGCGCGAGCCACCTGGCCGAGCACCGGGATCCCGGAGAGCGGCTGCATGGAGGCCCGCCGGACCATCCAGCGGGACCAGTCCTTGCCGTCGACCTTGCCGTCCTCATCGTCGTCCGTGGGCCCCTTGCCCGTGGCGAGGTCGGAGACGACGGCGCCGGCGAGGACCCAGAAGAAGACCCGGGTGAGGCGGCGCATGGCCTTCAACTTCTGCCCGTCGGACCAGAGGACCTTCGCGTCGGCGCCGGCCCCCATGAGCTGGTTGATCTGGCTCGAGGCCCACCCGTAGAACATCGTGAACCACTTGGCCGCGACGTGGCGCTGGACGGCCGCGAGGTCGATGGTGCGGCCGCTCATTAGGGAGAGCCGGACAGCCGAGTCGGCCCAGGCCACCGCGCCGGCCTGGTCGCCCTCCACCACGCCCTCGACCTTCCCCGCCTTCGCCTGCTCGTAGGCGCCCCACCAGGTCGCCGACGCCACCACCCGGTCGGAGGCCTGGAACGCCCACATCCCGATCTCGTTCGCCCGGTGCAGCGTCCCGATCTTCCCGAGGCTCTGCTGGACGTTCAGCGCCAGGTCCCGGTCGAGCGTCACGCTCCGGGACTTCATGTACGGCGAGAGCTCGTTCATCTGGTCGATGGCCGCCGTCCGCTCGGAGAGCACCTTCGAGATGCCCTTCTGCATGAAGCCGGCGTCGACCCGGGTGAGCGCGTTGACGACGCCGGTGAGGTTCTGGAGCGCCTGTGCCGCGTTGAGCCCGAAGACCGCGCCGGTGACGCCGCGCCGGGTCTGGTTCATCGCCGCCAGCCAGAACCCCGCGCCGCCGTCCTTCACCACCAGGTCGTTCGCCGCGTCCTGCACCCACTTGTCGAGGAAGTCGAGCGCCGGCTCGCCGATGGTCTTCAAGATC
The DNA here is from genome assembly GCA_903874275.1 of uncultured Anaeromyxobacter sp. Classification (GTDB taxonomy): domain Bacteria; phylum Myxococcota; class Myxococcia; order Myxococcales; family Anaeromyxobacteraceae; genus CAIOAK01. Next base: position 1,610 of record CAIQRS010000012.1, read on the forward strand.
TCCGCGCGGAACCGGGAGTCGGAGACCATGTCGTGCGCGTCGATGAGCGCCTCCCGCATGCCGATGTCCTTCGAGGCCTGGGGGAGGTGCCGGAAGAGCCCGGAGAGCGAGAGCTCGACCGGACGGGCGAAGTCCTCGATGCGCTTGTTGAGGTAGCCGTGCGGCGTGATGGCGCGCTCCACCCCCGGCTGGAAGAGCTGGAAGTTGCCCCCCGCCATGGTCTTCTCGTCCTGCCGCGCGCCGGCGGAGGAGAAGCGCTTGTCGAAGACGATGGGGTAGTACCCGCCCGCGAACTCCTTCGAGTGGGCGCCCGCGGCGTTCGGCTCGGCGTGGCTCCCGTCCGGGTTGAACCAAAGGGTGAAGGGCTTGCGCGCGATCTTCGGTGGAGTTAGCCCGTTGAGCCGCTTCTCGAGCGCCTCGGCTTCCGGCCACACCGACTCGAGCGCGTCCCAGATCCGCTGCACCAGGTCGACGTCCCGCTCGGTGAGTTGCTTCACGTACTCCATGCGGGTCGAGGTGTCCCAGCGCTCGATGGCGTACTTGTCCACCCAGGCGCCGCTCCACCCCTTCTCGAGCTTGTTCCGGTTGGAGTCGTTGCCGCTGTTCAGCATGACGCCGATGGCCGCCTCGAGGGAGTACGACTGGCCCTTCACGGTGAAGCGGTGGTCGCGCCAACGCCGAACGTCCGCCTTCGTGAGCTTCGCGATCTCCTCGAGGATGGGCCTCGCCATCCGGTTCGCGATGTCGTTCCAGGCGTCGGCCGACTCCGACACCGGGCGCCAGAGGAGCCGGGTGAAGGGTCCGTTCGGGTCGCCGCCGTCCATCTCCCGGAAGAGCTCCTCGGGACGGATGATGCCGGCCTTCGCCCGCTCGAGCGCCCGGAGCGCCCGCCGCTTCCAGGCGAGGGTGTTCTTGTCGACGATGACCTTCTCGGTGCCGTAGGTGTCCCGCAGCCGGGCGCCCATCTCCTCGATGGCCTTCGTCTTCTCGACCTCGCCGTTCCGGGTCTTCACCCGGTCCTTCGTGTGGGCGACGTGGGAGATGCTCGCGACCGCGTCGTGGACGTCCTGGAGCTGCTCGAGGCGAAGGTCCTTCCAGTGGGTGCTCCGACCCAGCATGTCGATGACCGCCTGGGGGACGTAGGGGTCGCGGTTGAGGGCGCGCTCCCGCTCCAGCCAGGCCACCATCGCGCCGGCCGCCTGGGCGTCGCCCTTCGCCGCGGCCAGGTACTCGGCCCGCCGGTGGACGCCTGCCATGGACGCGCTGGCGCCGAACTCGACCGCGCCGAGCACCTCCTTCGCCCGGTCGATGTACTGGTCCCCGGCCTTCGCGAGGACCGCCATGTTCCGGTCGCCGGAGAGCCGCTGGACCTTGCCGCGGAGGGTCTCCCCGTCCTCCCGGACGCGCTTCGCCTCGAGGTAGACGTAATGGTTGAGGAGCTGCACCTGGTAGGAGTCCCAGGCCGCCGCAGCGAGCTCCTTTCGGTTCGCCTCGTTCGGCTCCCGGGTGGCCCGCTTGAGGAGGTCGAGGGTCTCCTTCGCCGCCTTGCGCTCCGCCTGGGCGGCCCGGCCTGGCGCCGCCTCGGCGATGGACCGCTCGCCCACCAGGCGCGCCGCCGTGTCCCGAACCCGCTCGAGGTCGATAGCCTTCGTCGCCGCCGCCATCTCGGGCAGCAGCTTCCGGGTGAGGATGCGGACGCCCTGCATGATCTCGGCGACCCGCTCCGGCGTGTGCTGGAGGTCGACGGCCGCCTCGGCGAGCTTCTCCGGGTTGTTCTTGAGCGTCGGGTAGAGCGCCTCGAGGCGGTCCTGGATCTGGCCCTCGACCACCTCCGCGCGGGACGGCGTCTTCTGGAGGGTGCGGACGAGCTCGTCGCCGCTCTTGAACCCGAACCCCTCGGCGATGATGTCCGCCGGCGCCGACCTGGCCGGGTCGCGGGTGGTGAGCCCCGGCGGCAGGGTGCGGACGTACTCGGCCCCGTACCGCTCGATGAGCTCCGCCCGGTCGAAGAGCCGGGCCTGGCCGCCCTCGTCGCGCAGCTCGAGCGGCGCCGGCCGCCCCTCGGGCATGGTCCCGTCGCGCAGCCACCGGAGCGCCTGGTAGACCGGCTGGGCGTCCAGTTCCGCCTCGACGTCGGCCCGGAGCCGCTCCCGCTCGCCAGCGAAGAACTGGGTCTGCTCGCGCCGGCTCTCCTCGGTGAGCACCTGGTAGAGCCGCGCCTCGGCGAGCTCGCGCCGGGCCGCCGCCGCCTTCTCCACGTCCTCGGCGCTGTCCGGGTCGATCTCCTTCAACACCGCCCGGAAGGCCGCGGCGTCGTACTCCCGCTCCGCCTGGGCGATCTGGTCCTCGGAGGCGAGGAGCCGCTTGAACATCTCCCGGACCTCGGGGGAGAGGTTCAGCTTCTCGCCGTAGTCCTTCTCGTACCGGGCCTCGAGGTTCTCGATGCCCTTGTAGATCCGGGAGAGCCAGAGCTTGTACCGGGCGAAGACGGGGGCGAGCTCGGGGGACGGCGCCTTGCCCTCGGCGAGGACCTGCTCGAAGGCGAAGGAGAGCTTCTCCTCCTTGCCCTCGAGGACCCGGAGCCTGGCCTTCTCCGCGTCGGTGGCCCGGTCCGCCTGGACCTTGGCGACGAGCGCGCCCTGCTCCGCCAGCGCGGCGAGCCGCTCGACGTGGTCCTTGTAGCCCATGTAGTCGAGCGCGGTCCGGTAGAGCGCCTGGTGCTCCGCGGCGGACCCCGGGTCGCCGGCGATCTGGCCGAGCACCAGGCCGAGCCAGTGGCCGACCTCGTGCGCCGCGGTCGACTCGTCGGCGCCCTCGAGGATGCGGGCGTTGAAGGCAACCGGCTTCCCGGCCGCGTCGGGCGGGACGAACTGGATCTCGCC
>CAIQRS010000013.1 GCA_903874275.1 uncultured Anaeromyxobacter sp.
GGCGAACGACCTGATGGCGGCATGGATCGACAACCCCCCGGCACACGTCGTGTCCAGGCAGCTCCGGGACGTCGTCATCTCGGCGTTCGGGGGCTCCCCTCCGTCGTCGAAGCGCAGGGTCGAAGCCCAGACTCCTGACCAGCTCGCCGCCGCGCTCGGTCTGGGGGCTCCGTAATGTCGGGCCAGGGCGTCATCCAGGCGGAGCTGTCGATCGAGCTGGGCAAGTTCCTGGCGGCGATGAACCAGGCCGGAGCGGCCATCGCCAAGTTCGCAGCGGCGGCCGGCGGCGGCATGGCTCCGGCCAACCAGGCGCTCGAGAAGCTGACCGCGTCGGCGAAGCCGGCGGCGGCGGCGGTGGACGGCGTCGCGGATAGCTTCCAGGGGATCAAGCGCGAGCAGGTCCAGGAAGGCCGCCTCGTTGGGTTCTACGTCCGGGAACTCACGTCGTTCACCGGGGCAAGCGCGGCGGCTCAGGGAGCGGTCGGGAACCTCATCACCGGGGTGATGGACCTCGCCAGCCGGTCGAGCCCCATCGTTGCGGTGATGGGCCTGGCCGCGCTCGCAGCAGGCGTGAAGGAGCTTTACGAGGCGTACGAGGACCTGGGGACGAAGGCCCAGGAGAACATGAAGCTCGTCGCGGAGCGGTCGCTCGACGCGGCGAAGGCCACCGACGAGCTGAAGCGCGCGATCCAGGGACTCCCGAAGGGGAGCGACGCGAAGGTCGAGCTTTCCAGCCTGCGATCAATCCAGTCCAATCGGGATGCCTATTCCGGGATCGCGAAGGCTGGCGGCGACGAGGACGTATCCAAGCGCCAGGCCGAGGCCGAGGCGACTCGTCTGGATCGCCTGTTCCTGAGCCTCGGCGGATACGAGAAGCTGGCGGAGCTGGAAAAGAAGATCAACACCGAGCGCGCCCGGGACGGGTGGGCGACGGCAAACAAGCTCGCGGAAGTGGAAGGGCAGATTGCAATTGCTCGCGCGGGCTCCAACTCCGAATTGGTCAAGGCTCAGGTCGAGTTTGACAATACGGTCAGGCAGCTCAACCGGGACTTCGAGCAGGAGAAGATCAAGTCGATCGAGGAGTTCGACGCGCTTGTCCTCGCGGCGCAACTGAAGGCGCAGGGGACGCAGCGGAAGGCGATCGACGACAACGCCAACTGGATCGTGGAGAGGCAGCGGAAGGCGAACGCGGATCTGCTGGCCAGCCTTCAGACCATCCAGCCGGTCCACTCCGAAGCGATGAAGAAGGTCATCAAGGGCGAGATCCCAGAGACCACCCAGCTGACGGCGGCGAAGCGGCTGACGACGCCCGTCCTGGACACGGGGAAGGAACTGGAAGCCCAGCTCAAGCCGATCAGGGAATACGAAGAGCGGGTGACGAAGCTGTCCGATGTCGTCATGGCTGTGGGCGACGGGATCGGCAGCGTGTTCAGCTCGATCGGAAGCGCGATCGGTGGCGCAGCCGGCCAGTTCATCTCGCAGCTCGGGGCGATGATCTCCCAGACGATCGCGCTCGTGCTCGCGCTCACGTTCTCGGACACGCTGATGACCGGCCCGCTGGGGGTCTTCGCGGCCATCCCGATGGGCGCGGCGATCCTCGGGTCGCTGATCGGAATGATCGCGTCCATCCCCAGCTTCGACGTGGGTACGCTGTCCGTGCCGAAGACGGGGCTCGCGATGATCCACGCGGGAGAGGCCATCCTCCCGGCGGGTGGGCCGGCGGAGACCTACCGCGCGGGCCTGGCGCGGATGAGTGGCGGGCTCCTGGCGGGGGCGGGCGCGGCCGGCGGGGCGACCACGGTCAACGTGAGCATGAACATCAGCGCCCTCGATGGGCAGTCGGTCTATAGGACGCTCACCGGGTCGCGTGACCAGCTCGCGCGCGTCGTGCGCGAAGCCGTGCGCGACGGGGTGATGAGGTGAGCGGCTCTCTCGGTACGTTCGCCGGCTTCCAGCCCACGGTAACGCGGGAGGGTCCGATTTACACAGTCGTCGTAGATCAAGCGGAGTCGGGCATGGAGGTCCGCACCGTATACGGGACCTCGCCGCGGTACCGCTACCAGATGGAGATCATCCTTCAGGGCTCGAC
>CAIQRS010000014.1 GCA_903874275.1 uncultured Anaeromyxobacter sp.
GCCAGGATGACGACCCAGTCGGCGTGTTCGCGGAGGAACCCGCCCACCGCGTTGATGAAGCCGAGCATCAGCGGCTCCCCCTGAGCAGCTCCTCGAGCGTGCGCGCCCGCGCGGCGTGCTCCTGGGTGGTGACCTCAAGCCGATCCACCGCGGCGTTGATCCCCTTGAGCGTGGCGATCGTCTCGTCGTGCTGCTTCGCCCGGGCTGCCCGGTCGTCGGAGAGTTGCCCGTCGAGGATGCGCAGGACGGCGAACAGCGCGGCCGTCACGCCACCCGCGCGCAGGTAGGAGTCCAACCGCCGCCGGCCAGGGTGGATGACCCCGGCCAGGGTCCGTGCGCTCCAGTCTCGGTCCTCGATTCCGCCCATCGTCAGGTCCCCGCCACGAGGAAGAGCCCCGGCGTGCGCAGCGTCGTCGCCAGTCCCGGCTTCCGGCAAGTCACCATGACGATGATGATCCGCTTCGGGCCCGGGGCGATGGCCGGCATCTCGATCGCCCACGACTTCTCGTTCGCCAGCGACACGGCGAGCGGGCCGAGCGGTTGACCCTCCGCAGTGAAGAGGCCCGCCTGCACGCTCCACCCGGCGACCACCTGCTCCTGGTCCTCCGCCGCGGCCGTCATGATGGTGGCGCCCCAGCGCAGGCCGCTCGCCGCGTCGCCGGAGAGCATCCCGAACGCACCGTCGTACTCCGCCTGGTAGGTGCCTCCGCCGCCACCGAGAATCATCCACGGTGCGCCGGCCGGGTAGACCTCGGGCAGGTCGCCGCCGGCCGAGACCACCGGGGCGCCGAGGCTGTCGTACGTCAGGGAGAGCGGGTTCATGGGTGCCTCCTCAGGCCTTCACGTCAATGATCGCTTCGATCGCGGTGGTCTCGACCGACCCGGCCGGCGTGACCCAGGCGCAGAATTTTGCCCGCCGTCCACGGAGCGCGATCGACGCCGCCGCGCCGATCGTGACCTCCCACAGCTCGTCGGTCTCGTGCCACGTGGCGGCGAGCGCGGCCGAGTACGTGCCCGCGTAGATCGTCGCCTCGACCGTGGCGCCGGGGAGCGTCTCGGCCGCCCCGGTCTGGATGTTAGTGGCGCGGACGCCGATCGTTCGGCTGGCCCCCGGGATGAGATCGATTCGGGTGATGGTGTCCATCGGTCAGACCTCCGAGGTGAGCAACACTTCCAGCTCCAGCGCGGGGTATCCGCGCGAGGCGACGGCGCCGGCCGTCGTTGCGGTGACGCGCACGACCGCGGTGGGCAGCGGGAGCGTTCCCGGGTCGGGCAGCGCGACCTCGATGGTCCCGCCGCCGTTGTAGACCGAGAGGCCGTCGGCCATGACCGCGCCGCGCTGGGAGTAGACCGTGGCCACGAACGTCCATCCGGTGAGGTCGATGGCCGCGCCGTCGAGGGAGAGGCCCATCGCGAGGTGGCGCGGGCGGGGCTGGGTGATCGTGGCGCCCGACTCGTTCGATACGAGCGAGAGCACGTAGGGGCCGGTCCCGCCCAGCGGCCGGATCGGGTAGTCCGGCAGGAGGACGCCGTGGATCCGGGTCACGTCGCCGATGGCACGCCACAGCTCCGCCTCGTTGACTCCGATCGTCACGCGGCTCTGGGCGCCCAGGGAGTCGGCCACGAGGACGACGTCCTCCTCGACCGCGTCGCCCGCGGTGTAGAGGCC
>CAIQRS010000015.1 GCA_903874275.1 uncultured Anaeromyxobacter sp.
ATCATCTTGATGGCGGCGTCGACCTGGACCTGGTCGGAGCTGGCGATGTTGATGGTGCCGTCGTCCTCGATGTTGATGCTGCAGCCGGTGCGGGCCGTGATGTCCTTGATCACCTTGCCGCCGGGCCCGATGACGTCCTTGATGCGCTCGGTCCGGATCTTGATGGTGGTGATGCGCGGCGCGTAGGCGCTGATGTCGCTGCGCGGCGCGGACAGGGCCTTGGCCATCTCGCCGAGGATGTGCTTGCGGCCGGCTGCGGCCTGGTTCAGCGCGTCCTCGAGGATCTTGCGGGTCACCCCGCCGATCTTGATGTCCATCTGGATGGCGGTGATGCCGGCCTCGGTGCCGCAGACCTTGAAGTCCATGTCGCCGAGGTGGTCCTCGTCACCGAGGATGTCGGAGAGGATGGCGATCTTCTCGCCCTCCTTGATGAGCCCCATGGCGATGCCGGCCACCGGAGCCTTGATGGGCACGCCGGCGTCCATGAGCGACAGGCAGCCGCCGCAGACCGACGCCATCGACGACGATCCGTTCGACTCCATGATGTCGGAGACGATGCGGATGGTGTAGGGGAACTTGTCCTCGGGCGGCAGCACGGCGCGCAGCGCCCGCTCGGCCAGCACGCCGTGCCCGATCTCCCGGCGGCCGGGGCCGCGGAGGAACTTGGCCTCGCCCACGGAGAAGGGCGGGAAGTTGTAGTGCAGCATGAACTTCTTGAAGATCATGCCGTTCAGCATCTCGACGCGCTGCTCGTCCTGGGAGGTGCCGAGCGTGGCCGCCACCAGCGCCTGGGTCTCACCGCGCGTGAAGAGCGCGGAACCGTGGACGCGGGGGAGGATGCCCACCTCGGAGGCGATGAAGCGGATGTCGGCCGGACCGCGGCCGCCGATCCGGCGCCCCTCGTCGGTGATCATCTTCCGCATGTAGTCGTACTTCACGTCCTCGTAGTAGCCCTTGATCTCCTTCTCCCGGGCGGCCAGGGAGGCGAGCTGGGCGGGGTCGCCGGCGGCCTCGGCCTTGAGCCCCTCGAGCATCTCCTTCTTGATCTCGGAGAGCCGGCCGTAGCGGTCGTGCTTCTCGTTGCGGGCGTAGGCCTCCTTCACCTTCGCCCAGGCCAGGGCCTTCACCTTCTCGCGCAGGGCCAGGTCGTTCTTGGGGGGCTCGAAGGTGCGCTTGGTCTTGCCGACGGTCTTCGCCAGCCGGTCCTGTGCGTCGAGGAGCGGCTGCACCGCGGCGTGGCCGAAGAGCAGGGCGTCGACCATGACGTTCTCGGGGATCTCCTTGCCTCCGCCCTCCACCATCACGATGGCCTCGCGGGAGGCGGCCAGCACCACGTCGAGGTCTGCCTCGGCGCGCTGGGCCAGGGTGGGGTTGGCGACGAACTTGCCGCCCACCCGGCCGACGCGGACGCCGGCGATGGGGCCGTTGAAGGGGACGTCGGAGACGGCCATGGCCGCCGAGGCGCCGGTGAGCCCCAGCACGTCGGTGTCGTTCTCCTGGTCGAAGGAGATGACCGTGCAGATGATCTGGGTCTCGTTGGCGTAGCCCTCGGGGAAGAGCGGGCGGCAGGAGCGGTCCACCATGCGGGAGACCAGCGTCTCCTTCTCGGTGAGGCGACCCTCGCGGCGGAAGAAGCTGCCGGGGATCTTGCCCGCAGCGAACATCTTCTCCTGGTAGTCGACGGTGAGGGGGAAGAAGTCGATCCCCTCCTTGCGCTCCTTGGCCGACACCACGGTGACGAGGACGATGGAGTCGCCGTGGCGGATCCAGATGGATCCGTCGGCCTGCTTGGCGACCTTGCCGGTCTCGAGGGAGATCTCGCGATCACCGACCTGCGCGCGTTCCTGGATGGCTTTCATCTGGCACCTTCACGAAGTGAGCCGGGGGGCGCTTTGAGCCCCTCGGTCCCGCCGTGCGAGTTGCCGCCGCCATGCCCGCGGTGCCTCAGTTTCTCACCCGGTCTCCGCTCGCGTGGGGAGCGGAACCCGAGTCGGAAACGGAAGCGCCGTCGACGGTGCGTCGGCCCGCTCGCGGGCGGGCCTGTTGACCTGCTACTTGCGGAGTCCGAGCTGCTCGATCACGACCTTGTAGCGGTTCGCGTCGACCTGCCGGAGGTAGTCGAGGAGCCGACGCCGCTGCCCGACCAGCTTGAGCAGGCCACGGCGGCTGTGGTGGTCCTTCTTGTGCGTCTTGAAGTGCTCGGTGAGGTAGGCGATCCGCTCGGTGATGAGGGCCACCTGGACCTCGGGAGACCCGGTGTCCTTGTCGTGCCGGCGGTACTTCTGGACGACTTCCGACTTCTTCTCTGCGACGAGCGCCATATCGGTTGCTCCCTGGTGAGGCCGTTCCCGTCTCGGGGGCGAAGGCGTTGCGCCACAAGGACAGAGGACGGCGGGTGAGGAGGGGGTCTTTTAGCGGCCGGGGCCGGGGAAGTCAACGCAAGAGCGGCCCAGGCCCTGGGATCCCGGGGGGTTGCACGAAGACCCGCACCGGCCGGATCCCCGCCCCGTCCGCCGCCGGCGCGACCATCGCCACGAGCGCCCCCTCCTCGTCGAGGGCGCGGCAGAGCGCCCCCGGGGCCTCCCGGCGCAGGATCTTGCCCTGGGCGAGCGCCCGGACCTCGTCCCGGGTCACCCGGAGGACGGGGAAGGCGGCCAGGGCGTCGGCCGGCGAGACCATCCTGGCGTCGAGGGCGCCCCGGTCGGAGGTGGCGAGCCGCTCCACCTCGTCGAGGGGCAGCGCGGTGGCGACCGTGAACGGGCCGGAGGCGGTGCGACGGAGCGCGGCCAGGTGGGCCGGGACTCCCAGCGCGGTCCCCAGCGACGTGGCGATGGTCCGGACGTAGGTGCCCTTGCCGCACCGGACGGCGATGCGGCCCCTCGCCAGGCCGTCCAGGGCGGGCTCGAAGCCCAGGAGCTCGAGGGAGTGGACGACCACGCGCCGCGCCGCCCGCTCGACCTCCTTGCCGGCCCGGGCCGACTCGTGGAGCCGCCGCCCCCCGACCCGCACCGCCGAGTACATCGGCGGGACCTGGTCGATCTCCCCGACGAAGGCGGGGAGCGCCGCGGCGACGCGCTCGGCGGTGAGCCCGGTGGGATCGCCCCGGGCGATCTCCCTGCCCTCCCGGTCCTCGGTGTCGGTGGCGACGCCGAAGGCGACCAGCGCCTCGTAGGCCTTGTCGCCTTCCATGATCCAGTGCTGGATCTTCACGGCGTCGTCGAGGCAGACCGCCAGCACGCCGGTGGCGGCCGGGTCGAGCGTGCCGGTGTGGCCGGCCTTGGCGGCGCCGAGCGCGCGCCGGACCCGCTCCACCACCGCGAAGCTGGTGGGGCCGGCCGGCTTGTCGACGACGAGGATGCCGCCCTTCATGGAGATCATGGACATCGGGGCGGCCTACGGCCCTACTTCCCGTCCTTCTCCTTGGCTTCCCTGAGGAGGCGGTCGATCTTGTCGCCCTCGGCGATGCTCGCGTCGTAGGCGAAGCGCATGTGGGGGACGACGCGGAGCCGGAGGTTCCTGGCCGCCTCGCGCTGGATGTAGCTCGTGGCGGCCTTGAGACCTTCCATGGTCTTGGCCCGCACCGCATCCTCGCCGTGGACCGACACGAAGACCGTGACCTCGCGCAGGTCCGGCGACATCTTCGCGCCCGTCACGGTGATGAACCCCACCACGCGCGGGTCCTTCAGGCCGCGGGTCAGGACCGCTGAAACTTCGTGCTGGAACTGCTCGGCCACCTGGGCCGGCCGGTCATGGGCCATGTTCGTCCTCCTCCGCGTCCGCCAGGGTTCGCCACCCGCCGCCCAGGTCTCCGCCGAACGGGACGATCTCCATCTCCCGGTCGGTGATCATCATCTGCCCGCCGTGCACGCCGGCCACGAAGCCCGTCACCTTGTCGAGCAGCTCGTTCACGAAGGAGTGGTCGTTGCCCACCGCCGCCACGCCCACCACGCTGCGCTGCCAGGTGTCGTTCTCGCCCACCTCGGCGATGGCCACCGGATAGCGGGCCCGCACCCGGTCGAGCGCCGAGCGCAGCAGGTGCCGCTTCGACTTGAGCGACCCCGCTGAGGGCAGGTGCAGCGTGATGCGGAGGATGCCGACGAACACCGCGACCCCCCGTGCGGCGCGCCGCTAGTCCAGCGACGGCCGCGTCTCCTCGAGCTCGTAGACGTCGAAGATGTCGCCGACCTTGAAGTCGGTGAAGTTCTCGACCCCGATGCCGCACTCGAAGCCGGCCTGGACCTCCTTCACGTCGTCCTTGATCCGCCGCAGCGAGCCGATCTTGCCGGCGTGGATCACCTTGCGCTCGCGCAGGACGCGAACCTGGGCGCCGCGCTTGATGACGCCCTCGGTGACCGCCGATCCGGCGATGGTGCCGGCGCGCGGGATGTTGAAGACCGCGCGGACCTCCGCCTTGCCGAGCGGCTTCTCCTTGATGATCGGATCGAGCAGTCCGACCATCTCCTCGCGGATGGTGTCGGCCGCCTCGTAGATGATGTCGAAGAGCAGGATCTTCACGCTCTGCTGGCTGGCGATCTGCGCGACCTTGGTCTCGGGCTTGGTGTGGAAGCCCACGATGATGGCCTTGCCGGCCGCGGCGGTGAGGACGTCGGACTCGGTCACGGCGCCCACGCCGGAGTCGAGCACCGTCACCTTCACCTTGCGGGTGGAGAGCTTGGTGAGCGCCTGCGAGATGGCCTCGGAGGAGCCCTGCACGTCGGCCTTGACGACGACGTTCAGCTCCTTGGGACCGCCCGGCTTGGACTTGGCGAACAGGTCCTCGAGGGTGGCCCGCTTCATCGAGCCGAGTTCCTTGGCCCGGGCCTTCTGGGCGCGGTGCTCGGCGACCTCCTTGGCGGACTTCTCGTCGGAGACCACGTTGAAGTCGTCGCCGGCGGTGGGCACGCCCGAGAGGCCCAGGACCTCCACCGGGTAGCCGGGGGGAACCTCCTTCACCTGCTCGCCGCGCTCGTTCATCATGGCCCGGACGCGGCCGTGGTGGATGCCGGTGACGAGCGCGTCGCCGACCCGCAGCGTGCCCTCCTGCACCAGGACGGTGGCCACCGGACCGCGACCCTTCTCGAGCTTGGCTTCGATGACCACGCCGGCGGCGATGGCCTCCGGGTTCGACTTGAGGTCGAGCACCTCGGCCTGCAGCGCGATGTACTCGAGCAGCTCGGGGAGCCCCTGCTTGGTGCGGGCCGACACCGGCATCATGATGGTGGTGCCGCCCCACTGCTCGGGCACCATCTCGTACTCGGTGAGCTGCTGCATGACGCGCTCGGGCTGGGCCCCCACCTTGTCCGCCTTGTTGATGGCGACGAGCACGGTGACCTTCGCCTCCTTGGCGTGCTTGATGGCCTCGATGGTCTGGGGCATCACGCCGTCGTCGGCGGCCACCACCAGCACCACCAGGTCGGTGACCTGGGCGCCGCGCTGCCGCATGGCGGTGAAGGCCTCGTGGCCCGGGGTGTCAAGGAAGGTGATGGGCCCGTGGGTGGTCTGCACCGAGTAGGCGCCGATGTGCTGGGTGATGCCGCCGGCCTCTCCGCCGGCCACGTCGGCCTTGCGGATGGCATCGAGCAGCGAGGTCTTGCCGTGGTCCACGTGCCCCATGACCGTGACCACCGGCGGGCGGTTGACCAGCTTCGACTCGTCCACCTCGACCTCGGGGATGAACTCCTCGACCTCGAAGCCCTGCTTCTCCACGGTGAATCCGAACTCGGTGGCCAGGACGGCGGCGGTCTCGGCGGTGATGAGCTGGTTGACGGTGGCCATCGTGCCGGAGGTCATGAGCTTCCGGATGAGGTCGGAAGCCTTCACGCCCATGGCCTGCGAGAGGACCGAGACGCTGATCGCCTCCTCGATCCGGATCACCTTCTTGTGCTCGGCGCGCTCGGTCACCTGCGTCTTCTGTCCCTTCTTGGTCGGCTTCTTCTTCTTGCCGCGCATCGGCACGAAGGAGCGGTCGGCGACCGCCGCCTGCAGCAGGTCCTTGGGCGTGAGCGACTTGACGGCCTCGTCGGCCGGGCGCCCGCCCACGCCGCGCTTCTTCTTGTCCTTGGAGACGTCGATGAACTCCCGATCGCGCCCCAGGCTGCCGGGGACGACCTTGAGCTCGCGGACCTCTCCGAGCGCGCGGGGGCCGGGCGCCGCGGGGTAATTGCCGCGCGCGGAGGTGGGCGGAGTGACCCGCCGGACCGGCGTGGTGGGACGCGAGATCACCACCGCCTGCGTGGAGGTGGGGCGGATGCTGCGGGGATCGGGGCGGTGGACGGCGGGAGGGGGAGCGCCGGCGACGGTTCCGGGACGAGCGACCGGCGCGTGGGGCGTAGGGCCGTGCGACGGACCGCGGGCCGGCGGGTGGGCGACCGGCGCGTGCGGGACGGGGGCGTGGGGGACGGGCACATGGTGCGCGGCGGCCTGCACCGGCGCGCCTGCCTCGGCCGGAGGCGCCTCGGGCCCGGGGGGCTCCTGCTCCGCACCCTCGGCGGCTTCGGCGGCCACCACGGCATCGGCGGCCACGGCGGCCTCGCCCTCGGCGACCGGCTGGACCTCGCCGTCGGCGGCGGCCGCGGCCTCCTCCTGCTCGAACTCCTCCGCCTCCTCGTCCTCGTACTCGGGCTCGGGCTGCGGCGCGGCGGCAACCGGGGCCGGCTCGACGTGGGCGCGCTTGCGCACCACGAAGCCCGGGCCGGTGGGGCGCGGGGCGGCGGCCTTGGGCTTCTTCTCGGCGACGATGCGCTCGTAGGCCGACTGCGACTGGTCCTCCTCGAGCGAGGAGGAGTGGCTCTTCACGTCGTAGCCCAGGGCGTGGAGCTTCTCGACGAGCTCCTGGTTCGAGAGCTCGATCCCCGCATCCTTGAGCTGCTTCGCCAGCTCGTGTACGCGCTTCTTCGACATGGAACCTGTCTCCTAGACCCTGCCGCCGTTGCCCGTCAACTGCTCCCGGAGCCGCGATGCATCGACCGATACGGCCTTCCGGAAGGCCCTCTCGAAGCCCTTGCGCTTCACCGCGCGAGCCAGGCAGGAGCTCTCCGCGTGCATCCAGGCGCCGCGACCTCCACGGCGCTCCCGATCGACGACCACACCACCCTCGACGAGCCGCAGGCGCACCAGTGCCGTGGCGGGCAGCTTGGCCCCGCATCCGACACAGCTGCGCTCCGGCGTCGTCATCGTCAGACCGGGGACCCCGAGCGGCTGCGCTCCGAATCGAGCTCGTCGCGGAGGCGCTTCTCCTCCTCGAGGTAGATGCCGACCGCGTGCTTGATCTGGCGGGCCTTCTTGATGCCCAGATCGGTGGAGTCGCCCAGCTTGTTGACGTCGGGCTCGGCGTTGATGGCCTCGACCGTGCCGTAGCCGGCGCTCTTCAGCTGCTCGATGGTCTTCTCGCCGACCCCGCGCACCCGGGCCATGCGCTCCTCCTGCGAGAGCGTGCCGGGGTGGCGGCGGGCCTCGGCGATGCGGGCCGCCTCGCGCTCCTGCTCGAGCCGGATCTCCTCCTCGGCGTCGGTGATGGCCTGCTCGCGGGCCTTCTTCTGCAGGGCCGGGATCATGTCCATGTCGAAGCCGGGGAACTGCGTCAGCATGTCCGGCGAGGCGTTGGCGATGTCCTGGGCCTTGCGGAACCCGTGGGCGTAGAGCATCTCCTGCGTGGCCTCGGGGACGTCGATGGCCGTGAAGCTGCGGGTGGCGAACTCGCGCATCTCCTTCACGCGCGACTCGCTGTTGATGTCGAGCTTCCAGCCGGTGAGCTGGGAGGCCAGGCGCACGTTCTGGCCGCGCCGCCCGATGGCCAGCGAGAGCTGGTCGTCGGGGACGATGATCTCCATGGCCCGGTTCTGGTCGTCGAGGAGCACCCGCGAGACCTCGGCGGGGGCCAGCGCGTTGCAGACGAAGCGGGCCGGGTCCTCGTGCCAGGGCACGATGTCGATCTTCTCGCCGCGGAGCTCCTGGACCACCGCCTGGACGCGGCTGCCCTTCATGCCCACGCAGGCGCCGACCGGGTCCACGTCGCTGTCGCGCGAGGAGACGGCGATCTTGGCCCGGCCGCCCGGCTCGCGGGCGGCGGCCTCGATGACCACCACGCCCTCGGCGATCTCCGGGACCTCCATCTCGAAGAGCTTGCGGAGCAGCTCGACCGAGGCGCGGGAGAGGATGATCTGCGGCCCGCGCGACTCGCGCAGCACGTCGAAGACGTAGGCCTGGATGCGGTCGCCGGCGCGGTAGCTCTCGCGGGGCACCTGCTCGCGCACCGGGAGCACCGCCTCGGCGCGCCCCAGGTCCACGATGACGTTGCCGCGCTCGAAGCGGCGGACGATGCCGGTGATGACCTCGCCCTTGCGGTCCTTGTACTCGTTGAAGATGTTCTCGCGCTCGGCGTTGCGCGTGCCCTGGATCATGACCTGCTTGGCGGTCTGGGCGGCGATGCGGCCGAAGCTGCGGCGGTAGGTCTTGAGCTTGAGCAGGTCTCCCCACTGCTCGTCCTGGGCGCGGGCCAGGGCCTCGTCGTCCGGGCTGTAGTAGATGGGGAAGTCGAGCTCGTCGCCCGGCTCCACCTCGATGCCCTTCTCGTGCGCGAACGACACCGGGATCATGTTCACCGGGTCGGGGAGCGGGTTGTCGTCGGTGGGGTCGGCCACGATGGTGAGCACCTGGAAGGTGTCCACCTTGCCGCGGTCCTCGTCGAAGACGGCCTTGAGGGCCCGCTCCATGCCGAAGTGCTTCTTGGCGGCGGTGGCCAGGGCCTCCTCGAGGATGGCCACCAGCGTGGCCCGGTCGATGCCCTTGTCCTTCGCGACCTGGTCCAGGATGAGGGAGAGATTGACGTTGGGCTGCATGGCTAGGCCTTCCTCCTCAGATCGGCTTCGAAGTCGTACTCCAGGTGGGCCTTGGCGATCCGGTCCACCGGGATGCGGTGGACCTTGCCGTCCACCTGGATTTCCACGGCGCCGCTGTCGAATCCGCACAGGGTGCCGGTCCACTGCTTGCGGGGCGCGAGACCGGGGGCGCTCTCGATGGGCCCGAAGGCCTTCACCTTGGCGCGCTGGCCTGCGAAGCGCTTGAAGTCCTCGGGCTTGCGCAGGGGGCGGTCGATGCCCGGGGAGCTGACCTCGAGGCTGTAGGCCGGCTCGATGAAGTCGTCCACGTCGAGGATGGTCTCGACGAGGCGGGACGCGGCCTGGCAGTCGTCGATGCCGATGCCGCCCTGCTTGTCCACGTAGAGGCGGAGCACCCAGGAGCCACCCTCCCGCAGCCACTCGACCTCGACCAGATCGTAGCCGTCGCGCGCGAGCACGGGCTCGAGGAGCTGTCGCGCCCGTTCGGCGACGGATTCCTGTGCGATTCCGGTCATGTGGTTCTGAAAAATTTGTCCCCTAAAAAAGCGAAAAGTGGGCGCTACAGCGGCCCACTTTCGAGTCCCGGCTACCCGGGGACGAAAATGTGGGCTGTTCGTAACCTAGGGGGCCTCCATAGTCAAGGACGGCAGGGGCGCGGCGCGGAGGGTGCGGGGAAGGAGGACGGCGCCGGCGACGAGGATGGAAAGGCCAAGGATTCCGAAACTTACGGGGCGGGCAACGAAGTGGGCGGCCAGGTCCGGGAGGTCGGCGAGCGCCAGCGCGACCCCGTTCGCGACGGCGTGGCCGAGGAGCGGCAGGGCGAGGTTGCCGGACTCGGCCATGAGCCAGGAGAGGAAGACTCCCGAGGCGAGGGCGGTGACGGCCTGGACCGGGTGGCCGTGTATGGCGGCGAAGAGCGAGGCCGAGAGGAGGATGGCCGTCCAGCGCCGGTAGGCGAGGAGGAAGCCGCCGAGGAGCAGGCCGCGAAACATCGACTCCTCGGTGAGCGGGGCGATCAGCAGGAGTTTCAGGGCCGGGGCATTGGCCAGCTGGGCTGCGAGGGGGTGCTCGCCGCACGGGAGGAATTCCGCGACCGAGAGGAGGAGGCCGAGGTTCGCGAGTTGCAACCCTGCTGCGGAGAACACGACCAGCAGTGCCGCCCAGGGAGGCGGCGAGCGAATGGGGAGCACGACCGTCCAGGGGCGGCCCGTCAGCCGCTTGCCCAGCCAGACCACCGCGAGTGGGGGGACGGCGAGGAGGACCGCGGAGAGCGCGATGGTCCACCAGGAACCGGGCGAGGATCTCTCGACGGCGCCGGCGAACATCCCGCCGAGGTTGTTCCCAACAACGTACAGGACCCAGAGGACGAGCCCCTGCCCGAGGGTCGGGAGGAACGGCGTGTCGCTGTGGGGGTCCGGGGGAGGCTGCACGAGACGCGCAGTATACCGTCCGCGGCGCGGGCGTCGGGTTCAGCGACCCGGGGTCTGCGATCCTCGGTTGGCGTCCCGCAGGAACGCGTCGACCTCCTCGAAGAGCTTCGACCGTCCGGCCTCGAACTGGGCGAAATGGGTCGCGCCCTTCAGGACGATGAGCTTCGGGCTCGGCGCGTGGGTCAGGTCCCGCATCAGGGCCTCGGCGTGTTCCACCGGAGCCACGGGATCATGATCCCCGACGATGACGAGGGTGCCCGAGGTGATGGACGAGGCGCTCCAGAGTGGCCGGCCGATCCGGGCGAGGTGGAGGTCCTCGAGGCAGCCCTTCGGAAACCGTGAGGTCGCCGGATCACGGGTCCCGCTGGTGGGGTCACTCGTCCGGATCGCGGCTGCCACGAGCTCGACGATGCCATCGTCGCGCGGAGGAGTTCCATCCGGCACGGGTGCGCTTGCGTCCCACGCCTTCTTGAGCCCCGGGGCGGTGGCGGACACGTACCCGTAGGCGCCCGAGGCCCGGTACGGTTCAGGCTCCTCTCGTCCCGAATAGATCGGGGCGTACAGGACCAGGCGGCGGACCTTCTCGGGATGGAGCGAGGCGAAGAAGCCCGCGGTCGTGCCGCCCCAGGACCAGCCCACCAGGTTCACCTGGCTCACCCCGTGGCGGGCCCGGAGGTGATCGACCACGGCGCCGATGTCGCGTACGGCCTCGTGGGCGCGGGACGGAGCGGGGTTCCGGTCGGGTGGCTCGTTCATCGCCTTCTCCCGGGTCGAGCCGCCGTAGTTGCGGATGTCGACGAGGTAGACGGCGTACCCGCGGCGGGCCATCCAGTCGGCCCAGGATGCATCGTGACGGTCGGGGTCGAAGGCCGGCCGCGACGACAGGGTCGCCCCGTGCACGAGGAGGACGACCTCGGAGCTCCCGTCCCTTCGTATTTCACCTTCCGTGGACTTGGACCGGACCGACAGCAGGATACCCGGGTCCTGGGAGGCGATGAGGCAGTCGCGCGTCACCACGGGCGCATCGACACCACCGAGGAACTGGAGCAGGAGAACCGCTGCGAAAGGTGCCGGGTTCATGTCCACCTCCGACGAATCCGGGGAGCGCAGATTTCACCAGGTGGCCCGTCGGATGGTCAAGGGGGAGGCGCGAATGGTCCGCGCCGCGGACCATCGGCCAGATGGGGCGTAAGGCAACGCTGTGCTTGACGCGTTTTCGTGACAATCAGCTTCGGCGAACGGGGTGCTCAGGGAAGGCCCGTCGCGCGGCCGCATCTCGCCGTGGGGCGGCGATCGATGTTCATTGCGAGGTTCGAGATCTTCCGGTGAAGGGGCGCGCCAGCGGGGCTCCTGACGCGTCCCAGGAGGCCGGGAATTCGCGTGAGACACTGCCTTTCATGAACGACACCGATCTTGCCGCCGCTCGCACCTTTCACGCCCGGCTCGTCGACCTCCTCCGCGTCGAGTTCGTCTCCCTGGGCGCCTTCCTCGAGGCCCTGGCCGAGTTCGACCGGCGAAAGCTCTTCCGCGACCTGGGTCACGCAAACCTCTTCATGTACCTCCACAAGGGGCTCGGCCTCTCCCGGGGGGCGGCCCACTACCGCTGCGCCGCCGCCTGGCTCGTCCAGCGGTTCCCTGAGGTGCTGGAGCCGATCCGGGAGGGGCGTCTTTGCTTCACCACCGTGGCGGTCCTGGCCTCGGTCGTGACGGAGGAGAACCTGGCCGCGGTGCTTCCGCGGTTCTACGGCCTCTCGAAGAAGGAGGCGCTGGAACTCGCGGCGGAGTTGAAGCCCCGGACGGTGGCGCCGACGAGGACCGTGGTCACCCGGGTGGAACCGGCGGTGTCATCGGTGGCGGTGAAGGGGGAAACTTCCCCGGGCGAGGTGCTCGATCCGGCGAAAGTTCACCCGGGTGAACTTTGGGCGCCCCGGACGGAGGGGGAGCGGACGGTCGTCGAGCCGATGACCGCCACGGCGAGCAGGATGCACGTCACGGTCTCGCGGGAGTTCCTGGCGCTCTTGAAGAAGGCGAAGGCGGGGGACTCGCACCGGAGTCCAGGAGCGAGCGACGAGGAGGTCCTCACGGCGGCGCTGCATTTGCTCATCGAGAAGCAGGCGAAGCGGAAGGCCTGCGTGCCGGCCAGGGTGAAGCGGGAAGTCATGAAGAGGGACGAGGGGAAGTGCCAGTGGAAGCTGGCCGATGGAGGGGTGTGCGGCGCGACCGCGAGGCTGGAGATCGACCACATTGTCCCGCGGGGGAAGGGCGGGGCATCCACTGTGAGTAACTGCAGGATCCTTTGCCAGTCGCACAACCTGGAAGCGGCGCGGGTTGCCTACGGCGACGCTCACATGGACCTCTTCACGCGAAACCCGGTTGCTCGCGAGGACTGCGCGGCCTACGGATGCGCCACGGAGATCAGCAGGGCCTGGAGCCTGGCCGTCGCCCCTGCGCTCCCGAACCCCGTCGCGGCGGAACCGGTCAGGACCACCTTGGAGTTCGCACCGGCCATGGCGTCGTGGCCGGCCGGAGTCATGGACGTTTCCTCATGTGGGCAACCGCAACCCCAGCAACCACTCGCGGTTCCCCGCCGGCCCGGCGATGGGCGACTCGGCGTGCCCCAGCACCGCGAAGCCGAGCTCGCGCGCCGCCGCCTCCACCCCTTCCAGCGCGGCGATGCGCTTCGCGTCCTCCCGCACCACCCCTCCCTTCCCGACCTCACCCTTCCCCACCTCGAACTGCGGCTTCACGAGCAGCACCGCGGCCCCTCCGGGCCGGAGCAGCGCCTTCACCGCGGGCAGCACCAGCCGCAGCGAGATGAACGACAGGTCCCCCACCACCAGGTCCACGTCCTCGCCCAGCGCCCCGGGCTCGAGGAAGCGGGCGTTGACCCGTTCGTGCACGACCACCCGCGGGTCGCCGCGCAGCTTGGGGTGCAGCTGCCCGTAGCCCACGTCCACGGCGTGGACGCGCGCCGCGCCGCGCTGCAGGAGCAGGTCGGTGAAGCCGCCGGTGGACGCCCCCAGGTCGGCGCAGACCAGGCCGGCCGGGTCCACGGGCAGCACCTCGAGCGCCTTCTCGAGCTTGAGCGCCCCGCGCGACACGTACTTCTGCGGCGCGGCGCCATCTTTCACCCTAAGTGAAATGCCCGGATCGAGGAGCTGTCCGGGCTTCTCCACCCGGGCCTCGCCCGACACGGGGTCGCCAGCCACCACCGCGCCGGCCATGACCAGCGCCTGGGCCTGGGTGCGCGACGCGGCCAGCCCCCGCTCCACGAGCAGGAGGTCGGCGCGCTGGCGACGGGGGGGCATGGAAGTGACGATCCGCGAGGCGGTTCCGGCGGTGGCTCTTGCGGGGAGAAACGCCTACCCGGCGCTTCTCCCCGCCGTTCTCTCCCCCACCAGCTCCCGGCCAACCCGGGCGATGCCGGCCGCGTCGATCCCCAGCTCGGCTCGCTGCTTCGCCGCGTCGCCGTGGGTGATGAAGGCGTCGGGGATACCGAGCCGCCGCACCGAGATGCCCTGCTCGACCAGCCCGGCCTTCTCGAAGGCCTCCAGGCAGGCCGATCCGAAGCCACCCGCCAGCGCGTTCTCCTCCACCGTGACCACCCGGCGGGCCTGGGCGGCGAGGCCACAGATGGTCTCCTCGTCGAGAGGCTTCACGAATCGTGCGTCGACGACCGCGGCCTCGATTCCCTGCCCGGCCAGGGTCTCGGCGGCGGCCAGCGCCGCCTGCACGGTGGTCCCGGCCGCCACGATGAGCAGGTCGGGCTTGCCCGGGGGCCGGCGCAGGACGCGGGCCTTGCCGATCTCGGCGGCCTCGGGCGAGGGCTCGAGCGGCTGCCCCACCGCCGACCCGCGCGGGAACCGGAAGGCCACCGGCCCGTCGTGGTGCAGGGACGTGGCGAGGGCGATGCGCAGCTCGTTCTCGTCGGACGGGGCCATCACCACGAGATTCGGGATGAGGCGCAGGTACGACAGGTCGAAGGCCCCCTGGTGCGTCTTCCCGTCGGCGCCCACCAGGCCGCCGCGGTCGAGGGCGAAGGCCACCGGCAGGCGCTGCAGCGCCACGTCGTGGATGATCTGGTCGTAGGCTCGCTGTAGAAATGTGGAGTAGATGGCCACCACCGGCCGCATCCCCTCGCAGGCCAGCCCGGCCGCGAAGGTGACGGCGTGCTGCTCGGCGATGCCCACGTCGTAGGTGCGGTCCGGGAAGCGCTGCTGGCACTTGATGAGTCCGGTGCCCTCCAGCATGGCCGCGGTGATGGCGACGACACGCGGATCGCGCTCCATCTGCTCGCAGAGGGCCTCGGCGAAGAGGTCGGTGTAGGCCTTGGGGGCGGGCTTCTTGGGGACCGGCTTGCCGGTGGCCACGTCGAAGAAGGAGAGCCCGTGGCCGCGGGTGGCCTTGTCCGACTCGGCCGGGTGGTAGCCCTTGCCCTTGGTGGTGATGGCGTGCACCAGCACCGGCCCGTCGATCTCCCGGAGCTTCCCGAAGCTGCGGACCAGCTCGGCGACGTCGTGCCCGTCCACCGGCCCCACGTACTGGAAGCCCATCCCCTCGAAGAGGATGCCCGGCGTGATGAGGGCCTTGGTGGCGTCGATGCCGTGGCGGACCATCTCGATGGCCTGCTCCCCCTTGGGCATGTGGCGGAGGAAGTCCTTCACCGATCGGCGCCAGCGGTTGTAGGTGCGGGAGGCGAACTTCTTGGAGAACCACTCGGAGAGCGCGCCCACGTTGGGCGAGATCGACATCTCGTTGTCGTTCAGGACCACCATGAAGTTGCGCTGGAGGTAGCCGGCCTGGTTCAGCCCCTCGAAGGCCACGCCTCCGGTGAGGGCGCCGTCGCCGACGACCGACACCACCCTGCCCGCCTGGCCGAGGTGGTGCTTGCCCTCCACCATGCCCACGCCCGCCGAGACGGCGGTGGAGGCGTGCCCCACGCCGAAGGCGTCGTGCTCCGACTCGTCCCGCTCCGGGAAGCCGGCCAGCCCCCCCTCGGTGCGGATGGTGCGGAAGCTGTCGCGCCGCCCGGTCAGCAGCTTGTGGGCGTAGGCCTGGTGCCCCACGTCCCAGACGATGCGGTCCCTGGGCGACTCGAAGACGTAGTGGAGCGCCACGTTGATCTCGACGGCGCCGAGCGACGACCCGAGGTGACCCCCGGTCCGGGCGCAGGCCTCGATGATCTCGTCGCGGATCTCCTGGCAGAGCCGGGGGAGCTCCTCGAGCGAGAGCTTCTTGAGATCCGCGGGGGAATCGATGGCGTCGAGCAGTCTCGGCATGGCTCACTTCCTCCGGGAGACGACGAAGCGCGCCAGCGCGCGCAGCGCCTCCGCCCTCTCCCCCAGGCCGGCGAAGGCCTGGAGGGCCTCTTCACAGTAATCGTCGGCGCGCCTCCGCGCCTCCTCCAGGCCGAGCAGGGCGGGCAGCGTGCCCTTCCCGGCCGCGGAGTCCTTGCCGGCCCTCTTGCCCAGGTCGGCGGTGGTGGCGGTGAGGTCGAGCAGATCGTCGGCGATCTGGAAGGCCAGCCCCAGCCTCAGTCCGGCCGGCCCGAGCCCCTGGTCGGTCCCGGTGGCGGCGATGGCGCCCCCCACCACCGACGCGGCCAGGAGCGCGCCGGTCTTGCGCCTCTGGAGGTCGAGGACCCCGTCCAGGTCGGGGGCACGGGTCTCGGCCTCGAGGTCGAGCGACTGCCCCTCGACCATGCGGGTGGCGCCCGAGGCGAGCAACCCGGCGAGCAGGGCAGCCCGGCCGTCGCCCGGAGGGCCGCCGAGCAGGTGCTCGAACGCCAGCGACTGCAGCGCATCGCCCGCCAGCACCGCGGTGGCCTCGTCGAAGGCCTTGTGAACGGTGGGGCGGCCCCGGCGCAGGTCGTCGTCGTCCATGCAGGGCAGGTCGTCGTGCACGAGGGAATAGGTGTGGATCATCTCGAGGGAGGCGGCGAAGCGGAGGGCCAGGCTCCCCTCCCCGGCGTCGGCCCCGAAGGCCTCCGCCGTGGCGCAGACCAGGGCCGGGCGGAGCCTCTTCCCGCCCCCCAGGAGCGCGTAGGTCATCGCCTCCCAGAGCCGGGCCGGGCCACCCCGCGCGCCCGCCTCCGCGGCGCGGCGCAGCTCCCCCTCGACGCGCGCGGCGACGCCGGCCAGGTAGGGATCGAGTGCGAACGACGGTGCCACGGGGACGCTTCTACCACTATCGGGGCGGGATCATCCCGCGGATCCGCTCGATGAGCCGGTCCACGTCGAGGGGCTTCGTGAAGTAGTCGGCGGCGCCGGCCTCCATGCCGGTCCGCTCGTCCTCCGGGCTCTTCCGGGCGGTGATGAAGATCACCGGGATGTCGCCGAAGGTGGGGTTCTTCTTGATGGCCCGGCACAGCTCGAAGCCGTCGATCCAGCTCATCATCACGTCGAGCAGGATCACGTCGGGCCGGTCCACGTGCATGGCCGAGATGAGGCGCAGGCCGTTGGCCGCCTGGGAGACCTCGAAGCCCTCCAGCTCGAGGGCGAGGGTGAGCATCTCCCGGGTGTCCCGGTCGTCGTCGACGATCGTGACCTTCGGCTTTCGCTCGGTCATGGGGCCTCTTCCTCCTCGCCGAGCGGACGCGCCACCACCGAGCCGTCATCGGCCCGGAGCAGCAGCTCCACCCGGCGCTCCGCGTCGTCGAGCTTGCGCCCCGCCTCGCGCGCGAGCCGGACGCCCTCGGCGAAGGTCTCGAGCGATTTCTCGAGGGGGAGCTTGCCCCCCTCGAGCTCGGCCACCAGCTTCTCGAGCCGATCCACGAGCTCGTCGTAGGTACTCACGGCCATACTCTATGCCTCATCGGTGCGGGCGGGGAGCCCCGGGATCGGGTGGGGGAGCTGGTCGCGGGACTCGACGCGGGCGTCGAGCCACCCCTCCCCCAGGACGACCCGCAAGGGATCCCCGGGGGCGGCATCGGCGCTGCTGCGGAGGGGGCGACCGTTGAGGAGCGCCAGCGCGAAGCCCCGCGTGAGGATCTTCCCCACGTTGGCCGGCTCGAGGCGGGCCGCGAGCCCGGCGACCCGCATCGACTCACGCCGGAAGGTGGAGGAGCTCCAGGCAGCGACCCGGTGCAGCGCCTCGTCGAGGCGGCGGCGCTGGTCGGAGAGGACGCGGCGGGGGTCGGAGAGCTCGGCCCGCAGCGCCCGGAGGACGCGGCGCCGCGCCCCGAGCGCGTTGCCCTCCGCGCGGACGAGCCGCCCCCGCAGCGCCGAAAGCGAGGCCAGCAGGTCGTCCCGAACCGGGACCACCACCTCGGCGGCGTGGGTGGGGGTGGCGGCACGCACGTCGGCCACCAGGTCGGCGATGGAGACGTCCACCTCGTGCCCCACCGCGCTCACCACCGGCGCCGGGCAGGCGGCGATGGCGCGGGCCAGCGCCTCGTCGTTGAATTCCCAGAGGTCGTCGGCCGATCCGCCGCCCCGGGTGACCACGGCCACGTCCACGCCGAAGTCCGCGAGGAGGCGCAGCGCCGAGATCACCGTGGCCGCGGCCCCCTCCCCCTGCACGCGGCAGCCGGCCACCACCACCCGCGCCCCCGGGAACCGGCCGTGCACGACCCGCAGGAAGTCCTGCAGCGCGGCGCCGGAGGTGCTGGTCGCGACGCCGATGCACCCGGGGAGGAAGGGCAGAGGCCGCTTCCGGGCCTGATCGAGGAGCCCCTCGGCGGCGAGCCTCTCCCGGAGCTGCTGCAGCGCCAGCGCCCGGGCGCCGGCCCCGCGAGGCTCGACCTCCTGGACGACGAGCTGGTAGCGCCCGCGCGGCGCGTAGATCTCGATGCGCCCCCGGGCCACCACCTCGGTCCCGTCGCGCAGGTCGAATTTCACCTTCCGTGCCGTGGAGGCCCAGAGCACCGCGTCCACCGAGGCCTCGGCGTCCTTCAGGCCGAAGTAGACGTGGCCGCTCGACTGGCGCCGGAGGTTCCCCACCTCGCCGGACACCCAGACGTCCAGGAAGGCCGGCTCGACCGCCCCCTTGAGCCTCCGGGTCAGCTCGGTGACCGTGAGCACGCGCGGCTCCCGCCGCGGCGGCGGCGACGGCGGCCGGTCGAAGAGTCCGGGCTGGGGCGGAGGTGGGGGTCGGGCCACGGGAGTCTCATACCGCGGGGGGGTGTCGGGGTCACCGCCCCAGGCGGCGGAGCTGCGCGGGCGCGAGCATCCAGAGGAGCCGGGCTCCCCCGGGCCTCGGCCGGTCCCCCAGGTCGAGCAGGCAGGCACCCCCCTTCTTGAACTCCAGGAACGAGCCCTCAGACCGGGTGAGCAGCCAGCTCGCGAGCCTGCCGAGGTGGGGCTCGTGGCCGACAAGCGCGACCAGGTCGAGGCTGGCCCGGGGCATGAGCCAGGGGAGGAGCTCGGCCGGCTCGGCGTCCGGGGCGAGGGCGCGCAGCTCCTCGGGCGCCTCCGCTCCGAAGACCCGGGCCAGGACGTCGGCGGTCTGGGTGGCCCGGGCGAACGGGCTCGTGGCGATGGCCGCGGGGGAATCGACGACGCGGTGGAGCCCCTTCGCGGAGGCCCGGGTGCGGGCCCGGCCGTCCGGGGTGAGCGGCCGCAGGAAGTCCTCCTTCCCGGTCGCCCGCCAGGCCACGCGGTCGGCGGCCGGGCCGTGACGGAAGAGGAGGAGCTTCATCGCAGCGCCCTTCGCAGCGCGCGCCTCGGCGCGCGCAATACCCTGAGTCGCTCGAGCACCTGGTCCACGTCCTCCTGAGATCGGAGTCTCCACCTCGCAGCCGTCACCCCCGGCCCCACCCTCACCCCCACCACGGTTGGCTCCCCGATCCGGAACACGTCCTCGTCCGTCCGGTCGTCCCCCAGGAAGAGCGCCACGTCCAGGCGGTACCTCCCCAGCAACCGCAGGACCGCGTCCCCCTTCGTGGGGAAGCTCGCCGGAATGACGTTCAGGACCTTCTTCCCCGGCAGCAGCCTCGCACCCCGGAGCGCTCTCCCGGCTGCCTGCACCGCCCTCTCGACCCTCCTCCACTCCCTCCCCATCCCGTAGTGGATCGAGAGCGTCGACCTCTTGTGCTCCACGTGCCAGCCCGGAAGGCCCTCGAGCATCCGCCCGACCGCCGCCTCCCAGCCCGCCACCTGCGCCAGCACCCGGCGGGGCACGGCCACCGCCCGCCCCAGCTCGAATCCGTGGTTCCCCACCCGGACCAGCCCCGGGCCCGGCACGAGGCGGGAGAGGTCCCGGAACGCGCGCCCGGACACGACCGCCACGGGGTAGCGCCGGGCCACCTCCCGGAGGAGCCGCGCGGTGACGGGGCGCATGGTCCGCCCGTCGGGCGCGGTGACCAGGGGGGCCAGGACCCCGTCGTAGTCGAAGCCGAGGAGCAGCCTCCCGGCGGCCAGGTCGGCGAGGAGGGGCCCACGGGCCCCGGCCAGGAAGTCGTTCCGCATCCCGGTTCAACGTACAATCCCGTCGCGTGGCGCGCATCCTCATCGTGGACGGGAACCCGGCATCCCGCGAACCGCTCGAGCGGGCCCTCGCCGAGGAGGGTCTCGACGTGGTCGCCGCCGGCGATCCGGAGGCCGGCTGGGAGGCCTTCACCGCCTTCGCGCCCGGCGTCGTCGTGCTGGGCCGGCGCCTCCCCCGCGAGGACGCCGAGGAGCTGATCGCCCGCCTGCGACGGGCCGACCCGGCCATCCTCTTCCTCTCGCCGGAGGAGCCCTGGACCGACATGGCCCGCAGGCTGCGCGTCCGGCTCGGGGCGCCGGCACCGCGCCTCCTCTCCGCACCGCCCGCCCCGGTGGGCCCGGGAACCGCGCGCGTGCTCTCCCGCCCGCCGCTCGAGACCGGCCCGCTGGCCTTCGGCTCCCTCGCCGATCTGATGTCCCGGCTCTGGCGGACCGCGGCCGACGGGATCGTCGCCATCGACCGGCCCGACGGCACCGACCGCATCTTCCTGCTGCGCGGCACGACCGTGGAGATCCGGGTCGCCGGGGAACGGGCCGGGGGCGATCCGTCCGGCGCGCTGGCCTCCCTCTGCGCGGCGGGGTACGGGTCCTTCGGATTCCACCCCGGGTCCGACTTCGCCGCCGAGGTCCGCGGGATACGGCTGCCCGCGCTGGCCCCGCTGCTGGCCGGGCTGCGCCTCGCCGCCGACGAGCCATCCTTCGTCGAGGCCCTGGCCGTGTCGGGGAACCGGGTGGCGCGCCGCGCCGCCGCCTCCGGATCCGTTCTGCGCGAGCTCGCGCCCGACCCGGACGACCTGGCCACCCTCTCGGCGATGGACGGGAGGGCCACGGTCCAGGATCTGATGCAGGGCACGGGCCGGCCGGCGTCGCTCCTCTGGTTCCTGCTCCGGACCGGCGCCGCCGAGCTGGGGGCCACCGCCGGGGCGGGCCGCGAGGCGACGCCCGACACTACCCCCGGGGAGACGGGACTGCACGCTCCAGCGTGAAGCGCACCACGTCGGCGAGCGCCCCCATGAACTCGGGGTGAACTCCGACGGCGGCGGCCCGGTGGACCTCGAGCGCCCCGCCCTTCCTGGCCGCCTCTGCCGCCAGCATGTCCATGTCGTAGAGCGTCTCCAGGTGCTCGGAGACGAAGGCGATGGGGTGGGTGACCACCGCCCGCCCCCGCGCGTTGGCCTCGAGCCACTCGCTGGTGTCGGGGCCGAGCCACTTCGCCGGCCCCACCTTGCTCTGGTAGGTGACCTGGTACTCCTTCACCCCGGCGCGCTCCGCGGTGCCGCGGGCGCTCTTCTCGACCTCGCCCGGGTACGGGTCGCCCTTGTTCACCTGGCTCATGGGGAGCCCGTGGGCGCTGAACACCACCAGCAGCTTCTCGCGGTTCTCCGGCTTCACCTTGGCGATGGCGTCGCGCAGCGTGGCCGCCGAGGCCTCCAGGTAACGCGGGTGGTCCGGGTAGCTGCAGACCTCGAAGAGCGGCTTGTCCCGCGGCCAGAGGCGGCGCATCTCGCGCAGCGAGCTCGTCGTCGTGGCGTTGGCGAACTGGGGGTAGAGCGGCAGGGAGACCGCCTGCTCCGCCCCGGCGGCCAGCGCGGCCTGGATCCCCTCCCCGGTGCTGGGATGCCCGCAGCGCATGGCCAGCTGGACCGTGAAGTCGGGTCCGAGCACGTCCTGGAGCGCCCGGGCCTGGGCCTCGGTGCCCTCGACGAGCGGGGAGCGCCCGCCGATGAGGGCGTACTTCTCGGACGACGAGGGCGCCCGCAGCTTGCTGATGAGCTTGGCGAAGAGCGGGCGGAACGGGCCGAAGGGCGCGGTGACCACCAGCGGGTCGGCGAAGAGCTCGTAGAGGTAGGGCTCGACCTCGGCCAGGTTCCGCGGACCGCCCAGGTTCATCAGGAAGACGGCGGTCTTCTTCATCTCAGATGGTCCGGGAGAAGGTCTGCTTCTTGTCGGCCGCGCGGCGCGGGAGGTAGGCGTCGAACATCATGGCCACGTTGCGGACCAGGAGCTGCCCGACCGGCGTGACCTTGAGGACGTCGCCGTCGAAGGTGACGAGGCCGTCGGAGACGAGCTCGGCGAGGCCGGGCCTCATGGATGCCTCGATCTCGGCGCGGGCCCCCGGGCCGAACTTCTCCGCGACTTCCCGGAGATCGAGCCGGAGCAGGCACATCACCCGGTTGATGACGTGGCGCCGCATCACGTCGTCCTCGTTCACCGAGGCGCCCTTGACCACCGGGAGGATGCCGGCCTCCACCTTCTCGGTCCAGTCCCTGAGCTTGTGGGCGTTCTGCGCGTAGGCGCCGCCCAGGTCGGAGATGGAGCTCATGCCGAAGGCGATGGTGTCGTCGGCCGGACGGACGGTGTAGCCCTGGAAGTTGCGGGTGAGGACGCCCTCGTCCTGGGCCCGGGCCATCTCGTCGCTCTCCAGCGCGAAGTGGTCGAGGCCGATGAGCCGGTACCCGTTCCGGGTGAAGGTCTCCACCGCGTCGAAGAAGAGGGCCACCCGCTCCGAGGTCTTCGGCAGCGCCGCCTCGGGGAGCAGCCGCTGGTGCGGCTTCACCCACGGTACGTAGGCGAACCCGAACACCGCCAGGCGGTCGGGCCGGATGGCCAGGATGCGCTCCAGGGTGCGCTTCCAGGTCTCGCGGGTCTGGAAGGGCAGCCCGTAGATGAGGTCGAGGTTGACGCCCTTGAAGCCGTCGTCGCGGGCCGCCTGGACCAGGTCGGCGGTCTCCTTCTCGCCCTGGATGCGCCCCACCGTCTCCTGCACCTTGGGGTCGAAGTCCTGGACGCCCATGGAGATGCGGTTGAAGCCCAGCCGGGCGAGCGCGTCGATCTGCGAGCGGGTGGTGATGGCCGGGTCGATCTCCACGGCCTTCTCCCCGTCCCTGGCGAACGTGAAGTGGCGGGTGATGATCTCGTGGCAGCGGGCCAGCTGCTTCTCGTCGAGGAAGGTGGGGGTGCCGCCGCCCCAGTGGAGCTGGGTGAAGGTGCGCCGGTTGGGCAGGTGGCTCGCCACCAGCGCGACCTCCTTCTCGAGGACGTCGAGGTAGGCGTCGGCACGGGTGCGGTCGTGGGTGGCCACCACGTTGCACCCGCAGAACCGGCACATCTCCCGGCAGAACGGCAGGTGGACGTAGATGGAGAGCGGCCCCTTCACCGCGTCGGCGCGGGCCAGGTGCTCGGCGAACTGGGCGGGGCCGAGCGCGTCGGTCCAC
>CAIQRS010000016.1 GCA_903874275.1 uncultured Anaeromyxobacter sp.
CGATGGCCTGGCGTCGGCGAGACCTGGACCTTCACCGCGCCGCTCGGAGCTCGCGAACGAGCTCCTCGGCTGGGGTCGAGCCGCCGGCAGCGATCTCCTCCTCGGCCCGCCGGAGCGAGGCATGAAGCCTGGCACGCTCGTCGTCGGCCATGTCCGCGAAGGGGTCGACCCTGTCGAGGCTGACGTACGGATCACTCAAGGCGTGGAGAAACTCTCGGGCCGTGTTGTTCATGGGGAATCCTACCGACCGACGGAAGGGCCGGCCACGGGGAAGACCTGCACCTCGACGAGGACGTCTCTCGCGTAGGCCACACAGGCGCGGATGTCCGCGACGGTCAGGCCCGGGTAGTTCTCCAGCAGGTCGTCGAAGCTCCAGCCCGCCGCGACGAGGCCGAGGATGAACTCCACCGCGAGCCTGGTGCCGCGCACGACGGGCTTGCCCACGAGAACGGCGGGGTCGACAGCGATGTGTTCCCGCCAGTCGATGACCACGTCACCCCCGAGCCGCGACAACGACTCGCCGCCTCGACTCGCGCCGGACCATGGACGCCCGAGGAGGGCGGGGCCCGCGCTCGGCGGGCCGAGCACGGATGGCGAGGTCCCCGCCGAGGGCCTTCGCGAGCGCAAAGACAGTCGCGACCGTTGGGTTGGCCCTTCCCCCTTCGATCCGGCTGATCTCCGCCTGCTGGACTCCCGACTTTGTCGACAGTTGTCGCTGGGTGAGCTTGCGCCGCTTGCGGAGGAGAATGAGCTCGGCGGCGAGCTTGAAGTGCGCCTCGAACGCCCGCATCTCTGCGACGGCCTTCGGCCCTTCGCGGCGGGCCTCCGCCTCGAGATCCTTCATGAAGTCGCTGAACTTGTGGCTCATGTCGATACTCCCGTTGCTCTGCCCGTCGGGATTCAATATGTGCCATGCCACATCAGGTGTCAACCCGACCGGGTGCCTGACGCCTCCGCCAGTCTCGCAATCGTGCGCGAGCAAGCGTGATCTCGGCGTTTTGCCGCCGAGGAGAAGGGTGCTCCCGCTTGTCGTAGCCACCGACGAGCAGGATGAGCCGTTTGCCGTGGGCGTGGCAGAAGACTCGGAGAAGGATCTTCCCGGAATCCGTCTCCCCAACAGGAGCGATCTCTCGCAGGTCTCGCCCCAGCCGAAATTCGAAGAGCCCTTCGCCCAACTGCTTGCCGAACTTCGTTGCACAGACCCCAACGCCGTGAAGCTGAAGGACCTCATTCATGGCGTGGCCGAGAGCCCGCCGCTTCGCCGGGGTCAACTCCTCCCGGAGCCAGCGGAGGACCGGCACGTCGCCGTTCTCGTCCTCGTAGAACTCGAGCTCGTACTTCGCCATGGCGCCGGATCCGAGCATGGCGCCCTGTCACTCGTCGACGAAGAGCGAGAGCTGCCCCTCGCTCCCCGCGTCCGGCTGACACAAATGTGCTTCAGTCGCCTTCCCCTTCCGCCGTTTCTCCAGAGGATCCCGGGGCCTTGGCCACTCCCGTACCAGGCCTGAAAATCCCCATGTCCCTGGTTCGATTCCGGGTCCAGGCACTTCTACAACTCGCGCCGACACCGGCCCTCCAGGCCGAGCCCAGGCCATGGGAGGCCATGGCCCGACGGGGGTGGGAGGCTCCGGGGTCAGCGTGGTGGGCAGGGTCAGCGATCGTCGGCCAAGGAACCTACCTACGGAGACGCCCCCTGGCGGAATGTGTGGCGTCGCGATAGATACATGTAGTCACCAGGGAAGGAAGAACCATGCCTACGTCCATCCGACTGCCCCCAGCCATCGAGAAGCGGCTGACCACCCTGGCCAGCAAGACTGGACGGTCCAAGGCCTTCTACCTGCGCGAGATCATCGAGAGCGGCCTGGAAGATGCCGAGGACTACTACCTCGCGTCGAAGGTGCTCGACCGCGTGCGGAGTGGCAAGGAGAAGGTCTTCCCCCTGGCAGAGGTGGAGAAGGACCTTGGCCTGGAGGATTGAGCTCACCGAGACGGCGGCCAGGCCACTCGCCAAGCTCGATCGGCAGGTCGCCAGGCGCATCACGAAGTTCCTTCGGGAGACGCTGGCGGAGCTCGATGACCCACGGAGCGCAGGCAAGGCGCTGGTGGGGCCAAACGCGCTCTGGCGCTACAGGGTCGGCGAGTTTCGCATCGTCGTGTCGATCGAGGACACCGCCGTTCGTGTGCTCGTGATCCGAATTGGCCATCGTAGAGAGATCTACCGCTGAGCCTCAGGGAAGAGCCGGACCGGTTGAACGGGCTCTCCGGTCCTTCGGGAGCCTGGCTCGCACGCCCTATCATCGAGGAGGTCGCGTCGCGCGTTGCGCCAGACGCGGCGCGACTCGGTGACCTCGCCCAGCATCAGCGCCCATTCTTCCGGGACCTCGGGCCGTCGAACCCGGGCCCCTCGTCGCGGACGGCGAGGCTCCGCTGGAAGAGCAGGTGCAGAAGGCATGCCTCCCGGTCCATCCCGAGCGCCGCGCGGTCGTCGTCCAGGATGACCCTCGCCACCTCCGGCAGCCCGAAGTCTCCGATGACGCCCCCCATGACCCGGATGACCTAGAGACGCGATCAGCTTAGGGCCTGGACCTGGGGGGATCGACAATCCCGAGCGTTCTTGATCTCTTGGCCCGTGGGCGGGGCCAGGAGGTTGGGAATGGAACGGTGGAGGCTGTCGGCGTAACTGAGCGTGGGGTAGCAGC